>JAQGIW010000085.1 GCA_028290905.1 Caulobacteraceae bacterium | reverse complement strand
CGCATCGGGGTCTCGATGATCGAGGCCCTCGAGGCCCAGGAGCTGCTCCCGCCGGGCGCGACCATCGTCGAGCCCACCAGCGGCAACACCGGCATCGCCCTGGCCTTCGTAGCAGCCGCCAAAGGTCTGAAACTGATCCTGGTCATGCCCGAGAGCATGTCGATCGAGCGGCGCAAGATGCTGCTGCTGCTGGGGGCCAAGCTCGAACTGACCCCCGCCGAGCGGGGGATGAGCGGGGCGGTGGCGCGGGCGCGGGAAATCCTGCTGGAGATCCCCGGCTCGGTAATGCCCCAGCAGTTCGAGAACCCGGCCAATCCCGCCATCCATCGCACCACGACCGCCGAAGAAATCTGGAACGACACCGGCGGCGCGGTGGACGTCGTGGTCGCCGGGGTCGGCACCGCGGGCACCATCACCGGCGTGGGCCAGGTGCTGAAGGCCCGCAAGCCCTCGGTGCGCATGGTCGCCGTCGAACCCACGGCCTCGCCGGTGCTCTCCGGCGGCAAGCCCGGACCGCACAAGATCCAGGGGATCGGCGCCGGCTTCGTGCCGGCCATTCTCGACCGCTCGGTGATCGACGAGATCATCCAGGTCTCCAACGAGGACAGCTTCACCATGGCCCGCCGCGCCGCCCGCGAGGAGGGCATACCGGTCGGCATCTCCTCCGGCGCCGCCCTCGTCGCCGCCTTCGACGAGGCGTCGCGGCCCGGGATGGAGGGCAAGACCATCGTCACCATCATCCCCAGCTTCGCCGAACGCTATCTTTCCACCGCGTTGTTCGAGGGGCTGTGATCCCCCTGGCCGATGACCGACGTCTACGGCCCGGAGAAGCGCTCGGCGGTGATGCGCCGCGTCAAGGGCGCGGGGACGACGCCGGAACTCACCCTCCGGCGGCTGATCTGGCGCCTGGGCGGACGCTACCGCCTCAACCGCAAGGACCTCTCCGGCAAGCCCGACATCGTGCTGCCGGGGCGCCGCCTGGCGATCTTCGTTCACGGCTGCTTCTGGCACGGCCACGACTGCGCCCGCGGCGCCCGCGTGCCCAAGGCCAACCGCGACTACTGGGTCGCCAAAGTCGCCCGCAACCGCGCCCGCGACAGCGCGGCGAGGGAGGCGCTCATCGGGGCCGGCTGGCGCGTGGAAACGGTCTGGGAGTGCGAGATGAAAGACGCGGCCGGGCTGGAAGCCCGCGCCGGACTGTGGCTAACCTCGACCCCATGAAACACATCCAGTTCGGCCGCACCGGCCTGCGGGTCTCCCGCCTGTGCCTCGGCACCATGACCTTCGGGCTTCAGTGCGACGAGGCGCAGAGCCAGGCGATCATGGACGCCTCGGCGGACGGCGGGATCGACTTCATCGACACGGCGGACGTCTATCCGCTGGGCGGCGACACCGCCACGGCCGGGCGGACCGAGGAGATCGTCGGGCGCTGGCTGAGGGGCCGGCGGCAGTCCTTCATCGTGGCCACCAAATGCTTCGGCCAGATGGGGCCCAAGCCCTGGGACCAGGGCATGAGCCGCAAGCACATCGTGGAGGCGGTCGAGGGATCGCTCAAGCGCCTGGGCACGGACTACGTCGATCTCTACCAGCTGCACGGTTTCGATCCCTCGACGCCCCTCGACGAGGCGCTTGAAGCGCTCGACAGCCTCGTGCGGGCCGGCAAGACCCGCTACCTGGGCGTCTCCAACTGGATGGCGCACCGCCTCGCCCGGGCGCTTGGGCGCGGCGAGGTCAAGAACCTGGTGCGCATCGACAGCGTCCAGCCGCGCTACAACCTGCTGTTCCGCGCCTTCGAGCGCGACCTCCTGCCCCTTTGCCAGGAAGAGGGGGTCGCGGTGATCCCCTACAATCCCCTGGCCGGCGGCCTGCTCACCGGCAAGCACGAACGGGGCGACCGCCCGCCCCAGGGCTCGCGCTTCACCCTCGGCCGGGCCGGGGCCATGTACCAGGCGCGCTACTGGCACGAGCGGGAATTCGAGACCATCGAGAGTCTGCGCGCGGTGGCCGGCGAAGCGGGGATGAGCCTCGCCACCCTGGCCGTCAGGTGGGTTCTGTCCAACCCCGCCATCACCTCTCCGATCATCGGCGCCAGCCGTCCCGAACAACTGGCCGACAGCCTGGCGGCGGGGGAGGCCGGCGGCCTGCCACCCGACCTCAAGGCGAAGCTCGACGAGATGACCCACGGCTGGCGCGCGGTGGACGCCGAACGGTAAAGCCTATTCGGTGGAGGGGCTTTCGACCACGACCTCGGTGGTAACCGAATTGGAGATGAAGCAGAGTTCGTGGGCTTCGTGGTGCAGGGTGTCGATTTCCGCCGCCGACGGCCTCTTGGCGCCTGTCCAGGCGATGACGGGGCGAAGCACCACCCGGGTGACGGCCATTTTCCCGCGGGCGACGTGAGCAAGCGTTCCCTCCGCCTCGTCGCGATAGGCGGAGACGGTGAATCCGGCCCGGCGGGCGAGATCGAGGAAGGTCAGCATGTGGCAGGCGCTGAGCGCGGCCGTGAACGCGGCTTCAGGATCGACCGCCTCGCCGCTGGACCAGGGCGACGGGACTACCGCGGGTGAGGCCGAGCCCGGCACGGAAATCCCACCGTCGAACCCGATCGTGTGCAGGCGGCTGTAACGGCCCTTGGCGAAGTCGCCTTCGCCCAGGGCCCAGTCGACCGTGGCGCGATGAACGCTCATCTAGAAAGCCTCGTTTGGAAAGCCCATCATCGTGGCGGCGCCACTCTTGATCCGGGCGAGGTGGGCGCCGGCGCCCGGCAGGATGCGCTCGAGGAAGTGGCGGCCCACGTGAACCTTGTTGGCGTAGAACGGGTCGGCGTCACCCTCGGCGATCCGGCCCCCGGCCGCCTTCGCCATCAGGGCCCACATGTAGGCGAGACCCGTCAGGCCGAAGAGATGCAGATAGTCCGTGGACGCCGCTGCGGCGTTGTCGGGGTTCGACAGGCCGTTCTGCATCAACCACATCGTCGCGTCCTGGAGCTTGGCCTTGGTGTCGGACAGGGCCTCGACGAACGGTTTCAGGGCCGTCTCATCGGCGTGGCCGGCGACGAAGGCGTCGATCTCGCCAAAGAAGGTCATCACCGCCCGGCCACCGTTGGCGGCCAGCTTGCGGCCGACGAGGTCCAGGGCCTGGATGCCGTTGGTTCCCTCGTAGATCATGGTGATGCGGCTGTCGCGCAGGTACTGGCTGGCGGGAAAATGCTCTGTGAAGCCTGAGCCGCCGTGGATCTGCATGGCGTCCGAGCAGATCGCGAAGCCCCGATCGGTGAGATACCCTTTCAGGACCGGGGTCATCAGGCCCATGTAGTCTTCGCACCGCCGCCGCTGGCCCTCGTCCGGATGGACGCGCGCGAGGTCTCCGCACAGGGCGGTCCAGAGCAGGAAGGCCCGACCGCCTTCGAGGATCGCCCGGGCGTCGAGCAGCATCCGGCGCACGTCGGGATGGACGAGGATCGGGTCGGCGGGACCGTCAGGGTTCTTCGGGCCGGTCAGCGAGCGGCCCTGCAGGCGGTCGCGGGCGAAGGCGGCGGCCGCCTGGTAGGCGGCCTCGCCCTGACTGAGACCCTGCAGCCCCACCCCCAGCCGCGCCTCGTTCATCATCACGAACATGATGGCGAGACCGCGATTCTCCTCGCCCACCAGCCAGCCGGTCGCCTCGTCGTAGGCCATGACGCATGTGGCGTTGCCGTGGATGCCCATCTTTTCGTCCAGGCCGGCGCAGACCACCGCGTTGCGGGCGCCCAGGGCGCCGTCCGGGCCTGGAATGAACTTCGGCACGACGAACAGGCTGATGCCGCGGGTTCCCGCCGGCGCCCCCTTGATGCGCGCGAGCACCAGGTGGACGATGTTCTCGGCCAGGTCGTGCTCGCCGCCGCTGATCCAGATCTTCTGTCCGGTGATCCTGTATGTCCCGTCACCCACCGGGGTGGCCTTGGTGCGCAGGAGGCCGAGATCCGTGCCGCACTGGGGCTCGGTGAGGTTCATGGTGCCCGACCACTGGCCGGAGGCCAGGCGCGGCAGGTAGAGCGCCTTCTGAGCGTCCGAACCTCCGGCCAGGATGGCCGAGTAAGCGCCGTGGGTGAGGCCGGGATACATGGAGAAGGCCATGTTGGCCGACGAACTCATCTCGCTGACGGCCAGGTTGACCACCGCCGGCAAGCCCTGGCCGCCCCAGGCCGGATCGGCGCCCAGCGCCGGCCAGCCGCCCTCCACCAGCGCCTTGTAGGCGTCCTTGAAGCCCGGCGGCGTGGCGACCGTGTTGTCGGGGCTCCAGGCGCAGCCGACCTTGTCCCCGACGGGGTTCAGCGGCGCGAGCACCTCGGCGTTGAACCGGGCCGCCTCATCCAGGATCTGTTCGACGGTGTCGTAGCTCGCCTCGGCGAAGCCGGGCAGGTTGGCATACTGTTCGATGGCGAGGACGTCGCGAAGCACGAAGCGGTGGTCGCGGACCGGCGGCTGGTACCCCATGGGGTCGGTCAGGCGTGCCTAGAGCAAATCATCCCCGTTCTCATGACTCCATGTGAACGGAGTTTGCTCTAGCCACCGTCAGGTCGCGCACGCCGCCCGGCGCGGCTCGGGACGCATCCGCTGCACCGGCCTCGCCGGGCAGAAGGTCGGGCCGGACCCGGGCCAGCTGTCCCTCGAGGCGGGCGCACGCCTCACGCAGCTCGGCGATGGCATGGTCGATGTCCTCCCGCTGCTGTTCGAAGGCGACGATGCGCTCGCGGAATTTGCGCAGCGCCTTGGCATTCTGCGCCGCGCCGCCGTCTTCCTTGCCGTAGAGCTGCAGGATTTCGCGGATCTCGGCCAGCGAGAGTCCCACGCGCTTGCCGCGCAGGATCAGCTGGAGCCGCGCACGATCGCGGTAGGAATAGACCCGGTTCAGTCCGTGGCGGGCCGGAGAGAGCAATCCCTTGTCTTCATAGAACCTCAGCGCCCGCGGGGTGCATTTAAACTCCAGGCACAGTTGGCGGATGGTGAAGGTGCGTTCCGGTCGGCGAAGTTCGAGGCCCATGGCGATCTCCCTGCAAAACGTGTGGGCTCTCAAGGCCCTTCAGCTGCCGGACGCTATTCAAACCTTACGCGAGCGTCAACCAAAGTTCCGCCTGGCCGCTTTCGGCGCCCGCATCGGCCCATCCCATGGTAACCTCGGCTGCAAAAGGGGAGCCCGCGACCATGCGGTTCATCGTGTACGCGCTCGCCGCCGCCGCCGGCTTCTGGATCGCCTCCCGCCTGGTGCAGGGGGTTTACGTGCATGGGGCCGTCAGCCTGCTGCTGGCGGGTCTGGTGCTGGGGATTCTCAACGCCCTGGTGAGGCCGATCCTCGCCTTGCTCACCCTCCCCCTGACCATCCTGACGCTCGGCCTTTTTCTCTTTGTCGTCAATGGGATCACAGTCTGGCTGGTGACCGCGTTCATCCATGGGGTGCAGATCTCCGGCCTCTGGCCGGCGGTCCTGACGGCGCTGGTGATCAGCGTGACCGTGTGGGCGGCGAACATGCTGGTCGGCGGTCTCGAGAGGCGCTGAGAACTGCGCCCAAAACGCAATTTGACACGGCGAAGCCCGATACCCATCTCGAACCAAGGGGACGCCGATTGTGAGGAAGACAATGAAACATCACGTCGAGACCGTTCGCCGGAAAGCCCTGCGCGGGGGGCTTGTGGCGGGAATGGCCGCCGCCCTGATCGGCGGCTACGCCTCGGCGGCCACGGACAACCCCAGAACGCCCTGCTTCTACATCACCCAGTGGCAAGGCTGGAAGGCGCCGAACCCCAACACGATCTATCTGGGCGTCAATATGCACGACGTCTATCGGGTCGACCTGAGCGCGGGATCGCCGCAACTGCTGTGGCCCGACGCGCACCTCATCTCGGAGGTGCGGGGGTCTAATTCGATCTGCTCGGCGATCGACCTGCAGCTGGCGGTGGCGGACACCAACGGCTTCAGGCAGCCCCTCATCGCCCGCAAGCTGACCAAGCTGACCCCCGAGGAAGTTGCGGCGATCCCGAAGAAGTACCGGCCCAACTGACGCTGTCATTCATAGCGGAGGTAGCGGGCTGGCCAAATCGGCCGGGATCGGCGATTGACCTGGGACAGAACCGCTCCAGTCGAGGATGATGTCGCATGCCGCGCAAACCCAACTATCAGTTCGAGCGACTGGAGCGCGATCGGGCGAAAGCGGCCAAGGCGGCCGAGAAAGCCGCCGCCAAGCGGGAACTGAAGGAGCGGGAAGACCGCGAGAAGTCGGGCGAGCCCCCGCGGGGCGACTAGGCCAGGGTCGGGCTTCAGGATTCCTGTACGACCGGCCACGGCCGGGCGGTGAATCTCAGCCACGCCACGCCCGAGAACCCCACCGCCAACAACGCCGCGGCCAGCCACAGAACACCGTGGACGTCACGGTCGCCCACCACCTGAGACGCCAGCATGGGTCCAAGCGCTCCGCCGAGCAGTTGAGCCGCGCCGCTCTGCATGGCGGCGCGACGGCTGGGGTCGGCGTCGATGATCATGGGCACCAGAAACGGGCCGAGGAAGAGCCCGACGAGCCCGCCGAGCGCATTGGCCACAATGAACATCCAGGCGCTCAAGGGTTGTGAAAAAGCGGCCCACACCGCCAGATCCACCACCGAGGTGATGATGAAGACGGTGAAGTAGCCCAGCCGACCGGCGAGGCTCGTGGCGAGCGCCCCGCCCGCCACCTGACCCGCCAGGGCGACCCACACCGCGGTGCGGGCAACGCCGGCGCCGAGCCCCGCCTCGTGGGCCAGGGGCTGGACATAGACCCCGACGGCCGCGCCGGCGGAGACGAAGACGAGGGTGGCCGCCAGGGCCATCCACCCCCGCGGCGTGGGCGCCTCGCTTGCATCCGGGCGGACCGGCAGGGGCGCGAACCGGGTCGGCGACAGGAGAGCCGGCACGACGCCGACCACGGCGAGAACGGCAAGGGCTCCGAACACCCCGTTGGCCCCGTAGAGCGGCACGAAGACCGCAGCCAGGGCCATGGCCAGCAGCAGTTGGGCGAGGGTCTGGGCCGTGAAGAAGGCCCCCGCCCATCGCTCCGGCGTGACGGTCCGCGCAATCATCGAAACGGTGATCCACAGCAGGACGCCCTCGCTGGCCCCCGTCGCCCCGCGGAGGGCGATGAGCATGACCCCGTCCGCTTCCATGGCGGCCAGGTTGAGCCCGGCCACGGCCAGCGATGCCAGGACGCCGACGAGGCGCAGCCGCTCCGGCCGGCGAATGAGGCCCATGGCCGCGGTGGCCACGCCCATCGCCAGGGCCTCGGTCATCGCCGTCAGGCCGATACCTGAGGCGCTCAGACGATGCTCGTCGGCCAGTGCGCCGAGGAGAATCGGCAGCACGCCGGCAAACAATAGCGAATTGATCCCCACGCCGATCGTCGCCGCCGCCTGCAGGCCGGTGAGAGAGGGCCCGACCGCCTCGTGAACGAGATGGTCGCCCTCGGCGAGCAGCGTTTGGGCGATCCTCGTCACCGGCGTATGATCAGCCACCCTTACCGCGCGAGCGCAAGTCATGGTCTTGGATTACTCCGGCTCGCCCAACCTTGGCTCGCCTGACGGATTCGCGAGCCGCCTGGAAACCGAGGGTCTCGTCCTGTTGCCCGGCCAGCCTTTCGCCGTCGGTCGAGATGAAGCCGATCTCGTCTCGCCGCGCTGGTCGGACGGCCGGGCCAAGAACATCAGCCTGTCGCCTGGCGGCGACGTGCGCGGCGCGGCGGAGGAGGCGACCGCCGAGCGGCGCCTGGGACGTCTGATGGCGCGCTACCGGGACTGGGCCGAATCCCTGATTCTGGAGAAAGCGCCTCGCTACGAAGGCAGCGTCGAGCGAGGCCGCACCAGCCTGCGCACCCGCGACGTGGCCGAAGGGGCCGAGAGTAAGCGGAAGGACGATCGCCGCCTGCACGTGGACGCCTTCGCCTCCCAGCCCACCGGCGGCAAGCGCATCCTGCGGGTGTTCACCAACGTCAATCCGCAGGGCGAGGCGCGGTTGTGGCGTGTGGGCGAGGGGTTCGAGCCGCACGCGAGACGCTGGGCGCATCGCCTTCGCCGCCCCTGGCCCGGCGAGGCCTGGCTCCTGAGGCGCCTGGGGGCCACGCGGGCGACGCGCACCGCTTACGACGCCGCAATGCTGGGCCTGCACGACGCCGCCAAGCTCGACGACGCCTATCAGCGCGACGCGCCGGCGCGCGACCTTGTCCGGCCGGCAGGGGCGAGCTGGATCGCCTATACCGACAGTGTGGTGCACGCGGCGATGCGGGGCCGCTTCATGCTGGAACAGACCTTCTACCTTCCCCTCGAGGCCATGGCGGCGCCCGAGACCTCGCCGGCCCGCATCCTTGAGCGGATCCTGGGCCGTCGCCTGACCTAGAGCAAACCCGGATCCGATGGAATCACCTGATCCGGGATAATTTGCTCTAGAATCAAACATTTGGAGCGCTTCCTGATCGCCGAACCAGTACCCACTTCGGCGGGAAGCGCTCTAGAGCAGGATGGCATTAGTCGGAACCGACTAATGGCTGAATCCTGCTCTACACCCTTGATTCTAGAGCAAATTATCCACGTTCACATGATTCCATGTGAACGCGGTTTGCTCTAGGGGTCAGAGGTGCGCCAGCACGGCGTCCGTCATCTCCGCCGTTCCAAGGGTCCCGCCCAGGTCGCGGGTCCGCGCGCCGTCGGCCAGGGCCGCATCCACGGCGCGAGTCACACGGCCGGCGAGATCCGGCTGTCCCAGCGACCATTGCAGGGCCATGGCGAAGGAGAGGATGGCCGCCAGCGGGTTGGCGACGCCCCGGCCGGCGATGTCCGGCGCCGACCCGTGGATCGGTTCATAGAGGCCGGGCGACCCCGGCGCGCCGAGCGCCGCCGACGGCAGCATGCCGAGCGAGCCGGTGAGCTGAGCCGCCTCGTCCGAGAGGATGTCGCCGAAGAGGTTGTCGGTGAGGATGACGTCAAATTGGCGCGGGTTCTTGACCAGCTGCATGGCGGCGTTGTCCGCCAGCATGTGCTCCAGGGTCACGCCGGGAAACTCGCGACGGTGCAGCGCGGTGACCACCTCGCGCCACAGCTGACCCGTCTCCATGACGTTGGACTTCTCGCAGGAGGTCACCTTGTTTCGCCGCCCCTCCGCCAGCGCGAAGGCGACCCGCGACACCCGCTCGATCTCCAAGGTGGTGTAGACCTGGGTGTCCACCCCCCGCTTCTGGCCATCCGGAAGCGTTTCGACGCCGCGCGGCTGGCCGAAGTAGACGCCTCCGGTCAGTTCGCGGACGATCATCAGATCCAGGCCCTCCACCACCTCGCGCTTGAGCGTCGAGGCGTCCGCCAGGGCGGGAAAGCAGAGCGCCGGACGCAGGTTGGCGTAGACGCCCATGGCGGAGCGCAGGGCCAGGAGGCCCGCCTCCGGGCGCGATGCGCGAGGAACGCCGGACCATTGCGGTCCGCCCACCGCGCCCATCAGCACCGCGTCGGAGGCCAGGGCGAGCGCGAGCGTCTCCTCGCTGAGCGGCGTGCCGATCGTGTCGTAGCTCGTCCCCCCGAACGGGCGGGTCTCGATGACGAGTTCGGGCAACACCCGCCGCGCCAGGCGCTCCGCTTGCGCCGTCACTTCGGGACCGATCCCGTCGCCGGGCAGGAGAAGCAGTGTGGGCATGGCGTCGGCGGCTTTTCGTCAGAGGGAGCGTTGGGAGGCGACCTCGTAGGCTACGATCCGTCGATCGGAAACCCCGAGTTCCGCCCCGGCTGCGCGCCAGGCGGCCATGTGCTGGGTCTTGGCATGGGCCGCGAGGGCGGCGGCGTCGCGCCAGATCTCGAAGACGTGGATCAGCCCCGGCTCGGCGATGTCCTCGGCGTAGCCGTAGGTGTCGCAGCCGTCTTCCGACCTGCTGGCCGCCATCATGATCAGCATGTGCGGGCGCAGGGCTTCCATGTTCTCGGGTGGCACGCGCACCGTGCCGGCGACGATCAGGGTCATGCGTGCTCCAGCCAGGGTTGGTCGAGGGCTCGGCGCGCCTCGTAGTCGGCGATTTCACCGGCGGCCTGCAGGGTCTCGCCGATGGCGTCGAGGCCCCTCAACAGCTTTTCCTTGCGGCCGGGGTCGATCTCGAAGGCGAACACCGCGCCCGAGGAGGCGGTGACCGTCTGGGCCTCCAGGTCGATCGAGAACACATGGTTGCCGCCCTTGGCCTCGCCCATCAGGGCGCGCACCTGGTTGCGCGGCAAGGCGATCGGGAGCAGGCCGTTCTGGAAGCAGTTGTTGTAGAAGATGTCGGCGAAGCTGGAGGCGACCACACAGCGTATCCCGAAGTCCAGCAGGGCCCAGGGGGCATGTTCGCGGCTGGAGCCGCAGCCGAAATTATCCCCGGCCAGCAGGATGGCGGCGCCGGCGAAGGCGGGTTCGTCGAGCACGAAGCCGGGCTTCGGCCGCCCCTCGGCGTCGAAGCGCATGTCGTAGAACAGTCCGCGGGCCAGGCCCTCGCGCTCCACCGTCTTGAGGAACTGCTTGGGGATGATCTGGTCGGTGTCGATGTTGGCGAGGTCGAGCGCCGCGGCGCGGGCGTCGAGACGGGTGAAGGGGGTCATGGGCGTTCAGACTTCCAGGATATCGAGACCGGCGTAGGCGAAGAAGGCGCGGTCACGGGTCGCCACCGTGAGCTCCGATTCCAGCGCCTGGGCGATGATCATACGGTCGAACGGGTCTTTGTGATATTGCGGCAGGCGGCGCAAGCGGGAGATCACCGGCAGGTCGAGCGGCAGCAGGTCGATGGCGCTGTCTTGCAACATCCTGCGGATCGCCGACTGGAAGTCGGTCTGAAAGGGCGGCGGCAATGAGAGTTTCCCGATAGCGGCCTTGATCGCGATCTCCGCTATGCTCACGGCGCTAACGAAAAGCGGTGCGGCCAACAGGGCGTCGTACGTGGAGGCCCGCAGGGACAAAGGCTTCGACTCCAGCCAGAGCAAGGCGTTGGTATCGAGCAGATAGCCGTTCAAAGTTCGCCATCGGGTTTGTCGTAGCCATAGAACAGGGCTTCGATTTCCGGATCAGGATCATCGAAGTTTTCGGGGGGCGTCCAGCCATACTGCTCCCAGATGCCGAAGCGTCGCGGACGCACCGGGGCATCAACGCTCGGCGCATCGAGCGCCACCAGCTTGGCGCGGGCCTTCCCATTCTTGGCGATGATGATCTCTTCGCCGGCGGCGGCCTCCTCGACCAGGGCGGAGAGCCCGGTCTTGGCCTCATAGAGATTGACCTGTTTCATCGCCGGAGAATGGGCTCCTTGACCAAATTGGTCAAGCTGCGGCTCGCTCTGGAGGTTGGCGGAACGCGGTCCCGAGATTGACCCGACTCTTGATCACCTCGACTGTGCGGCGTGGGCTGACCCGGAGAGGAATCCGATGCGTCGACGAGGCGCTGGCTGCAGGCGAATGTCGGCCAGACGATCCCGGACGAGGCGCTCCGCGCCGCGGTGTCTGCCAATCCCGCCTATCTCGAGGCCGCTCTTGCGGCGATCGAGGACGCCTACGGCTCCGTCGACGCCTACCTGAGAGACGCGTTGGGCGTGGACGCGACACTGCGCGAGCAGCTGGGTGAGCGGCTGGTTACCTAGCGGGCGTTCGCTGATCGCCGAACCAGTTCCACTTCGGCGGCGAACGCCCTGGGGTGGGGACGGCGGCGCGAGGAGGAAGTCAGCGAGTTCGGGGGCTTAGCACGGCCTGCTCCGCGCCGCCCAGCATCAGGGCGGGGGCGCCGGGAACGCCGGCGCGGACGGTGAAGACCGCCGTTCCCGGCTTTCGGCCCGGGCGGACGGGCGAGACGTCGAGGCCGGCCGCGGCGAGGCGGGCCTGGGCGGCGGCCGGGTCGGCGATGCGCCAGGCGAGGCCGGTGATCCGGTCGGGCCCGTCGGAGGCGGAGGCGTTCAGGTCGCCGCTGATCTCCACCACCGCCCCGCCGCAGCGGAAGAACAGCAAGCGCGAGCCCCACTGGGGATTGGCGCGGTCGAGGCGAAGGTCCAGCCCCAGCCGCCCGCCATAGAGCGCCACCGCGCGTTCCGCGTTGGGGGTGTGGATAACCACGTGGTCCAGGGCGTGAGGGGCGTCCGGCCGGGTCGGCGGCGACGGGGCCGAACCCCTCGGCGCCAGGGTGATCGCCACGCCGTGCGTCGCCTCGGTTGAGAGGCGCGCATTCTCGCTCCCGATGCCGCGCCGTTCGAGAACCCGGGCGGTCTCAGCGAGGTCGTCCGCGGCGAATCCCAGGCTGAAGACGGGCTCCTTGCCCCCCGCGGTGATCTCGAGCGCCATGTTGGCGAGCTGGAACCGGTATGCAGCTCCGGGACCAGGCGGAGCGCCCATCAGCACCTCATAGGCGCCGGCGGCGGCCTCCAGATCCGCGACGGCCAGGCCGATGCGGTCCAGGCCGACGATCACAGGAAGCTTCGCGCATCGACGATGTGTCCGGCGATCGCCGCCGCGGCCGCCATGACCGGGCTCATCAGGTGAGTGCGGCCGCCGCGCCCCTGGCGACCCTCGAAATTCCGGTTGGAGGTGGAGGCGCAGCGCTCGCCCGGCGCCAGACGGTCGGGGTTCATGCCCAGGCACATGGAACAGCCGGGCTCGCGCCAGTCGAACCCCGCCTTTCGGAAGATCTCGTCCAGCCCCTCGGCCTCGGCCTGGTCCTTCACCAGCCCCGAGCCCGGCACGACCATGGCGCGAACGTGGGGGGCGACAACGCGGCCCTCGGCGAGCGCCTTGGCGGCGACGGCGGCGGCGGCGCGGAGATCCTCGATACGGCTGTTGGTGCAGGAGCCGATGAACACCCGGTCGATCCGCGCCTCGTCGATCCTCTGTCCGGGTTCCAGGCCCATGTAGTCCAGGGCGCGGCGGATCCCCTCGGCCCGCTCCGCCCCGAAGTCGGCCGGATCGGGCGTGAGGCCATCGACGGCGACGACGTCCTGTGGACTCGTGCCCCAAGTGACCTGAGGCACGAGCGTCGAGACATCGATCTCCACCTCGGCGTCGAAGTGGGCGTCCGGATCGGAGACGAACGTCTTCCAGTAGCTGAGAGCCATCCCCCAAGCGGCGCCTTTCGGCGCGGCGCCCCGGCCCATCAGGTAGGCGAACGCAGTCTCGTCGGGCGCCACAAGGCCAGCCCGGGCGCCGGCCTCGATCGTCATGTTGCAGAGGGTCATGCGCCCTTCCATGGAGAGCGCCCGGACCGCCTCCCCGTCGTATTCGATCACATGGCCGGCGCCTCCGTTCGTCCCGATCTTGCCGATCAGGGCGAGGGCGAAGTCCTTGGGGCCCACCCCGGCGGCCGGCGTTCCCGTGAACACCACGCGCATGTTCTTCGACTTCATCTGGCGCAGCGTCTGGCTGGCCAGCACATGCTCCACCTCCGAGGTGCCGATGCCCTGGGCAAGGGCCCCGAAGGCGCCGTGGGTGGAGGTGTGCGAATCGCCGCAGACGATGGTCATGCCCGGCTGAGTGCGGCCCTGCTCCGGCCCCACCACATGGACGATGCCGTTGCGCGGATCGCCCATCGGGAAGAAGTCGATCCCGAAGTCCTTGACGTTGCGCTCCAGCGCCTGCAGCTGCGCCCGCGCCTCCACGTCGGCCACGGCCGCGACCCCAAGCGCCTGGCCCTCGGTGGGAATGTTGTGGTCGGCCACCGCCAGAGTGCGATCGGGGCGACGCACGCCCCGCCGTGCGGCCCTGAGGCCCGCGAAGGCCTGGGGCGTCGTCACCTCATGGATCAGATGAAGGTCGACGTAGAGGATCGCCTCGCCGTTGGCGTCGGTCGAGACGACGTGCGCGTCCCAGATCTTGTCATAGAGGGTCTTGCCGGACATGAGCCGCATCTAAGCGGCTGGAGCGCAAGCTTCCAGCCCAACCCTTAAAAAGAGCGGGGCGCGACGTTCCGGGATTCGAGCATCCCATGTCGGCCAGGGTCTCGCGCACCCCGGTGTCGAAGGGGGTCGTAGGGACCTCGCCGAGGAAAGCCCGCAGCTTGGCGTCGTCGAGCCCGATCGGCTTTTCCCAGAGGTAGCGCATCTCCAGCAGTTCGCGGAACGTCTCCGAGAAGGGCGAGAGGGCGTAGATCAGGGGATAGGGGAAGGGCTTCAGCGGGATCGCCGGATCACCGGCGGCGCGCCGGATCGCGCCGACCAGGTCGTCGCCGCGCGCCAGCCAATGGCCTGCGACGTGGAAGGTCTCGAAATCCTCCAGCTCCGCCTCGCGATCCAGGAGCCGCGCCAGGGTCTCGGCGAGGTCCGGCAGGTAGGCGAAGGCGTGACCGACGTCGACGGGGCCCGGCGCAAGGACACTCCGCACCCGGCCGCCACGGCGCGTGGTCAGCCACTGGAGGCAGCTGTTCGGAGCCGCGGGCCCGAAGAAGTCGCCGGCGCGCAGCACGAGGGTCCGGATCCCCCGCTGCGTCGCCTCCCGCAGCATGCGCTCCATCGCCACCCGGATCCGGCCCTTGCGGGTCGTCGGGGCCTGCGGCGCGGTTTCGGCAATGCGGGCGCCGCTGTCGGGAGCATAGTTGTAGACGGCGCCGGGCAGCACGATCCGCGCCCCCGACGCCTCGGCCGCCGCGATCGTAGCCGCCAGCATGGGAAGGACGAGCCCTCGCCATTTCCTGTAGCCGGGCGGATTGGCGGCGTGGACGATGACGCTCGTCCCCGCGGCGGCGCGCGTGACATCCTCGGCGTTCATGGCGTCGCCGGCGATCCAGTCGATGGGCATGCGTGGACCGGCCTTGGCGCGGGCGGCCTGCGGATCGCGGGCAAGGGCGCGCACCGTCCAGCCGTGGCGGACCAGGGCGGCCGCCGCATGGCCGCCGAAGGAGCCCGTGGCGCCGATAACCAGGGCGGTTCGTTCTGTGTCGGTCATGACTGTCTCCTTGTGACTGTCCCCTTGTGACGGGCCCATGGATGCGCCCCAACCGTTCCCTCCGTAATTGTCTGTCTCTGCAGGTCGGCTATAGGATTGTGCATGGCACGCACCCCCGACTGGGATCTCTGGCGATCGTTCCTGGCCGTGATGGACGCCGGGAGCCTTTCGGGCGCCGCACGCGGACTGGGGATCGCCCAGCCCACCGTGGGCCGGCACATCGAGGCTCTCGAGGAGGCGCTCGAGGGCGGCCCGCTGTTCACCCGATCGCCCGGCGGGCTGCGCCCCACCCGCGCCGCCCAGGCGCTGGAGCCGCACGCCAGGGCCATGGCGACGGCCGCCGACACCCTGGTGCGGACCGCCAGCGGCGACGCCGACGACGTGCGCGGCGTGGTGCGCCTCACCGCCAGCGAGATCGCCGCGCTGGAGGTCCTGCCGCCCATCCTCACCGAGTTTCGCGAAGCCTGGCCCCAGGTCGATCTGGAACTGGTCGCCTCCAACCGCCTGGAGGATCTCCTGCACCGGGATGTCGACATCGCGGTCAGGATGGCCAGGCCGACGCAGGACGCGCTGTTCGCCCGCAAGGTGGGGGCGATCCACCTCCTCTTTCACGCTCACCGCAGCTACCTGCAGAAGCATGGCGAGCCACGGACCATGGAAGAGCTGCGCTCCCACACCGTGGTCGGCTACGACCGCATCCGGCCGCTCCCGGCGGCGCTGGACAAGCTCGATTTCGAAGTCACCAACGACATGTTCGCGCTGCGCACGGACAGCGACACCGCCCAGCTGGCTATGATCCGCGCCGGTTACGGGATCGGCGCCTGCCAGCGCCAGATCGCCACGCGCGACCCCAACCTCGTCCCCCTGCTCGAGGACCAGTTCGGCTTCGACCTCGAGGTGTGGGTGGTGATGCACGAGGACCTGAAGACCGACCGCCGCATGCGCCTGCTGTTCGACCACCTGGTCGCCGGCCTGAAGGCCTATGTGACCAGCGTCTGAAGCGCGTTCAGGACGTGGTGCTGACCGTCCAGGTGGCGCTGGCGAGGTTGTGCTGCTTCGCCAGGTGCTCGGTGACGGCGTCCAGGTCGGCGGGGTTGGCGGTGGTCGGCGCCAGCACCGCCGCGAGTTCGACGACGTCCTCCCCTTCCGAGAGGACTTCTATCTCGCGAACCGAGTAGTGGTGGCGCTCCAGCTCCTCGTGCGGCAGGTCGCGGGCCTCGGTGACGGCCTCGGGCGGGCAGAGGACATGCACCCGGTAGAGCGCCTCGGTCTCCTCCGCCTTGATCGGACGGCGGTTGATGTAATCCACCGGCGGCCTCAGCAGGGTGTTGCCGCCCAGAACGAAGAAGGTGACCACGGCAGCCTCCGACAACAGGCCGCTGCCGGCGAAGGCGCCCACCGCGGCCGAGCCCCGGCAGGCGCCCCAGGGGAGGGTTCAGGCGAGGCGCTGAACCTCGACCGTTACGTGCGACAGGGTGGGGAAGCGGGCCAGCTTCTCGCGGTAGAATCGGGCGTCGCGGTTTCCGCCGGTCTCCACCGAGACGATCGCGCCCAGGTGGCCAGGGCCGAGACGCCAGATGTGCAGGTCGGTCAGGTGATCGCCCTCCTGCAGGACGGCCCGCCGCACGGCCTCGCTGACCCGCGCGTCGGGGTTCATGTCGAGGAGGATGGCGCCGGTGTCCCTGATCAGGCCGTAGGACCAGGAGGCGATCACGCAGGCCCCCACCATGCCGGCTAGCGGATCCATCCACAGCCATCCGAACATGCGGGCCAGCAGCAAGCCGGCGATCACCAGCACCGACACCGCGGCGTCGGCCATGACGTGGATGACGGCGGCGCGCATGTTGTTGTCCCGGTGCGCCTTTCCGTGGGCGACATGGCCGTGGTCATGCCCGTCCTCCTCGAAGACGAGCGGATAGCGGCGGCCATCGACGCTCACCGTCGCCTGGAAGGCGTGGGGTTCGGGAACTGCGTCGACGCTTTGCAGATAGCCGCCCAGGTCCTCCATCGCGAACGTCTGGCGCGTTCCATCCGGACGGACGGTCTCGATCAGGATGGCGGAGGCGGCCGGCGCGGCGCCGCCCTCTACGCGGAGGCGGAAGACGGGTGGGTGATCGTCCTCGAATACGCTCAGAGCCAGGGTCCCCGCCGGGGTGGGGATAAGGTGTTCGTCGTCCTGGTCGTGATCGCCCTCACGAGCATGCCTGTGCGTGTGTCCGTGTCCGTGGCCATGCCCATGGTCGTGAGCGCCGCTGAGCAGCCAGGCGGACGCCAGGTTCACGGCCAGCCCGAGGCAGGCGATCGGGATCGCCTCGGCGAAATGGATCGGCACCGGCGCGAACAGGCGGGTGACCGATTCGTAGCCGATCAGGATGGCGATCATCGCCAGCACGATGGCGCTGGTGAAGCCGGCGAGATCGCCGAACTTGCCGGCGCCAAAGGTGAAGCGGGGGTCGCTCGCGTGCCGGCGGGCGAAGGTGTAGGCCAGGGCCGCCAGGAGCAGGGCGCCGGCGTGGGTCGACATGTGCAGCCCGTCCGCCACCAGGGCGATCGATCCGAACAGCAGGCCGCCGACGATCTCGAGCGCCATCATCGCGCCGCACAGCCCGATCACCGCCCAGGTCCGGCGCTCCGACCGGTCGTGACCTTCGCCGAGGAAGACATGGCTGTGCCCGGAGGACGGGGTCGAGGCGTCGGACATGGCTCGGCTCCTACTTCAGATAGGTCCGCACGACGCTCACGAGCGCATCGGCTGCCGTGTCGTTCAGGGCGCCCGGATGCGCCTCGGGGTCGACCAGGTGGGTGCGGACGTGATCCTCGACCACCTCGGCCATCAGGCCGGCCATGGCCGCCCGCGTGCTGGCCAGCAGATGCATGACCGGCTCGCAGCCGGCCTCGGCCTCGAGCGCCCGTTCGACAGCCTCGACCTGGCCGCGGATGCGCCGCACCCGGGCCAGGAGCTTCTGCTTGTCGCGCACGGTGTGGGTCATTCGAGGAATATAGCATAGGCCCCCACCCTATGTCGACAGCACCGCGCCGGTCCCTTCCAGGGCGCGGATCCGCTCCGAAGGACGAACACCGAGGATGTCAGGAAAAAGGTAGTGCGGCTGGCGTCTCGTAGAGGACTCGAACCTCTGACCCTCGGTTTAGGAAACCGATGCTCTATCCTGCTGAGCTAACGAGACGTAAGGCCGCTTATACCGGCCCGGGCGCGGGCGGGGCAACGGCTGCGGCGGGAGTGATCATGGGGTTCGTGAAGTCGCTGTTCGGCCAGGTGCTGATCGCCATCGCGCTCGGCGTCGCGGTGGGGCTCCTGTGGCCGCACTTCGGCGTGGCGCTCAAGCCGCTGGGCGACGGGTTCGTCAAGCTGATCAAGATGCTGATCGCGCCCATCGTCTTCTGCACCGTGGCCGGCGGCATCGCCAAGGCCCGGGACCCCAAGAGCGTGGGGCGCGTAGGCGGACGGGCCCTGATCTATTTCGAGGCGGTGTCGACCGTCGCCCTGGTCATGGGCATGGCCGCCGGGCTGCTCCTGAAGCCCGGCGCGGGCTTCAACATTTCGATCGCCACCCTCGATCCGGGGGCGGTGTCGACCTATGTGGCCCAGGCTCACAGGATGGCGTCGGTCCCCGACACCCTGCTGCACATCATTCCCGACACCTTCGTCTCGGCGTTCACCGGCGGAGACATGCTGCAGGTGCTGCTTCTGGCCGTCCTGACCGGCTTCGGACTGGCGGCGATCGCCCGCGCGGGGAGGGCCGCGGGCCTGATCCAGGGCCTCGACGCGGTGGGCGAGCTGTTCTTCGCCATCATCGGCATCGTGGTGCGCGCGGCGCCGATCGGCGCCTTCGGGGCCATGGCCTTCACGCTTGGCCAGTACGGCGTCGCGTCCCTCGCCAAGCTCGCCACCCTGACGGCCTGCGTCTACCTGACCTCGGCGGCGTTCGTCGCCGTGGTGCTGGGCGCCATCGCCTGGGCGGCGGGCTTCTCGTTGTGGCGCTTCCTCTACTACATCCGCGAGGAGTTGCTGATCTGCCTGGGCGCTTCGGCTTCGGAGGCGGTGCTGCCGCAGTTGATGGCGAAGCTGGAACGCCTCGGCGCGCCCCGGGAGGTGGTCGGCCTGGTTACGCCGGCCGGCTATTCATTCAATCTGGACGGCACCAACATCTACATCACCCTGGCCACGCTATTCCTGGCCCAGGCCACCAACACCCACCTGAACCTCACCCAGGAACTGACCCTGGTGGGGGTGGCGATGCTGACGTCCAAGGGCGCGGCCGGCGTCACCGGCGCGGGTTTCGTCACCCTGGCCATGACGCTGGGGGCCGTGGGAACGGTCCCGGTCGGCGCCATGGCCCTGATCCTGGGAGTCGACCGGTTCCTGAGCACCTGCCGCGCCCTGACCAACATGATAGGCAACGGCGTCGGGACGCTGGTCATCGCCCGCTGGGAAGGGGTGCTGGACCGAGAGGCCCTGAACCGGGAACTCCGCGGCGGATCTGTCGAGAGCACGGCTACGTGAGGCGAAATCGCCTCACGCCGCCTTCTGCAGCGACTTGTGCAGCAGGGTGATCGCGGCGTCGCGATCGATGCGCTCGATGGCGGCCACTTCGCGGGCCATCCGGTCGAGCGCCGATTCATAGAGCTGCCGCTCGGAGTAGGACTGCTCCGGCTGGCTCTCCGAACGGGGCAGGTCGCGAACCACCTCGGCGATGGAGATCAGGTCGCCGGAGTTGATCTTGGCTTCGTACTCCTGGGCCCGGCGGCTCCACATGGTGCGCTTCACCCGGGCGCGGCCCTTGAGCGTGGTCAGCGCCTGAAACACCACGTTTCCCTCGGCCAGGGCCCGCAGCCCGGCCGTACGCGCCTTCTTGGTCGGCACGCGCAACGTCATTTTCTCGTGATCAAACGTAATAACATAGACTTCCAGCGCCGTGCCCACGACTTCCTGGGTCTCGACACCCACCACCACGCCAACGCCGTGCGCGGGGTAAACGACATGGTCGCCAACCTTGAAATCATGTTCAGTCTTAAGGTTCATCAAAACGTCATTCCTTTCGTTTATCGCCGCCTTCTTCTGGCGGGCGAGCCCCCCATGGCTCAACTCAGCGCGGCCCGAGCCGCTACGACCAACCCCCGACGCCCGCTTGGGGCCCCGAACGACCCTTTGGACACTTTCCGCTCTCGAACGACTGTGAGGCTCGGCTGCAAGCCTCGCGACGGGAGAGCGGAAATTGGACGTCGCGGTCGCACGCCCCGCCCGGATCGCCGCAAGGTCGAAGCTTCAATGACGAGGTTCGCCGCAACTGTGTAGCTATCATAAAAAGGTGTTGATTTGAAGGCTTGAATGTGCGGAAGCGCACATAGCGACCGGGCGGATCCCTATGATCCGCGCCCCGGCTTCTCGCTGAAATATTTCTCGAATTTCCCGCTCTCGTCGTCGAACTTGGCCCGGTCGGCAGGGGGTTCACCCTTCAAGGTGATGTTCGGCCAGATCTTCGAATAGTCCGTATTGACCCTCAGCCACTTGCCGTCTGGGTCGTCCTCGGTGTCGGGTTTGATCGCGTCTACCGGACATTCGGGCTCGCAGACGCCGCAGTCGATACATTCGTCGGGGTTGATCGCCAGAAAATTCTCACCCTCATAGAAACAGTCGACCGGGCACACCTCGACGCAGTCCATGTACTTGCATTTGATACAGGCGTCGGTGACGATATAGGTCATCAAGGACTCGGCGTGGCGGCACTCGCGGAAGGCTCCCGCGACGGGGCGACGGTGTTTGTCAGCCCGGGGCCCGCGTTGTCAATGGCGGGGTGGACCGATCGCGGACTCGCCCGCCGTCGTCGTCCGAATCGAGCGGTGCATAGAGACCCCTCGCCTCCTCCGGCGGCCCGCGCCGCGCACCCAGGGCCTCGACGCGGATCGCGATCAGGCGGCCACCGAAGGCGAACACGAGTTCATCGCCGGGCCTCAGGGTCCGGGAGGGCTTGTCCAGCCGACTCACCAAGCCGGCCCGGATGATCCGAATCTGCCCTGAATCGACCAGACGGCTGGCCAGCGTTCGGGTCTTGCAGAAGCGGGCCCGCCACAGCCAGACATCGACGCGGCAGGCCTCATCAGCCATCGGCGATCCGGTGCGCGCGGACGGGGCGCGGCGCTCGCCGGCGCGGCGCTCGCG
>JAQGIW010000132.1 GCA_028290905.1 Caulobacteraceae bacterium | reverse complement strand
GCCGGTCTTCGGATAGGAAAACCGGCTCCCCAAGGGCGGGCGAAAGTGATCAGGGCAGGCGGGAAACTTGAACGAGTTGACCTCGGTGCTCCCCCCGCCTTCACCATCTTCTCCGCCGCCAGGACGCCGGCCGGATCGGCCGGGCGTCGCCCGGTGTACCGGATCGACGGAGAGATCGTGCCGGAGGAGGCGCTGTAGCCCCCCGCGATGTCGCCCACCTTGTCCATGGCGATGCTGCCCATCCAGCGGACAGGCTGTCCGGCGCATAGGCGCCAACTTCACATGAGTCCCTGTGAACGCGGTTTGCTCGCTATTCCGGAAACGGGACGCCGGGCAGGGGACCCCTGGACATCGATGCGGAGAAGGGCATGCGCAGCAGGGCGTCTCCCCCCGCCGCCATCGCGACTGGTCCCACGTCGCGAAACAGATGGTTGCGGATCGCTTCGGGAATCGAGCCTTCGCGCGCCATCGGATCCCCACGAAGCGAAGCCTCGTAGCGGGCGTCGTCGGCCTCGGGATCGTCGCTGAGCAGGCCGGTCCGCTCCATGAGCACCGCGCCGACCACCGGCGCGCCGCCCGCCGATCGCTGGCAGGTGAGGCTGAGGCCGTCCAGGACGTCGGCCCGGTCGCGCAGGACCGCGTTGAAGATGATGAAGATGAACAGACCGGTTTCCTCGTCGACGCCGGCGCCGACGAGCTGCGTCTGGTTGGGGCAGGCCCACCCCTCGAAGCGCAGGTCTCCCACACCCAGGCGAAAGCCCAGGAGGCCGCCCACGCCCCGCCGGATCAGGACCCGATCATGGATGAACCTTCCCGCGGGATCGATAGCCGGCCGGGTGGTGCGCCACAGGCCCGCATAGACGTCTCCCCGCGCCGCCGCCGTGGCCATGGCCTCGTCCAGCACGCGGGCCGGCAGCCAGTCGGCGAGGCCCGGCGGCGGTCGTCGCGTCTCCTCCCCCGCCTCCACCCCGAGTTTCTCCGCCAGGCGCGGCAGGGCGATCTCCCAGTCCAGCATCGTAAAGCCCGGACGCCGCTCGGCGATGATGGCCGTCAGGTTCGAGAGATTGTGTTCGGTCGGCCCGTTGACGCCCTTGATCCAGCGGCTGACCACCGACTTGTCGACCCCCAGCAGCGCCGCCAACCGGCCGCGGCTTATGGAGAGCGCCTTCAGGGCGAGCTCCAGTCTGAGCGGAAAATCGTTGCTACCCATCGCCCCACCCCCGTCCGCACCAGCGGCCGCTAAGCCGGCCAAGCCTCGCAACGAATCGCAACCGATTGCAACGGCCGCTATGCTCGCGCGCCATGACATTCACCGCCACCGTCCTGACCATGTTCCCGGAGGCGTTTCCCGGGCCCCTCGGCGTCTCCCTGATCGGGACCGCCTGGCGAGATCAGAATCTGTGGTCGCTCGAAACGGTGGACATTCGCGCCTTTTCCAAGGATAAGCGCGGCTTCCTGGACGACACCCCCGCAGGGGGCGGTCCGGGGCAGGTCATGCGGGCGGACGTCATCGCTTCGGCGCTGGATAGCGTGGAGGCGAGTGGTCGCCCGTTTTTGTATATGAGCGCCCGGGGTCGGCCCCTGACCCAGGCGCGGGTTAAGGCCTGGTCGCGAGGGCCGGGACTGGTCGTGCTGTGCGGCCGGTTCGAGGGGGTGGACCAGCGGGTGATCGACGCCCGCCGGTTCGAGGAGGTCTCGGTGGGTGACGCGGTCCTCGCCGGCGGCGAGGCGGCCGCCCTGGTGATGATCGAGGCCTGCGTAAGACTGCTGCCCGGAGTGCTGGGCGAGGCGGCCAGTTTGAGCGAGGAGAGTTTCGAGGACGGCCTCCTCGAGCATCCGCAGTTCACCCGGCCGCGGACGTTCGAGGGGCGCGACATTCCCGAGGTCCTGCTGTCCGGCCACCATGGCGAGGTGGCCAGGTGGCGGCGGAGCCAGAGGGAGCAGACCACGCGGGAGCGGCGGCCGGACTTGTGGTCGACGCATCTCGCCAATCAACAGGTAAAGAGCGATAAAGCTCAATAATTTTAAGGAGTTAGACTAATGAACGTGATCGAGGAACTCGAGAAGCAGGAGGCGACCCGCCTCCTTCAAGGTAAGAAGATCCCGTACTTCCAGGCCGGCGACACCCTCCGCGTGAACGTGCGCATCAAGGAAGGCGAACGCGAGCGTGTCCAGGCCTATGAAGGCGTGTGCATCGCGCGCTCGGGCGCGGGGCTTCAGGAGAACTTCACCGTTCGCAAGATCAGCTTCGGCGAAGGCGTCGAGCGGGTCTTCCCCGTGATGTCGCCGATGGTCGAATCGATCGAGGTCAAGCGCCGCGGCGCCGTCCGCCGGGCCAAGCTCTACTATCTGCGTGACCGCCGCGGAAAATCCGCCCGCATCGCCGAGCGCACCTCCGGCAACATGGGGCGGGAAGAGGCCGCCGAGCCCGAGGCCTGACCGCCTGATACGCTAAGGACTGGCCGGCGGCGGGTGCGAGCTCCCGGCTCCCGCGGCGACCCCACCGGCAAGCGCCGCGGCGCCGACTCCGCCCAGGATCCAGCCGAGCGGCGCGCCTGACGTTGCGCCTCGGGCGGTGGCGCATCGGCGGAGACAACCGTCGATGAACTCGTCGTGCGTCGCGCCGCCGGTCTGGCGCGCGGTCAGAAGGGTGGTCCAGCGTCCCTCGCAATAGTCGTGGGCGTGCAGGCCGTAAGCCTTCGCCTCTTCGCGTACGGCGCGGTCGGGACAGGCGTCGCCATCGCGCACGCCCTCGGCGGCCGAGAGCGAGCCGGCCGCTCCCCACCCCAGCAGCATGGCGGCGATCAGCAGCGTCTTCATCGATTGACCTCGCCCGAGACGCCTCGCATAGGGCGGCGCTTGGTCTTAGAGCATTATGGCGCGAGGCGGAAACCGCCTCGCGCGTGGATCGTCCAACGATTGGGGGCCGATGACCTCACTGCCGCTGAAGCGGGGCTCCCTGGCGTTCCACCTTAGCGCCCGCGCCGCGGTGGTGACCGGCGCCTATGTGGCCGCCGCTGTCGCGGTGCTGCTGACGGTGATCGTCCTTCGCGGGCTCGTCCCGCCGGCGACGTTGAGCCGCTTCCTAGGCTTCGTCCTGATCGGATCGCTGGCCGGCGGCCTGGAGCCCGGGACGGTCAAGGCCGCCGCTCTTGGGGAGGCGGGCGTCCGCGGGTCGACGACCGCGGCCTTTCTGGCCGCCGGCGCGATCAAGGGGCTCGCCGCCTCGCTGGTCCTGGCGCCGCTTTGGCGGTTCGCCGACCCCGCGGTCTCGGTGGCCACCCTGGCCTGGACGCCCGGCCTGGCAGTGGCCGGGTTCTGCGGCACGGAGCTTCGCGCCCTTTTCGATCTTCGCGGCCGATACGCCCTGGCGATCACGGTCAAGCAGGGAAGCGTGGCCGGCGGTGTTGCCCTGGCCGGCCTTTTGATGGCCCTGGGAGTCCCGGTGTCCGAAGCCGTCGGACTCTCGGTCCTGGCCCGCCTGGCGTTCCTGGGTCTCGTTGCGAACCAGGCTGCCGGCGGGACCGTTCAAGGGCGCGCCGGCTGGACCTCGACCCGCCGTCAGGTCGCGAGACTCCTCGCCGACCGGCGCTGGATCGATCTGGCCGCGGTCTCGGTGATTTCGGCCTTCGGCGGCGGCGCGGACCGCCTGTTCGGCCTGCGCTACCTCAGCCCCGCCGCCTACGGTGGCTATTTTCTCACGTACGAGCTGTTCAGCAAGTTCTGGCTGATCCCCTATCTGCTCTCGCCGATCCTGTTCGCGCGCCGGGCCGCCGGCGCCGCGGACGACGGTTTCGCCGGCGTGGCCTGGAGCCTGGTCGCCCTCGCCGGCGCGGCTTACCTGACGCTGACGGCGGCCCTGCTCGTTCTGGCGCCGGACTTCCTGCGCCAGGTCGTGGGCGCGTCCTTCGGCTTGGCGACCCTGGCCTTCGCGGCGGGGGTAGTGGTGAACAGCTTCAGCCAGCTGCGCGTCGCGGAGCTCCAGGGGGATGGCCGGTCCCGCCGCGCGGCCGTGGCCACCGCCTTGGGCGCGGCGGTCTCCGTCCCTCTCTTCATGGTTGCGTCCCGCGCCTTCGGCGGCGGCGGACTGCTGCTCGCCTGGCTGGTGAAGTCCATCCTGGAACTGGCGGTGCTCATGGCAGGAGGAGCCGGCGCCACGCGAAAGCGGGGTGACGGCGCGGTTCCGTCCGGGCGATAGTCCACCAAGAGGGCCGCACGGGCCGCCGGGAGGGAAACGATCATGGACAGGGTGTCACTCAGTACGCCGCGCGGCGCCGTCGAGGGGGAATGCGACGGGCGGTTCAAGGGCGTGCTCGACGCCTTCGTCGAGAACTTCACCGCCCGCGAAGAGGTCGGCGCCAGCGTCGCCATGACCGTCGAAGGCCGGCCGGTGGTGGACCTTTGGGGGGGCCGAAGGACCGAGGGCGGCGATCCCTGGGAGAAGGACACCGTCTCCGTCGTGTTCTCCTGCACCAAGGGCGCGTCGGCCCTGTGCGCCCACATGGCCGCCGACCGCGGCCAGCTCGACTTCGACGCTCCGGTCGTCCGCTACTGGCCGGAATTCGGCCAGGCGGGGAAGGAGGGCGCCCTGGTCTCCATGATGCTCGACCATTCGGTGGGCCTGCCGTCCGTGCGCGAGAAGCTCAAGGAAGGCGCCTTCTACGACTACGACCACATGGTCCACGTGCTGGAGAAGGAGAGGCCGTTCTGGAAGCCCGGAACCCGCAACGGTTATCACGGCGTCACCAGTGCCTGGACCGTGGGCGAGATGGTCCGCCGGTCGACCGGCAGACGGATGGGCGTCTTCCTGCGCGAGGAGGTTACCGGCCCCCTCGGCGTCGACTTCTGGATGGGCCTGCCGGAGGAGCACGAACCGCGCGTGGCCCCGATGATCGCCGCCCCGATCGACGACCAGGCGCGCCATTCCCGGATCGCCAAGGCCATGGCCGCCGATCCCACCGGTCCCACTGCCCTCTTCATGACCAACATGGGCGGCTTCAGCGCCAACAGCCGGGCGGCGCACGCCGCCGAGATCGGCTCGGCCACGGGGGTTTCCAACGGCCGGGGCCTCGCAGGGCTCTACGCGCCGCTCGCCAATGGCGGGGCCTTGAACGGCGTGCGGCTGGTGGGCCGCGACACCCTCGTCCGCATGGGCCAGGTCTCCGTGGCCACGCACGAGGACGCCACCCTGGCGATCCCGACCCGATTTTCGCTGGGCTTCATGAAGTCGATGGACAACCGCCGCCTCGAGAACTCCGTGGCGTGCTCGGCCATCCTGTCGGAGGCGGCCTTCGGCCACGTCGGGGCCGGGGGGTCGATCGGTTTCGCCGACCCGGAATGCCGGATGAGCTTCGGCTACTCCATGAACCGGATGGGTCCCGGCATCCTCCTCAACGACCGCGGCCAGACGCTCGTCGACGCCGCCTACCGCGCCCTCGGCTACCGCACCAACGCCGGCGGGGCATGGGTAGGCTAGTGCTTGGCGGCGGGCGCCTCGCCGGCGGATGCCCGCGGGCCTGTCCAGGTCCAGCCGGCGATCTTCCAGCCGTCCGCGCCCTTGCGCAGGGCGAAGGTCATCCGCGCCGGCTCGTGCATCGGCTTGCCGTGGTCGGTGAAGCTGTACACCACGGCCATCACCACATAGGCGTGGCGCCCGTCCGTTTCGGTCCGCAGCACGTCCCCGAGCGTGACCTTCTCGCCGGCCACCCCGGTCTTCGCATCGTCGGCGGACAGGTCATGGGCCCAGGAGGCGAACGCCGTCGGACCGCGCCAGATGTAGGGCGGGGCCTCGTCGATGATCGTGACGTCCGCCATGTGCGTCGCCGCGGCCGTCTTGGAGTCGCCCTTGTCGAAGGCGTCGATGAACGTGGTGATCGGCGCGGTCAGCTCCGCGCGCGGCGTGGCGGCCAACGCCATGCTCCCCAGCGCCAGGGACCCTGCCAAACCCAGCATCAGAACTCTCATGACCGCATCCTCCCTCGGTTCTTTCTACCGAGAGTGGACAACCTTTGCCGCCTCCGCGCAAGGCCGCCCCAGGGGAGCCAGCGCCCGCCAGGCGCCTAAACGGGAGGCGAGGTGATGCGGTCCGGAGGCGGCGTCAACTAAGCACGCGACGCCCGTCGTGCGACTCGCTATGCCTGAGGCGGGTCCGGGTCGCGGGCGGCGGGTCGAGGGCGTCATGAGCCTTGCGAATGAAGTCCCCAACGCGGCAATCGTCGGCCGGTCCGCTCTGGCCAAGGCGTCCTGGCGGCTGCTGCCGTTGCTCGGTGTCGGCTACGGCGTCGCCTACATGGACCGGGTGAACATCAGCTTCGCCGCGCTGCGGATGAACGCCGACCTCCACTTCAGCGCCACCATCTACGGCCTGGGCGGAGGCCTGTTCTTCCTGGCCTACGCCCTTATGGAGGTTCCCTCGAACCTGATCCTGGCCAGGGTCGGCGCAAGGCGCTGGATTTCGCGGATCATGATCACCTGGGGCGTCCTGGCCGTCGGCATGATGTTCGTAAGGACGCCCGTGCAGTTCTACGTCGTCCGCTTCCTGCTGGGGGCGGCGGAGGCGGGGTTCTTCCCGGGCGCGGTGTTCTACCTGATGCACTGGTTTCCCGCTGCCTGGCGCGGCCGGGCGATCAGTGGCTTCTACGTCGCCTTTCCGCTCAGCAATGTCGTCATGGGCTCTTTGGCGGGGGCCCTGCTCGGCCTGCACGGCAGCCTGGGCCTTGCCGGGTGGCAGTGGCTGTTCCTGGTCGAGGGCCTGCCTGCCATCGTCCTCAGCGTGGTGTTCCTGCGCTGGCTGCCGGACGCGCCAGCGACCGCGTCCTGGCTCTCCGCCGATGAGAAGTCGTGGA
The DNA here is from genome assembly GCA_028290905.1 of Caulobacteraceae bacterium. Classification (GTDB taxonomy): domain Bacteria; phylum Pseudomonadota; class Alphaproteobacteria; order Caulobacterales; family Caulobacteraceae; genus Acaudatibacter. The sequence continues at coordinate 10,674 of JAQGIW010000132.1, read as the reverse complement.
TCGCCTCCGGCCTCGCCGCCGATCGCACGGCCCTGGCCCGGGAACCTGACCCGGGTCTTCGCCCGACGCTGCTGAGCCCGCTGGTGATCGGAATGGGGATCGTGAATGCGCTCTACCTGGGTAGCGGCTACGCCTTCAACCTGTCTGCGCCGACCATTCTTGTTCAGGCGACGCATCTCTCCGCCGCCTCTGTCGGCTACCTCATCGCCGCCGGGGGCCTGCTGGGGGCGGTGGCGATGGTGCTCAACAGCCGCAGTTCGGATCGCCGGCGCGAGCGCCACCTCCACCTCGCCGTCCCGTTGGCAATCGTCGGCGCGGCCTACGGGACAATGAGCCTCATCTCCTCGCCGGCGGGCTTCGCCCTGGCTTATCTCGTTGCCGCAACCGCGGCGGCCGGCTCCGCCGCGGTCTTCTGGCTGGTCCCCAGCGACAGGCTCTCGGGGCGTTCGGCCGCCGCCGGCGTCGCGGCGATCAACGCCATCGGCATGATCGGCTCGTTCCTGGCTCCCTACGGGTGGGGGCTGTTGCACGACCACACCGGTGGCTACGCCACGGGTATCAGGCTCCTGCCCGTCATGTTCTTCACGGCCGCGGCGATCGTCCTCTGGCTGCGGTTCGCGGCCAGACGCGAGGAGGCGCATCTCTTCCAGCCCGTCGCCGTGGACGGGTAGCGCGGGGCGAGGGTCACGCTCGCTTGAGCCCATCGTCCCTGGCCATCTGGGCGATCGCCGCGCTCGGCACCGCCGGCGTGGTGGCCCGGCCGTTCCGCCTTCCCGAGGCGGTGTGGGCCGTAGCCGCGGCGGTCCTGCTCCTCGTCCTGGGCCTCATTCCCTGGTCCGATGCGCTGACGGGCGTCGGCAAGAGCCTCGACGTCTGCCTGTTTCTCGCCGGGATGATGCTGCTCTCCGAGACCGCCCGGCGCGAGGGCGTGTTCGACTGGGTGGCGTCGTTGGCGGTGACTCGGGCGCGCGGATCGCCGACGCGCCTGTTCCGCCTGATCTTCGCCGTCGGGGTCGCCGTCACCGCCTTCCTGTCCAACGACGCCACGGCGGTGGTGCTGACGCCGGCGGTCTACGCCGCCACGCGCAGGGCCCGGGTGGAGGCCCTGCCTTATCTCTTCATCTGCGCCTTCGTGGCCAATGCGGCGAGTTTCGTCCTGCCGATCTCCAATCCCGCCAATCTGGTGCTCTACGGCGACCACACCCCGCCGCTCGGCCGCTGGCTGGCGAGCTTCGCCGCACCGTCCGTGCTGGCGATCCTGGCGACCTATGGCGTGCTCCGGCTCGTCGAGGGCTCCCGGCTCCGCCAGCCGGTGTCGGGCGACGTGGGACGGCCCGGGCTCACGACGGGGGGACGCGCCGCCCTGGCCGGGATCGGCCTGACCGCCGTCGCCCTCCTGGTCGTTTCCGCCTTCGACACGCCCCTCGGCCTCCCCACCTGCCTCATGGGCGCCGCGACCACCCTGGTGACGGTGGTTCGCGACCCCAGGGCGGCGCCGGCGATCCTGCGCGGCGTCTCCTGGTCGATCCTGCCGCTGGTGGCCGGCCTCTTCGTCCTGGTGGAGGCGGTGGACCGGACCGGCCTTGTCGCCGTCCTGGCCCGCGACCTGACCGCGGCCGTACGCGCCTCCGAACCGGCCGCGGCGGCCGCGGCGGGCGGTCTCCTGGCCCTCGCCGGCAACCTGATCAACAACCTGCCCGCCGGGCTCATCGCCAGCACGACCATCGCCCGCGCCCATCCCCCGCGGAGCGTGGTCGACGCCCTGCTGATCGGCGTCGACCTCGGCCCCAACCTCTCCGTCACCGGGTCCCTGGCCACCATCCTCTGGCTGACCGCCATCCGCCGGGAAGGCGAGAGCGTGGGCTTCTGGCGCTTCCTCAAGGTCGGCGCCCTGGTCATGCCCCCCGCCCTCATCCTGGCGATCGGCGCGCGTCTGCTCGCCGGCGCTCTCGTGTCCGGATAGGCCGCAGTCGGCAATCTCATCGGCTTCGGCCACCGGACCGACGGCGGTCAGGCCCCGGGCACACCGAACGCTCCGTCGACGACCTCGAGGAAGTTGCGCTCTTCCCGCAGGATGAAGCGCCGCGTTCGCTCCGTCATGAAGTTGGCCATCGCCTTCGGATCGGACCTCAACCGCGCGCGATAGGCCTCGTAGGCCGCCAGCTAGTTAATAGAGTTGCGGATAAAAAGCGCCGCCTCTCCCCGGGTCCCGGGCGTAGGTCGGAGCCAGGAAGGCGAGGTCGAAGGCCGGTCCGTCCGCGCCGGGGGCGGACACTCAGGTCCGGGCGCTGTGACGATGGACCCGTGTGAGCCCCAACAGGCTCCGCGGAACCTGTGGCTCTGACGAAGGAGCCCAAGGGAAAGTCGTTCTACAAGCCCGCGTGGGCCCGGCCCAAGCTGAAGGTACGCCCGCACCCCTCGAGGCCAAGGCCAAGCCCAAGCCGGAGGGCGACGAAGCTAGATCGCCTGAATTTGGGCGGGCGGCCGGCCTCGGCGCAGGCCCTCGCGGGCCGAAGCCGTCCGCATCACCTCCGGGAAACTCTGCCGCTCGTCGGCCAGGCCCTCCCAGACCGAGCGGCCGAGCGCCGCGCGGGTGAGGCGCTTGGCGCATGCAATCCCTTCGGCGCCCCACCGCTCCCACTCGGCGGCGATCTCCAGGGCCCGGGCCAGTGGATCGTCGGCCAGTTCGTGCACGAGGCCGATGCGGTGGGCCTCCTCGGCGCCGAAGGTCAGGCCGCGCAGGATCATCTCCAGCGCCTTGGCCTCGCCCACCACCCGCGGCAGCCGTTGGGTGCCGCCGCCGCCCGGGAAGACGCCGATCCGGATCTCCGGCAAGCCGATGGCGGCCACGGTAGGCGCGGCGATCCGCAGGTCGCAGGCTAGGGAGAGCTCGAACCCGCCTCCCATGCAGAGGCCGTTGATCGCCGCCACCACGGGCTTGGGCGCCTCGAAGATCGCGTCCGTTAGCGCCACGAAGCCCTTCCGCGGCCGTCTGTCCGGCTCGGGCGGCGGCGGCGGGGGTGCGCTTTCGCTCGCGTCGCTCGCGGCGGAAAGCTCCCCCACGTCGTAGTGGCGGATGAAGATGTCCGGCAAGCCGCCGGTGATGATCACCGAGCGGACGGCCGGATCGGCGGCCAGCGGCCGGAAGGCCTCGAGCATCTCCTGCGAGCCGGCCGCGTTGATCGTGCCGAACGGCGGGTTCGCATAGGTTATCACCGCCGCGCCGCCGCGCCGCTCCATCTTCACGAGGCTCATGGCGCTTCTCCCTTGATTGTCGATCAGCCGCGTGGCGCAAGTCCGGCCGCGCGGTAGGTGGCGTCGATCGCTTCCATGTTTGCGACGCCGTCCTCGGCGCTGGTCAGAGAATTGGGTTCACCGCGCATAACCGCGGCGAACGCCTGGGCCTGGAATACATAGGTCGGCGTGTCTTCGAATGAGCGCTCGGACCGTATGCCGTCCACTTCCATCGCAAAACTGTGACCCACGTGCGGAAGGAAAGGGTTGTTGACCTGGAGCCAGCCATTCTCGCCCTCAATTCGGAGCCAGGCTTTCAACTCCGACGCAATGAGAGAGCAGTCGACTCGACCGGTCGCTCCAGATGGAAATTGGAGGCTGGCGGACATGGCGCCGTCGACGCCAGCAGACACGAGCGTCGCTGAAGCGCTTTCAACGTGGGGCTCTTCGCCAGTGACCAAGCGGAGCACGTTCAGGCAATAGGCGCCGACATCCATCATGGCTCCGCCCGCCAGATCCGCGCGGAATCGGATGTCGTCGGGCGGGACCAGCGCAGGCGTAATCTGGAGACCGGTGTCCACTTTGAGAATACGCCCGAGGTGGCCAGCCCGCACGACGGCGGCGATGTGGCGCGCGAGTGGATGGTGGCGGTAGTGAAACGCCTCCATCAACGGCAGGCCAGCGGCGCGCGCGGCATCCGCCATGCGCGAAGCCTCCTGGGCGTTAGCCGCGAACGGCTTCTCACAGAGCACGGCCTTTCCAGCTTCGAGGGCGCGGATCGACCACTCAGCGTGCAGGCTGTTGGGAAGAGGGTTGTAGATGGCGTCGATCTCAGGGTCGGCCAGCAGAGCTTGGTAGTCACCGTAGGCCACCGGGATGCCGTGTTCCTGCGCGAAAGCCGAACTCCGTTCCCTGCCTCGCGAGGCCACCGCCACGACGTCGAGATCAGGCATCAGGCGTGCAGGATCGATCAGCGCTGCTTTCGCAATCCGGGCGCAGCCCAAAATTCCGATCCGTATTGGCGCCGCCATCGCGCTCCTCCTCTGTGGTGTTGATGCTCAGGGCGCCGGGCTTCTTGCACCACGCTCCAAGCGTTACCTCGCCCCGTCTCCACCGAGCGACTAGCGACCTGCCAGTTCTGGGCTCGGTTTCTCGGATGGCCCAGGCGGCGAGGGTATGCAGCCCCGCGCCCACGCGAACTAGATGGAATAAAAGGGAAGGATTATCCGCAATCATGCACAATCTGGCGGATGAGCATGCAGGTCATCGAAGGTTTCGCCGAGATGGCGCCCGCCGAGGGCTTCACCCTCGCCGTCCGACGACTCGGCATGCCCACAACAACGGCCAGCTCCAAGGGCGCTGAGGAAGCCTGCTTCAGGCGCGCTTCGACCTGCCGGCCTGCGGCGCATCGGCCTTGATAGCCGCGCGCTCGGCCGGCGCCGCCTCTTCGTCCATTGCAAGTCTAATGAAGGCCCGCAGGGTCTGAGGAACGAACTTCTGGGCGGGGAACACGAAATAGATGGTCCGCTTAAGACTGACGTAGTCGGGGAGCACGCGCGTGACCGCAGAGGTCTTAGCCAGTTGCTCGCCGAGGAAATCCGGTAGCAAGCCGATGCCGGCCCCGCGCAGAACGAAGGTGTGCAGGGTGTCCAGATCGTCGGTGGCGAAGCGGCCCCGAAAATCAATCAGGGCCTTGTCCCCGTTTGCCCTGAGCGCCAGCGTCTCGGGCAGTCGGCTGAATCGCAGCAGATCGTGCCGCGGGAGGTCGGCCGGCGTCTTCGGGACGCCCCTCCTGCGAAGGTAGGCGGGAGCCGCCCACAGGCCGGCCTGCGTCGAGTGGAACCGACGCGTCGTGAGGCTTGAATCCTCCAAGGGCCCAATACGCAGCGCCAGGTCGATCCCCTCAGCCACCAGGTCGACCACGTGATTGGTCACCGTGAGTTCGACGGACGCGCGGGGGTAGGTGCGCAGGAACCGTTCCACGATTGGAGGCAACACGGACTTTGCCAAGTCCGCCGGCGCGGTGATGCGGAGCAGGCCAGTCGGTTCCCCAGCGGCGGCGGCCAGTTCGCCTTGCGCTTCCGCCATCTCCGACAGGGCTCGGACGCAATGGCCATAGTAGCTCCTGCCCGCCGCAGTGACGTGTAGCCGCCGCGTCGTTCGCTGAATCAGGGTTACCCCCAGGCGGGCTTCGAGACGTGCGACCTTGGAGCTGACTGTTGTTGTGGGCATGCCGAGTCGTTGGGCGGCACGGGTGAAGCCCTCGGCGTCCACCACCTCGACGAAAACTTCGATGTCCTGCATGCTCATCCGCCATATTGTGCATCATTATGGATAATTCATCCAGATTATTCCATCTAGTCGGAGTGGGCGGGAGGCGGCACACCCTCGCCATGGCCATTCGAGAAACTGATCCCAGAACTGACAGGTCGCCAGTCGCTCGGTGGCGCAGGGGCGATGTGACGCTTGGCGCGTGGTGCATGATGTGGTGATCGACATTGAATTAGCCGAGACGTGGCCGGTAGTGGAAACTGTACACTACGTCAAAAATCAATCTATTGCCGACAAGTGGGGGAAATAGACAGATGGAGAACGCTGCTCGACTGACGGAAATATTGGAGAAGCAGCTTGCGTCGGTGTCCACCTCCACCCTGACTCATCAGCTACAGATGCGGGGCATTCAGAGCAGCTTCCTAACGGGCCTGACGCCCTTGCATCCCCAGCTGCGGATGGTGGGGCGGGCCCGGACCCTCAGATATGTCGCCTTGCGCGAAGACCTCCAGCGGGACTATTCCGGCGCGAACAGCGCCCAGCAGCAGGCCGTGGAATCTATCGAGCCTGGCGAGGTGCTGGTGATCGAGGCGCGCGGCGCGCCGGATGCGGGCACCATCGGCGACACATACGGCTCGCGGGCCTTCGTGCGCGGCGCGGCAGGGATCATCACCGATGGCGCCGTCCGCGACACGCCGGCGGTCGCCGCTCTCGGCAAACCCGTCTACAGCCAGGGCTCCCACGGGGCGACCCTGGGCCGGCGCCACATGCCCTTCTCGTTCAACGAACCCATCACTTGCGCAGGCGTGTTCGTGACGCCCGGCGACGTGATCGTCGGCGACGGCGACGGGGCGGTGGTCATTCCGGCGGCGCTGGCGGAGGAGGTCGCCCGCCACGCGGTCGCCCAGGAGGAGGTGGAGGCGTTCGCCCTCGAGCGGATCGCTGCCGGTGAACCGTCCTACGGACTCTTTCCTCTCGCGCCGTCGCGGCAAGAGGAATTCAGGGCCTGGGCGGCGGCGCGTAGAAAGCAAGCGCGCGCCGGTGAGACACAGGGAGAGCCGGCATGCTGACCGAAGAGCAGGTTGGAGACACCGCGACCTCGATCTTCCAAGCCGAGAAAACCCGCGTCTGGGTCACACCGGTGTCCAACCGGTTCGAGCATGTGGATGTCACCGACGCCTACCGGATCGCCCTTGCCGTGCGCGACCTGAAGATCGCCGATGGCCGGACGGTGAGGGGGCACAAGATCGGCCTGACCTCGAAAGCGATGCGCGAGATGTCGGGCGCCACCGAGCCGGACTACGGCTTCCTCTACGACGACTGGATTGTGCCGGAGGGTTCCACGATCGAGATGGCGCGGCTCAACCGCCCGCTTGTCGAAACCGAGATTGCCTTCGTTATGGGCGCGCCTCTGTCGGGGCCATCCGTCAACGCAGCGGACGTCATCCGGGCGACCGACTTCGTCTTGCCGATGCTCGAGATCGTCGATAGCCGCTTCAATACAAGAGGCAAGAATGCCCTGATCGACAGCATTTCCGATGGGGCTTCGTGCGGCTTCGCCGTACTCGGCGGCAACCCCGTCAAGCTGACGGATGTCGACGTCCGGAACATGAGCGCGTCGCTCTCGATCAATGGAGAGATTCAGCAGACCGGCTCCGCACGGGCGGTCATGGGCAATCCGATCAATGCGGTGGCCTGGCTCGTGAACAGGCTTCATGAATTCGGCGTGCCCATACAACCCGGCGACATCATCCTGTCCGGGTCCTTTATCAGGGCCGTGCCCTTCGGACCTGGCGACACGGTGCTCGCACTCTTCGATCAACTTGGCGAAGTCAGCTTGTCGGTCGCTCGAACCAAATAGTCACACGAGGCCTGTTTCACATCCCGCATCCCCCCAGGCCGCATCAGGCGCGCCGGCGACGCGGTGACCACCCAAGGCCAGAGGAGTTGGAGGCGATGTCGCCAAGAAGCTACCGCGGACACCACCCGTCGCCTCGGGTAACGGCGCCAGAATCTCCCCTCGTGAAAGCATGGAGCAATCCAGAGCTCGTCCCCAGTCTGCTCTCCTTCCTCTTGAGGGAACCGGAGGCCTTCAAGGGCCTGACGACCGGCGGCGAGTTGATGGGCGGGCTCTACAAGCTGGAAAGCGTCGGCCATACCACTGCGGCGATCCGCGCCCGGGCTGAGGCCCTCCTGATCTTGCTCGACGGCAAACAGAGGGCGGCCGCGCTGCTGCCGATCGATTCTCCCGACTGGATGAGATGGTTCAACGGCGTGGAGATGCCGCACGGGTTGTCGCTGCGCACAGCGACCCACACGCAGCGGCACGCGGTCCTTGAGCTCGTGCGCGCCAGCTTGAGCACGCGGGGTTACGATCAGGTCCAGGGCGCCATGCTGCTCAACGAGGTGTTGGGCGAGCTCGTCGGCAATACCTCGATCCTGAATGCCTGGAACTATGCGATCGCCATCTTCGGCGCTCCATCGGCACATGAACCCTGGGGCTGGCAGCTGCAGGGACACCACGTCGCGGTCAACTGCTTCATTCTTGGCGACCAGATCGTGGCGACGCCGCTCTTTATCGGCGCCGAGCCGGCTATCGTCGACGAGGGCCCTCTGATGGGCCTGTCCATCCTCCAGGAGGAAGAGCGCGCAGGCTTCGAACTCCTGCACGCCTTGGACCCCGCCCAGCGCGACACAGCGGTCATCTTCGAGTCGATGCTCCAGCAGAATCTGCCCCCGGGCCGCTACACGTCCGCCGACCAGCGGATGCAAGCGGGGGCGTTCCGGGACAACGCCATTCTTCCCTACGAAGGCGTGGCTGGCGCGGACATGACCGCGAGCCAGAGGGCGAAGCTGGCCGACCTCGTCGAACTCTACGTCTCGCGGCTGCCGTCCGGCCACGACCGCGTCAAGATGAGCGAGGTCATGCGCCACGTCTCCGAGACCCACTTCTCTTGGATTGGCTCCAGCGGACCTGAAGATCCCTTTTACTATAAAGTCCACAGCCCGGTGATCCTGATCGAGTTCGATCACCACTCCGGCGTGGCCTTGGACAATCCCCAGCCCGAAAAATTCCACGTTCATACTTTAGTCCGAACTCCAAACGGCAACGATTACGGCAAGGATCTTCTCCGGCAGCACTACGAACATTTTCACACAGAGCCAAAGTGAGCGCGAGATGATGAAGATCTATGCGGCCCGCCCGGCATGTGCAAAGCATCAAACGTCCCGACGCTGAACTTGAGTAGAGGAATACCGACATGGCCGCACGGAAAAGCATCTACATCCCCAGCTTCCAACACGAGAACCCGATCCCCAACGCGGCCCGCGTGGGCTATCTTCTGATGTCCGGCCTCATCGCCGGCGTCGATCCCGAAACGCGACTCTTGCCGGATGACCTCGATCAGCAACTCACGAACCTATTTTCCTATGTGAAGGACATCGTCGAGGCGTCCGGGGGAACGACCGACAACATTCTCAAGATAAATGTCTGGCTCAAAGATCCTGGTAACCGCGAACTCCTGAACAAACACTGGCTCTCCATGTTCCCGGACGAGAACACCCGGCCCGCGCGGCATACGCAGCCCCTGCAAGGCGAATCGAGGGCCCTGGTGACTTGCGACATCGTGGCGGTCTTCAACTGAGCGACGACGGAAAAAGGAACGGACAGATGCCTAGATCACCTCTCTGGGGACTCGGCGCGGCCTTGGCCCTCGCACTAACGCTCGGCGCCGCTCAAGCCGCGATGGCCGGGGCCAGTGGCTTTGGCGCCGGCCTTGCCCACCCCATGACCCAGCTGGATCATCTGCTCGTGATGGTCGCGGTCGGCCTGCTCGGCGCGCTGTTTGGCGGCCGTGCGGTCTGGTTGTTGCCGGCAAGCTTCGTGAGCTTCACGGCCATAGGGGAGGTGCTGGGCCTCCTGGGCTTCGGCCTGCCCTTCGGCGAGATCGGCATCGCCGCCTCGGTCGTCGCGCTCGGCTTGATGATAGCAACGCGCGTCGCGGTCCCCGCCCTGGCGGCGACCGCCCTGGTGGGTGTGCTCGCAATCTTCCACGGGCATGCTCACGGGACCGAGACGCCCCCCGGGGTCTCTACGGCCGGCTTCGCCGCTGGCGTCCTCGTGGCGACGGCCGCCCTACACGGCGCGGGCGTCTGCCTTGGTATGGCGCTCGCGCGGATGGACATCAGGTACTCGAAGCGTCTCACCCAGTTGGGCGGAACCGGCATGGCCCTCGCCGGCGCCGCAATGGTGGCGGCCCTTTTCTAGGGCTCCGCGGAGCGCGCGTGCGCTCCGCAAGGACACCCCCGAGAATGGCGGCCGGAGTCATTTGCCGCAGGCTATCACGACATCAGCGCGGGTCGTGATTTGCCAAAACCGGACGGCCTACTTCCCGTACCAGCTGGTCCGGGCGCCGCCTGTGAGATCGACAAGCGCGAACTCGGATATGGAGGCCAAAATGGACGCCGATTGGGTGAAGTGCTTCGAGGCCAATGTCTTCAGCGGCGTGCGCCTTAGCCGGCTCTATCTGCCCGCCATGAAGAGCGCCAACTGCGGTCGCATCATCTTCATCTCCAGCGAAAGTGCGGTGCAGATTCCGGCGGAGATGATCCACTAGGGGGCGAGCAAGACCGCTCAGCTCGCGGTCGCCCGGGGCCTGGCTGAAGCCGCCGCAGGCACCGGCATGACCGTCAACAGCATCCTGCCTGGCCGGACCATGTCGCGCGCCCTTGGCGAATTCGTGGATGCATCGGGGAAGTCATTCGATGCCTTTCAGACGCAATTCTTTGAAAAGGTTCGCCCGACATCTCTGATCAAGCGGTTCGCTTCGCCTAAAGAGGTGGCCTCGCTCGTCGCCTATGTCGCGAGCCCCCTGGCCGCGGCGACGACGGGCGCAGCGCTGCGCGTCGATGGCGGCGTCATCAAGAGCGCGTTCTAGGCGCGCGCGGTAGACGCCACCGCGAGCTACAGCCTTTCCGGTTCAAATGGAATCATTTGAACCGGAAAAAAAGCTCTCTCTTCAAAAGTTTAGAGCGTGAGGGCGGTAACCGGGGCAAATTCCCGTGCGGGGGGCTTTTAAAAGCCGAGCGGTCGTGATTCATCCTGTGGATGACTCCACCTCCCACTGAATCGGAGGATTTGCCGCTGGCGGAGCTGCGCCGGCTGGTGTT
>JAQGIW010000119.1 GCA_028290905.1 Caulobacteraceae bacterium | reverse complement strand
TGGGGGGAGTACGGCCGAAGGCCGGGAGGGGGGCGGGCCTGGCGAGGCTTCGGCAGCCCAATACACGCCAAGGGGGCCCCCTCCACCCCTTCGGGGTCCCCCTCCCCCTGCGGGAAAGGAGAGTCTCGCCCCCTCCCCCACGCCAACGGGAGGAGGAGCGCTTCACCGCCGGATTCATTCATTCCGGCTGCTTACCACAACGGACTATCTGATCGCGACCAGCTGGCCGCCTTCGGTCACCGCATAGATCATCCCGCTCACGGCGATCGGGCCGAGCAGGGCGCCGGTCCCCAGCCGCAGGCTGCCGAGCGGAGCGCCGGTCTTGGGGTTGAGCGCGAGGGCCTCGCCCTTGCTGGACAGGGTGACCAGCCGGTTGCTCGCCAGCACGGGGCTCGACCAGTAGGCGCGCTTCTTCTTCTTCAAGCCGGCGTTGAGATCGCGGATCCAGTAGACCTGCCCGCTGTCGCGCGACACGCAGATCACCTGTCCGCTCTGGTCGACGACATAGACCACGTCGCCGGCCGCCCAGGGGGTGGTGATCGCCGACACCGGCAGGGTCCAGCGCACGGAGCCGGTGCGCAGGTCCACGGCGGCGAAGTAGTCCGCGTGGCTGACGGCGAACACGTCGGTCTTGTAGACCACCGGCCGGCCGGGGATGTCGCGGATCTCGGAGAGCGCGTTGGTGCGGCTGGCCCGCGCCAGGGCGGCGTTCCACAGCTCGTTGCCGTTGGCCGCCCGCAGGGCCACCAGCTCGCCGGAGGCGAAGGAGGTGACGAGGGTGTCGTTGGCCACCGCGGAGCTGGACGCCGCCAGGATGCGGGCCGGCTCGGTAAGCGCCTGATAGGTCCACAGCTGCAGCCCGGAGGCGGTGTCGAAGGCGAGGAGCTCGTCGTTGACGTCGGCCACGAAGACCCGGCCGTCCGCCACCGTGGGCGCCGCGTGGAGCGGCGCGTCGGTGCGGCTCCGCCAGCCCAGGGCGCCCGTCCGCGCGTCGAGCTGCACGACCTCCCGGAACCCCGACGAGACGTAGACCTTGCCGTCCGCGTAGGCGAGACCGCCGCCCCAGGCCTCGTGGTCGCGCCTGGATTTCGGCTGGATGTTGGTGCGCCAGATCTGGGCGCCGGTGCGCTCGTCGTGCGCGGAGACGCCGGCCGCGCCGTCCATCACGAAGATCCGGCCACCCTCGGCGATGGGCGGCGCGGTGATGTGATGGCGCCGGGACTCGGGGACGCCGATCGACCGCCTCCAGGCGATCTGGAACGCCGGCGCCGCATCGACGTGTTCGACCGACTGCTCGAGCGTCCCGCCCGGCACGGGCCAGTCCTGCTGGGGCGCGGGAGGCGGCAGGAGAAAGTCCTGGCCCTTGAGGGCGTCGGCGACCTTCAGCTGGTCGTTGAGGGCGATGACCGGGATGCGGCCCGCCTTGGCGCTGGCGTTCCGCTCCCTCGCCTTCTCGTGGTCGCGACCGCGGAACGGGTTGATCGACCCGATCTTCGAGACCGTGGAACAGCCCCCCAGCGCCAGGAGCGCGATGACGGCGATCGCGCCGAGCTTGCGTCTGGTGGTCATTGAGCGTTCCCGGCGGGGGTTTGGTCGGAGGCCTGCGCCGGCGGCGCGCCGTCCAGCGGGGGCGACATCGCCCCGCTCGGCGGCGGCAATGTGGCGGCGGACCGGACCACCTGCCCAACGAGGGGGGCCTGGCCGCTGTCGATCAGGGCGATGGCCCCCTGGGCGCGGGCGCGCATGCCCGGCGTGACGCCCAGGGTGAGGCTGAGGGCGTTGAAATCGCCGCGCGCCTCCTGGGCCTTGCCGGCCTGCAGCTTGGCCATGGCCAGCATCTCCTTGGCCTCCAGGCTGTAGGGGTGGTTGTCGCCGACCAGAGCCTTCAGGCGCGTCTCGATCTGGGCGTAGGGGGCGGTGTCCATCACCACCTGCGCCGCGCGCAGGCGGGCCAGGTCGCCGAAGATCTGATTGGGCGCGGCCTTCGCGGCGGCGTCATAGAGGGCGAGGGCCTCCGGGCCCTTTCCGGCGCCGAGCCGGATGTTGGCCTGCTGCATCAGGGCGAGGGCGCGATAGGCTGGCGGGCCGCTCCTGGCGATGGGGGCGAAGGCGTTGTAGGCGCCGGTCTGGTCGCCGCCGGCCAGCTCCACCATGGCCTTGTCGTAGGCGATCGACGCCTGGCCGATGTTGCGGTCGCGCCAGGCGTCGTAGCCCCACACGCCCAGCCAGCCGACGATGGTGGCCACGACCGCCGCGATGACCCACGGCAGGTAGCGGCGGGCGAGGCCGGCGTAGCGCTCGGCGCGCAGCCGCTCTTCCACCTCTTCGACGAAATCCACCAAGGGAGACACTCCAGACTACCCGGGCCAGATATGCCGGGCGCGGACGGCGAGCGGCGATACCTATCGGTTGGCGGCCCCGCCTGCAACGGAAGGGGCTGCCATCCGGAATCCGCCGGCGCCGGAACGTATCCGGCGATACCGAAAAGCGCCGATCGGGAATCAAAACCGTCGCGCCGGGCACGCCGGAAAATCAAGGCGTCAGGCCCCAAATGGCCTGGCCCACGGATGCGGCCGATCGTCCGGATCCGTGGGCCATATTTAGCATATTGCAGATTTTATGTACAGATCAGTCCCGTGGTCAGGCCGCGGCGGTCGCCCGGCTGCGGCGCGAACGCACCGCGGCGCCGACGCCACCGACGCCGAGGAGCATGAGGATCCAGGCCATCGGTTCGGGCACGACGCTGACCGAGAGCGAGCCGCTGACCTCTTCGCCGCTCACGGCGACCTGCGCCGGCGTGACCTGGATGTAGTACGTACCGTCGGGGAGATTGAACGTGAACACCGGCGCGGTCGGCGCGGTGTTGTCGGATCCGCCGATCCACGTCGGGCTGCTGGTCGGCGTCGGAAGCGACGCCCCGGGCGTGCCGCTGAACACGTCGAAGCTGATCGGTTCAGAGATGGCCTGGCCGCCGTTCTTGAACTGGGCCGCGAGCTGGAGCGTCGTGGTGTCTCCGGCGGCGAGCCCGGTCAGGGTGAAGGCGAAATCGTAGGTGCAGCTCGACGCCTTGAGGCAGAGATCCGGAGTCGACTTGGTTCCCTTGCCCGGAACCTCGTAGAGGTACTGGGCGAGATCGGTGCCGATGGTCTCCGTCGGCGTGAAGGCCGCGAAGTTCATCGTCGTGTTGTTGAACACCTGGCTCACGATCACCACCGGAGGCGGCGGCGGTTTCGCCAGGGCCGAAGTCATGGGCAGGACGCAGGCCGACAGCGCCGCCCCCGCCATCAGCGTCTTGATAGGTTTCATCGTGCTTACTCCTTTACGCCCGCGACCTGCGGCAAGCGGGGCCCCGCCCCATTTGGGCCACTCTGTGGCAAACGGAGCCTTATGACTTGCGTCTCAAAAAAGGCAAGAGGGTTCCTGATAAATTATCGGGACTCAGCCTCGCCGCCCCGCCTGAAGGCAAGTTTCCGCTTCGACCGCACCTGATCGCGACCTCCGCCCAGCGACGACGCTGTCGTACTTATGACTTATTTGCCGCGCTCAAAGCGGGATGACGGCCGCTGTGTGACAACCGCTGCAAGCGGCGGGCGCTGGCGTAGACTGCGCAATCAGGGAGGCGCCGGCGTCGGGGGCGGCGGGACGGCGAGAGCCTCGGCCCTGGCCAGGCGGCGCGCCTCGACCCGCTTGGGGTCGGGCCGCCACATGGAGGGCCAGTCGCAGCGCTTAGTTCGCTCGTCGGGCGGGAAGCCGTCCTCGGTCCAGCGGCTCGCGTCGAAGGTGAGGCCGAGGTCCTTGCAGATCGCCTCGACGCTCTCACGCAGCGGACGGTAGAGGAAGCTGTCGTAGCGTTCACCCTCCGTCAGCCGCTCGTGCAGGTCGTCGAGGACCTCATACGAGGGCAGCAGGTCGGTGATGGACGTCTCGTGGTTGATGACGTCCCAGACGTTGTCTCGGACGCGGTTGCGGTGCGCGGAGGGATGGTCCCTCGTCTTCTTCCGCCCGGGGTCGTCGGGAGGGGTCCACGCGTCGGGATCGACGGCCGGGGCGGTCGGGGCGCGGCCCTCACGCAGGGCGGCGAGATCCTGCTCGAACTTGGCCTCCAGCGCCAGAGAGAGGCGCACGGCGCGCGAGGCGCGGGCGAAGGACTGGCCCGGGTCGTGTTTTGGTTCGCGGTCGGAATCGGAAACGGCGCGCTCGGTGAGCTTTTCCACCAGCTGCATCCCCAGCTCGGCCAGGCGCGCCAGCATGGCGAGGCGCCGCTCGGCGCGCGCGATCGCCACGGCGACGGGCTCGGGCGCAGCCTCCGGGTTCGCGTCGGCAGGGGGGAAGGTCTCGGTCACGGACATATGATTGCATATTGCAATATCGGTGTCAAGCGCAGACGTTGGAAATGTAGGTAGCACACGATATGTCCGGTTTTCGTAGCAGACGATTTGTCCGGTTTCGGCCGGAGGGATCGCATGCATGCGGAGGTACGGATGGCGCGGATCGTGGAGGCGATCGGGCGTTACAGGGCGG
>JAQGIW010000115.1 GCA_028290905.1 Caulobacteraceae bacterium | reverse complement strand
GCCGGTGACCAAGGGTCAGACCGCGTCGGGCTCGTACAAGCCCGCCCTGCTCTCCAACGGTGTGCGCACCATGGTGCCCACCTATGTCACCGCCGGCACCCGCATCGTGGTGATGACCGAAGACGGCTCCTTCCTGGAACGCGCCAAGGACTAGACCCGTCTGATAGGGCCGGGATAACCGGCGACCACGGCGTCGGCGGTGACCAGGGTGATCCCCTCGATCATCGACTGGGCCACAAGCATCCGATCGAACGGGTCCATGTGAAGGTTCAACCTCGACTCTGGCCGGGGTCCGTGTTTGCG
Organism: Caulobacteraceae bacterium; assembly: GCA_028290905.1. Classification (GTDB taxonomy): domain Bacteria; phylum Pseudomonadota; class Alphaproteobacteria; order Caulobacterales; family Caulobacteraceae; genus Acaudatibacter. The sequence goes on along the minus strand of JAQGIW010000115.1, from coordinate 19,021 downwards.
TCCCTCGTCTCGGCGGTACAGCCGAGGTGGAGCGACACGGGAGGTCACGATGGCGAAGTTCCTCTACCTCTATAGCGGCGGCGCCCCGCCCGCCGACGAGGAGGCCGGCAAGAAAGTCATGGAGGCCTGGATGGCCTACTTCGGGCGCATGGGGCCGAAGATCGTCGACGGCGGCGCGCCGTTGGGTGCGCGCCACAGCGTCGCGGGGGCGCCGGCCAGCGGCGCCAGCGGCTATTCCATCATCCAGGCCGACAGCCTCGGCGAGGCCGTGAGGCTCACCGAGGGCCACCCGCACCTGATGAGCGGCGGCGCCATCGAGGTGCTGGAGACCGTCCCGATCCCGATGTAACGCGCGGGTTGCTCACCCCGCCTTCTGCATCGCCGCCATCACCGAGGCGTTGATCTCGTCGCGGGTCGGGTTGCGGCGGAGGGTGAGGCCGCCGTTCACCTGCAGGTTCTGGCCGGTCATGAAGCACTCGTCGCTGGCCAGCCACACGGCCGCTGCGGCGATGTCCTCCGACGTGCCCACGCGGCCCAGGGGATAGCAGTCGGTGAAGGCCTCGTAGACGCCCGGCGTCGCCTTGGCGCCGGCGGTCATGGGGGTGTCGGTCAGGCCGGGGGAGATGGAGTTGGCGCGAATTCCGCGGGCGCCGAACTCGTTGGCGACGCAGCGCAGAACGTGATCGGTCCCCGCCTTGGTGCCCATGTAGGCGGCGTGGTCGTTCAGCATGATGGTCGCTGTGGCGGAACTGATCTGCATCAGCGAGCCGCCGTCGTCCATCACCCCGATCATCGCCTGGAAGAAGAAGAAGGGGCCGATGAACTGCAGGGCGGTAATTTCTTCCAGCTCCTCCTGGGTGTTCTCCAGGAAGGGTTTGAGGAAGCCCCAGCCGGTGGCGTTGACGCCGATCTGCACATTGCCGAGCTTCTGTCTGGCCGAGTCGGCCAGGGCGAACACCTCATCGCGTCGGGTGATGTCGCAGTGGGCCCACTCGGCGCCGATCTCGCCGGCGAAGCGGGCCAACTCGTCGTCCTTGCGGCCGGCGACCATCACCCTGGCGCCCTCTTCGTTGAAGCGCCGGGCGATCACCTGGCCCATGTTGCCGGCGCCCGCCGCGCCCAGCACCACCGCGCCCTTGCCCTCGAGACGTCCCATAGCCGTTCCTTCCTTGTAATGCCTTGACTTCTAGATGCCTGGATGGCCGGCCAGCATGCCGCCGTCGGCCAGATATTCCGCCCCCGTGACATAGCTCGCCTCGTCGGAAGCGAGGAAGAGGGCCACGGCGGCGATCTCCTCCGGGCGACCCATGCGGCCCATCGGCGACATGGCGTTGAACGCCCCGATCAGCTGCGGCGCCGCCTGCAACGCGGGGCTGAGGATCGGTGTATCGGTGGCGCCGGGATGCAGGGAGTTGCAGCGGATGGCGTAGCCGGACCGCGCGCAATGGACGGCCACCGCCTTGGTCAGCAGGCGCACCGCGCTCTTGGTGGCCGAATAGGCCGGGTCGCCCGGAATGGCGGCATAGGCGGCGGTCGAGGCGGTGTTGATCAGGCTCCCGCCCGGGCCGCCGGGATTGGCCTTCATCAGCCGGATGCCGGTCCGGCAGCCCAGCATCACCCCGGTCAAATTGATGCCGATGACCCGGTCCCAGGTCGCCAGGTCCATGTCCTCGATGGACCGGCCGCAGACGACGCCGGCGTTGTTGAACACCACGTCCAGCCGCCCGTGCCGTTCCTCCACCACGCCGGCGGCGCGCGTCCAGTCCGGCTCGTGGGCGACGTCCAATTGGACGAACAGGCCGTCGACATCGGCGGCGACCTCGCGGCCCAGGTCGGCCTGGACGTCGGCTACGATCACCCGCGCGCCCTCGGCGGCGAACAGGCGCGCCGCCGCCGCGCCGATCCCCGACGCGCCGCCGGTGATCAGCGCGACCTTGTCCTTCAGGCGGTCCACTTGGGTGTGGGCCCTCCTCGATCGGCTTCCGTCGCGCCTCAGCCGGCGGCGAACAGGGCTTCGAGCTGGTCGTCGTCGGTGGCCAGCAGGCGGTCGACCCACTGGTGGAAGCGTTGGGCGCCGCCCTCGTTCTCGCCGAACAGCACATGATCACGGCCGCCGTTCTTCAGGGCCACCTGCTGGCGAAGGCCCGTGGCGTAGTCCTCGTCGCGGACCACGTGCTCGAGGAACCTGAACTGGTCGTCGGCCGCGACCGACTGTTCGGCGTCCGGCTTATTCTCCATCAGGTACATCTGGGTGGTGAAGGATTCGCCCACCGTAGCGCCCGGCAACAGCTGCGAGAGCATCACGCTGCGGCCGCCGCCGTCGAAGCTGGCGATCGAGACGTGCGGGAAGATGGTCCACACGCCGTTGAGCATGGCGGATATCGGCCAGTCGGCCTCGGGCGTCTGCTCGAACACCTCCAGATCGCGGGTCGGGGCCTGGAGGCGCGTGTGCGGACCCCAGAAATAGTAGTTGGCTTGGTTGTACATGTCCTCGCCGAAGGTGTTCTTGTGCAGCACCGGCAGATGGTAAAAGTCGAGATAGCCGTCGTAGGCGATCTTCCAGTTCGGTCCGGCCAGTACGCGGCTGTCATGGAAGTGCCAGTCCTCGAAGCCGAAGTGCTCCAGCAGCTTGTCGTAGCCGGACAGGAAGGCGTCGAAGCTCAAGGTCGACTTGGGGTCGAGGATGCCCCAGATCAGGCCGGCCCGTTCGGTGACCCTCAGGGGGATCAGGCCGTAGCAGGACTTGTCGATGGTCCCGAAATCCTCGGCCGAGGCGACCCCCATCAACTCGCCCTTCTGGGTGAAGGTCCAGCCGTGATAGGGGCAGACGAAGCGGCGGGCGTTGCCATGGGGCTCGGTGGCCACCGCCGTCCCCCGGTGGCTGCAGGAATTGACGAAGGCGCGCACCTCGCCGTCCGAGCTGCGGGTCAGCAGCACGGGAACGCCGGCCGCCGTCAGGGTCTTGTAGTCGCCAGGGTTGCGCATCTCGGCGGTCACCGCCAGCAGTAGGGGCACGCGGCGGAAGATCCTGGCCATCTCGGCCTCGAAGATCGCCGGGTCATAGTAGCGCTTGGCCGGCAGCTTGAGCACGCTGGGGGCCTTGGCGATGGTGTGGGCCTTGGCGTGAACCATACCCGCCTTGACCATCTCGGCCAGTTCGGTGCGATCGAGGACCTTGTTCATCGCGTGGGCTCCTTTAGCTTCGCCGTGAAGAAGTCGGCGCGGGGTTTGCCGTCAGGGTCGTAGACGGGCTCGATGACGTCGACCCGGTACTTGCGGGTGACGGCGTTCTTGATGCCGACCGCGGCGAGGTGGCCGGCCATCCTGAAGTAGGGCTGGTCCGACAGGTGGGCGGCGAGGTCGGCCTCGGTCTCCCACTCCTCGAACACGTGCACGCGTCCGGGCTTGGCCGGATCGACGGTCCAGGCGTAGTGGACGCAGCCCTTCTCGGCCAGGGCGGCGGCGATCAGCGGCTGGGCGTCCAGCAGCGCCTTCTCCCGCGCCGCCGGGTCCAGGTCGATCTCGCCGGAAATCACAATAGGCATGCGGTGTGCTCAGGCCTTCTCGTCGTGCAGCACATTGTAGGAGCGTCGCGCGAACAGCCAGGCGCCGTCGCGCTTGACCAGGGCGTCGTCATAGGCGCCGACGATCTTGCGCAGGGCGCCGTCCGTGGTGACCAGGATCTCCTGGGTGTAGGAGCGGGCGGTGGCGGTGTCGCCGCTCACCTCGATCGCGCCCGGCACCGCGAAGAAGCCGGCCATGGAATAAGCGCTCATCGCCTGCTCCCACGCCGCCCGGATGTTGGCGCGCCCGCTGATATCGATGCCGATCGACGGCAGATGCCAGACGCCGTCCTCGGCCCAGTTGGAGATCCACAGGTCGGCGTCGTGCAGGAACACGGCGTGACTGTAGGTCTCGATGCGCTCGCGGATCGCCAGGCGGTCTTCGACGGGGCCGGTGTACACGCTCTCTCTTCCTCCCTCAGGCCGGAACCACGGCCGGTGTCACGGTCAGGGTGTTGTCCACGACCAGCTTCTGGCCGTTCACGAACCGGGACTCGTCCGACGCCAGGTAGAGGACGGCGTAGGCGATGTCCTCGGCGGAGCCGAGGGCGGTGAGCGGCGGCGGCGCGTCGGCCGGGCGCGGCGGCGCCATGCCGGCGTCGGCCATCTTCTTGCCCATGCCGCGCACCATGGGCGTGTCCATGCCGGCCGGGTGGATGGAATTGCAGCGCACCGGCGTCTTCGTCTGGGTGCAGTGGACGGCGACCGCCCGGGTCAGCGCCTCCACGGCGCCCTTGGCGGCCACATAAGAGAACACTGTGTGGTGGCCGCCCAGGGACGCCACCGAAGCCATGTTGATGATCGAGCCGCCGCCCGACGTCCGCATGGCGGGGATGGCGTGCTTGCAGCCGAGAAACGTCCCGTCGGCGCTCACCGCCATGACGAAGCGCCAGTTGTCCATGGTGGTGTTCTCGACGTGGCCGGCCTCGACCACCCCGGCGTTGTTGACCAGGACGTCGAGCCGGCCCTCGCGCGCCATGACCTCCTCGATCAGGGCCCGCCAGCCGTCTTCGTCGCGCACGTCCTGGCGGACGAAACGCGACGGCCCGCCGATGTCCGCCGTCACCCGCCTTCCGTTGACCTCGTCGACATCGGTCAGGATCACCGTCGCGCCCTCACGCGCCAGCAGGCGGGCGTCCGCTTCGCCGAGGCCCTTGGCCGCGCCGGTCACGATGGCGACCTTGCCCTCCACGCGGCCCATTCTGGTTTCGCTCCTTCGGATTGAGATCAGAAAGATCACGCACGTCGGAAGCCGACGCAAGTGATTTTAAGCGTCGACGATTAATTCGCAGGCGGTTCGGCCACCCCCGCCTTGATGCGGATACGCGGCTTGGCCATGTCGGGCTCGCTCTCCAGGCTCGGGATCCGCCAGAGGGTATGCAGGGCGATGCGCAGCGCCGCCCGCATTTCGGCGATCCGCTCCTCCCGCTGGTCGGGGAAGACCTTGATGAACATCCAGTCGTTGACGAGGGCGGTCAGGTCGCGTGCGGCGCGGAATTGCGGCATGTCGGCGAGGTCCGCATTGCCGAACAGCCTGGCGGTGAAGCGCTTCGCCTGTTCCTCCACCAGCCGTGCGCCCTCCTCCAGCACCGGCCGCAGGACCGGCATCGTTCGGGCCGCGGTGAGGAGTTCCAGCTGCGCCACCCGGTAGCGATCTCTGGACGGGTTGCCCACCAGGTCGATGGCGAACTCGATCAGGTCGCGGCCTTCGGGCGGATTCATCGCCTGGGCCTCATAGGCCTCCCAGTTCCGCTGGGCCACGTGGCGGGCCATGGCGATCAGCACGTCCTCCGTGGTCATGAAATAGTATTGCAGGCAGCCGCGGGTGACGCCGGCGATCTCGGCCACGCGGGCCAGATTGGCCCCGCGAATGCCGTGAAGGTTCACCGAATCCACCGCCGCCTCCAGGATCAGCAGCCGCGTCTGCTCGCTTTTTTGAGTCATCCGACGGGGCGCGGAGGCGCGAGGCGCGCGGCGCGGGGCAGGGGCCTCGGCGTCGGCGTGGGGGGTGGGAGGGACCAGTTTCAGCTTCGCCACGCGGGACTCCGGAACGTGTGATTGGACATTTTCAGCGCACTTGCTTTTTTTGTCGAGCCGTTATCAACTGCCTCTTCCAGCCAGTCCCGATCCCCTAGCAGACCACGACGATCAGTCGCGCGAGGAAACGCCATGTCAGAGACGCTCGATCATACCCTGGCCGACATCTCCCAGACTCCCGATCCCCAGCTGGGCGACAAGCCGATCTCCCCGGAGCGCTACTTCAGCAAGGAATTCGCCCAGAAGGAGTGGGACAAGGTCTGGACCAAGACCTGGCAGATCGCCGGCGTCGCCCGGCAGCTCGCCAAACCCGGCGACTATATCACCACCACCCTCGGCCCCGAAGTGATCCTCGTCGTCCGCGGTGACGACGGCCAGACCCGGGCTTTCTACAACGTCTGCCAGCACCGCGGCATGCTGCTGATGGGCGACGAACAGGGCCGCACGCGCCGCCTGACCTGCCGCTACCACGGCTGGACCTACGACCTGAAGGGCGTCCTCAAGGTGGTGCCCGACGAGGCCGACTTCCTCGGCGCCAGCCCCTGCGGCAAGGCCAATCTGGTCGAGATCCCCTGCGAAACCTGGGCCGGCTTCGTCTGGTACAACCTGGACCCCGACTGCATGTCGCTGCGCTCCTTCATGCAGCCGATCGCCGACCAGATCGACACCTATCCCATGGACGACATGGTCCGCACCCACTGGGTGACCCTGGAGGGCGACTTCAACTGGAAGCTGGTGCAGGATAACTTCAACGAGTCCTACCACGTACCGTTCGTCCATCCGCAGACCAAGTTCGTGATGGAATACGCCTACGACAACAGCCAGTTCGACCTCTATCCCAGCGGCCACTGCCGCATGCTGATGCCGGGCGCCGGACCCACCAAGACCCTGCAGGGGGGCGAGGACGAAACGCTGCGCTACCTTGAGAACGAGCTGAGGTTCTGGGAACTCGATCCCGAACAGTTCCGGGGCGGCAAGACCGGCGAGATCCGGGCCGCCCTGCAGCGCCAGAAACGCCTTCTCGGCGAGTCGAAGGGCTTCGACTTCTCCACCTACCACGACGCCCAGCTCACCGATCACTGGCACTATACGATCTTCCCGAACCTCTCGTTCAGCCTCAAGCCCGACGGCAACATCTGGCTGCGCGCCCGGCCCCACGAGAGCGATCCGGAAAAGTGCTACTTCGACATGTGGTACATGACCCTCTTCCCCAAGGGTCAGACCCAGTACTATTCGCAGAGCATGGCCGAGTGGGTGGACGTCGCCGTCCCGGCTCCGCACGAGCAGGGCAAGCTCGGCGAGGTCTCCTGTGGCCCCGGCATCGATCAGGACCTGGCCGTCTGGTACGGCACTCAGAAGGGCCTGCATTCGCGGGGCTACAAGCGCGACTGGCTGGCCCACCAGGAACGTCGCATCCGCTATTTCCACGAGAACCTCGACCGCTGGATCGCGGCCTAGGCCAAGACTTCTCCTCCCCCACCGTGGGAGGGGACCCAAAGGGATGGAGGGGCCGACGCCGCGAAAGCCTCGCCGAGCGCGCGCCCTTCCCGGTACTTCCTCCAAAGGGGGGAAGAGAGGTGCGCAAGGAATAAAACAATCACGCTTGTCGGTTTTCCGGGGGGGTGCTAGCGTCTCCCGAATTAGTGGAGGACTGGCGGATGGCGCACGACGGCGATCGCGTGGAGACGGCGGGCTTAGCGCGCTGCCCGGGCGTCGGCTGGGACGAGCTGATGGCGGCCGACACGATCTCGCCGCCGGAGTTCATGAAGGCCGACGCCTACGAGTACATGGGCTCCGCGCCCCTGGCGACCGCCCGCTACACCGACCCCGGCTTCTTCCGGCGCGAACTGAAGGCTATGTGGCCCAACGTCTGGCAGTTCGCCGCCCGCGACGAGGAGCTGCCCGACCCGGGCGACGTCGTCGTCTATGAGAACGCCGGCCGCTCCTACCTGGTGACGCGCCAGGCCGACGGCTCGGTCAAGGCGCTGCACAACACGTGCCTTCACCGCGGGCGCAAGCTGCGGCTGGAGTCCGGCTTCTCCCGGGACTTCAAGTGCCCCTACCACGGCTTCACCTGGAATACCGACGGCTCGCTCAGGGAAATCCCCTGCCGCTGGGACTTCGGCCACCTGAGCGACGGCGAGATGCGCCTCCCGGAAGCTCAGGTCGGTCGCTGGGGCGGCTACATCTTCGTCAAGGAGGCCGAGGGCGGTCCGAGCCTCGAGGAGTATCTCGCGCCCCTGCCCGAGCACTTCAGGCGCTGGAAGCACGAGGAGTGCGTGACCGCCGCCTGGGTCGGCAAGGTCATCGCCGCCAACTGGAAGGCCACGGCCGAGGCCTTCATGGAAGCCTGGCATTCGGTGGTCACCCACCCCCAGATCCTGCCCTTCACCGGCGACGCCAACACCCGCTACAACGTCTATGGGGACCACGTGAACGTGGCCCTGACTCCGTTCGCCATCCCCTCGCCGCACATCGCGGGCTCCGTCACCAGCCAGCAGTGGATCGTCGACGAATTCCTGAAATACAACGGCCGGGCCGGGGGCGAGGACCTCTCCGTCTCGGTGCCGGAAGGCCTGTCGGCGCGCAAGGCGATGGCGGCGGTGAACCGCGAGCGGTTCACCGAGATGTTCGGCCACGACCACAGCGCCGCCACCGACTCCGAACTGCTCGACGCCTTCACCTACAACGTCTTCCCCAACTTTGCCCCCTGGGGCGGCTTCATGCCCAACATCGTCTATCGCTGGCGCCCCTGGCCGGACCAGGACCACACCCTGATGGAGGTGCGCATCCTGACGCGCCTGCCGCCCGGCGCGCCGCGCCCGCCCGCCCCGAAGATGAACCTGCTCACGCCCGACCAGCCCTGGCTCGACGCCACCGAACTCGGCCAGGCCCTGGCCAGCGTCTTCGACCAGGATATGGGCAACCTGCCCTTCGTCCAGGAAGGCCTGAAGGCCTCGAAGACCGGCCAGATCCAGCTGGGCGACTACCAGGAAATCCGCATCCGCCACTTCCACCGCACCCTCGACAAGTACCTCGACCGCTTCGCGGCGAGCTGAGATTCTAGTTTTCCGCAGATGACGCAGATGAGCGCAGATAGGCCGGTGTTCCTGCCGCGCAGCGGCGTAAGACCCGAGGCCTCGGATCGATCGCGCCTTCGGCGCAGTCACACGGCGGCATCTGCGTCATCTGCGGATAAAAGCCTGTTTCCCGATCGCTGAGAGAACCGCCATGTCCGTCGTCACGCCCGTCAAGATGCCCAAGTGGGGCCTCTCCATGCAGGAGGGGGCCATCGTCGACTGGTGGAAGCAGGAGGGCGCCGAGGTCGCCGAGGGCGAGGACCTGGTGGATATCGAGACCTCCAAGATCACCAATGTCTGCGAGAGTCCCGTCGCCGGCGTGCTGCGCAAGATCGTCGCCCAGCCGGGAGAGACCCTGCCGGTGGGCGCCCTGATCGGCGTCGTCGCCGACGCCGACACCCCCGAGGCCGACGTCGACGCCTTCATCGCCGACTTCCAGGCCAGCTACATTCCCCCCGAAGCCGGGGACGAGAGCGCTGAAGTGCTGAAGCTCTCCACCGTCGACGCGGGCGGCCGCGCCATCCGCTTCGGCCGAGCGGGACCGGAGGAGGGGACCCCGGTGGTGCTGATCCACGGCTATTCCGGCGACCTCAACAACTGGCTTTTCAACATCGAGGCGCTGGCGGCGGTCGCGCCGGTGATCGCCGTCGACCTGCCGGGCCACGGCGGCTCGTCCAAGGACGTCGGCGACGGCTCGCTGAAGACCCTCGCCGATGCGATCGCCGCCGCCCTGGACGGGCTCGGTGTCGCCGAGGCGCATCTGGTCGGCCACTCCCTGGGAGCGGCTGTGGCGGCGCGCCTGGCCATCGACCACACCGGCCTTGCCCGCTCCCTGATCCTGATCGCCCCGGCCGGCCTCTCCGAAACCGCCGTCTCCGAGGAATTCCTTTCCGGGGTCATCGACGCCCAGCGCGCCCGCGACCTCAAGCCGGTGATGGAGATGCTGCTGGCCGACCCTGGCATGGTCACCAAGGACATGGTCGAGGACGTCCTGAAGTTCAAAAGGACCGACGGCGTGGAGGAGGCGCTCTCGGCGCTGCGCGACCGCATGGTCGAGGGCAAGGACGCCGCGACCCTGCGCGCCGACCTCGCCGCCATCCCCTCCGCCCTGGTGATCGCCTCCAAGGCCGACGGCATCGTCGGCGCGCCGGACGAGGCGGCCCTGCCGCCCGGCTTCCGGGTGGTCTGGATCGAGGGCGCCGGCCACATGCCGCACCTGGAAAAGGCCTCCGAGGTCAATAACTTGCTGGTGGAAGCCATCCAGGCCTCTTGAGAACGGCTCCCTCGATGGCATATGGGGAGGGAAAGGCCGCGAAGCGGCCAGGGTGGGGTACGCTGAAGCCTGCGACACCTCGAAAGCTTCACCCTTCCCCGCCCCGGCCTTCGGCCGACCCTCCCCATGAAGGGGAGGGAGGATTTTGGATACTCACCCCATGCTGCCGGTGTTCGGCCTCTCCCTGCTGTTCTCCATCGCCCTGTGCGTGCACGTGGTGCGCACCAACCAGCCGATGTTCTGGCTGATGATCATCCTGATGCTGCAGCCGCTGGGCGGCCTGGTCTATCTGGTCGCCATCGTCCTCCCGTCGGTGGCCGGCGGCACGACCGCCCGACGCGTCGCCCATAGCGCCCGCGAGAGCCTGGATCCGGGCCGAGAGTACCGCGAGGCGGGGGCGGCAAACGCCGAGTCGCCGACCGTGCACAACCAGATGCGGCTGGCCAAGGCCGCCGCCGCCCTCGGCCGCCACGACGAGGCCGAGCGCCTGTTCGCCCACGCCTCCATTGGCGTGCACGCCGACGATCCGGTCCTGCTGCTCGGCCGCGCCACCGCGCTTGTCGAACTGGGCCGCGCCGCCGAGGCCCTCGCCCTGCTGGAGAAGCTCGGGCAAGACGGCGAGGAGGGGCGCACGCCCCACGCCGCGCTCGCCCTTGGCCGCGCCTATGACGCGCTCGGCCGGCCGGCCGAGGCCGACACCGCCTATCAATGGGCCGCGGGCCGCATGCCCGGGCTCGAGGGCCTGGGCCGCTACGCCGCCTTCCTGGCCCGCAACGGCCGCGGCGGCGAGGCGCGCGAGGCGATCGTCGAGATGGATCGCCGCATCGCCAGCGCCAACCCCCAGTTCCGCCGCGAAGCCCGCCACTGGCGCGACCTCGCCGCGCAGGCTCTGGCCGGCTAGCTCACCCCCCACGCCGGGAGCGCGATGTCGTTTCCTGGAAACGTCATCTTGACTCGCTGACATACGTCAGATATTTCTGACATATGAAAGAGCGATCTGGATCAACGATCGAAGGCGACCAGCTGCTGACCATGCTGGCGGCGCTCGCGAGTCCGCACCGGCTGCGGATCATCGCGGCGCTGACGACCGGTGGGCGCAACTACGTCAGCGCGCTGGCGCGCGAGATCGGCATCAGTCGCCCGCTCCTTCATCTGCATCTTCAGAAGCTCCAGGAGGCCGGTCTCGTCGCCAGCCGCCTTGAGCTGTCCCACGACGGCAAGGCTCTCAACTATTTCGAGGTCGTCTCCTTCGCCCTCGATCTCACCCCCCCCGCCATCGCCGAAGCCGTCAAGTCCCTGACGACCAAACCCGAGACGTAAGAGGATCCCAAATGTCCCCATCGCTCTATCTGATCAGCCTGTGCATCCCCTTCGGGACGATCCTCCTCGTCTTTGGCATGAGGTACTTCTCCGCCGTCCAGCAGGCGAAGGCCCGCCTCGCCAACGACGACGCCTACCGAAGGATCGCGGAGTCCGCGGCGGCCGCCCAGTCGGAGACCGCAGCCGCCCTGTCCTCCATCGAAGCCACCCTGGCCGATGTCCGCAGCCGCCTGGCCGCGGTCGAGAAGATCCTTAAGGAGGTTGAATGATGTCAGTTCCCTTGTGGCGCCTCCACGCGCTGAGGGCCGGCTACCTGCTTCTGGTCGTCGGGCTCGGGCTGATGATCTGGCCCGGCGTGATCCACCACGACAGGCCGTGGGAGTTGATGCAGGGGGTCGTCCACTGCATGCTCGCGGCTTTGTCGGCCCTGGCGATCCTCGGCCTGCGCTATCCGCTGCAGATGCTGCCCCTGCTGTTCTTCGAACTGGCCTGGAAGGCGATCTGGCTCGTCGTCGTCGCCCTGCCGCTATGGTCCGCCCATCGGCTCGACGCCGACACCCTGGAGACGGCCAACGACTGCCTGATGGCGGTGATCTTCCTCGTCATCATTCCGTGGCCGTACGTGTTCGCCCACTATGTGACGAAGCGCGGCGATCCCTGGCTCCCCGCCGGCGGGGCGACGACGGCGCCGCCCGCCCGCTGATCCCGCGCCGGAGCCGGGCCCGGAGGCCGCCTGGGCGGCGAGGCGGTTGACCCTGCGCGACCTGATCTGAGCCGCCGGCGCTATGGGCTGAACCCTGAGGCCGTCAGGTCGCGCGGCCGTCGAAGTCTTCCCTCGCCTTGGCGATCGTCATGGCGAGAGCTATCTGCGGAGTGTCTTCGCCTTCCTCGGCGTGACCGACCTCGAGGTGATCGTCGCCGAGGGCCTGAGGGTCAGCGAAGAGCAGGCCGCCGCCGCGATGGCCGCCGCCCAGGCCCGCATCGCCGAGCTCGACGCCGGTCCCGCCAGGCGCGCGGCGGCCTAAGCGCAAGGCCGATCTCGGGCCTCGGTGCTCAGGTCCAGCCAGGTCGCCCACGGGTCGGAAGTATGCGGCGGCGCCTGGCTTCTACCGGGCCAAGCGCCGCCGCGATCGTTCCGGGTCTAGTAGCCCCGATATTGGTAGCCGTACGCGTTATAGGAGCCGTAGGGGTTCCCGTATTGCGAACCTCCATAGGACCCGCGCCAGCCGTATTGGCTATGCCAGGCGCGGGGACGGTACTGGTGGCGCTGCTCGCGATCGCGTTCATGCCAGCGCGCGTGCTCATCTCGGCCGTAGAACCCTCCGTCGCGAGATTGCCATCCCTCGTCGCGGTAGGCGCCGTGGTCACGATAATCCTGGGTGTATCGTCCGTACTCGTTTGACCTGCCATCGTTTTCGTCGTGGGCGAAAGCGGCCCCGGCCGGCAGGAACAAGGCTACCGCGACCGCACCAAGAACCAGTTTCTTCAACATGCTCAACTCTCCGTTATTGAGTGGATATATTGAGTACGCGATCGTATGCCTGAACCGGGAATGAATGTTTCTATACGAAACATTATAGTGGAAGACATGAAGTGGGCCCGCCTGGCGCAACCCGTGCCGGCCCGGAACATCCGCGACGACGCCGGCAAGGTGCGGCGCAGCCAGCTGCGCGAGGAGAGGATCGTCAGCGGCCGTCCGGCGTGAAGGCGTAGAACCTGTTGTTGTTGCCGTCGTAGGGGAGGCCGCGGGCCTTGGTGTCGTAGCCGCTGCCCCAGTAGACGGCGCCGTCCACGATCGCCGCGCCTGACCAGACGGCGCCGCCGCTTGGGAATTTCCATTTGATCTCCCCGGTCCTGGCGTCCATGGCGTAGAAGTTTCCGCCCGAGGAGCCGGCGTAGACGACCCCGTTGGCGCTGGAGACGAAGCCGTCGGTGATGTAGGTGGGGCTTTCCGGAGCGGCCGTCTGCCAGAGGATCCTGCCGCTGGCCGGGTCGAGCGCCGTCCACAGGCCGCCGGTGGTTGTCTTCTTCTGCCCGTCATAGGTGGTGTAGGCGTACGCCTTATGGCTGCCATTGGTGATGGCGGCGTAGATGCGCGCGCCATCGGTGGCGGTCCCCCACTCGATGCCGCCGAGGACTCCGCCCGGGCCGGCCTGCGTCGCCCAGATCAGGTTCCCGGTCGCCCGGTCCAGCGCATAGTACATGCCGTTCTTCTGGCCGGCGCCCAGCACGTCGGTGCTCTTGCCCCCGATCGTCGTGGCGTAGAGGTTCGGGCCGGCCCCGAAGTCGAAGTCCGGCGAGGCGTTGGGATTGGCCAGCGTCCAGGTGTCGGCCGTCAGGGTGTGGTGAGCCCAGGCGATCTTGCCGGTCGTCAGGCTGAGGGCGACGACGCTGTCGATGTAGGCGTCCGCCGGCAGCCGCGTGCAGCCGGTCTGCCCCGGGTTGACGCAGTATCCGTTCGGGACCGAGTAGCTGTTGCCGGTGGTCACGTACAGCAGGCCGGTCTTGTGATCGGCGACCGGCTGGCTCATCCACACGGCGCCGCCGTTGTATCCCTCCGGGACCATGTAGGTCTTCCACAGGATCTTGCCGGTGTGGGCGTCGAGCGCCTCGACGGAGCCGCGGAACGTCGGGGTGACCTTGGTGTGCTCGACCTTCGAGGAAATTCCGGTGTAGACGATGCCGCTGTCGATCGTCGCGGACCCGGTGACGATGGCGGCGCTGTCGTCGTCGGTCCTGGTGCGCCACAGCATCGCGCCGGTGCGGGCGTCGACAGCGATCTCGAACGCGCCGATGAGATCGGGCGTGAGGACGTTGCCGGTCCCGATGACCAGCTCGCCATCCCAAAAGGCGGGGCTCGTCCGCGAAGTCGAGCCGGCGGTTCCGGTATAGTCGCTGATGTCGTGCGACCAGATGGCCCTGCCGGTCCTGGTGTCGATGGCCCAGAGCTTGCCGCCCCAGTCCGGGATATAGGCGACCCCGCCGGCCACGGTCGCCGTCGCCGATACGTCACCGGCGGTCGTGAAGGTCCATTTGGGCTTCAGCTTGCCGACGGCGCCGGCGTCGATGACGTGCTCGGTCGCTGCATTGCGGGTGTCCTGGTTGTTCTGCCCGGAGCTGGGCCAGTCCGGCTGCGCCGGGACCCCCTGTTCGGCGGCGAGTGAAGGCCGGCCGGTGCTCGCGAGCACAGCCAGCGACGCGGCGATCGCGATCGTTCTGTGCATCGGGGCCTCCACCGTCTTCATGCGCATCTCCTCGGAAGGCCGGCGAATACTCGGCGGGCTTCGTCGGCGGCGATATGATCCCGGTCGGTCGGCCGTTAAAGATGCGTACGGCGACCTGTGAGCAATTTCAGCTTTCCTAAGTTTTCTTGAGAACGGCGCGAAGCCGGCTACCATCCTCATCCGACGCGCAACGACGGGGAGCCGGAGACATGAGCGATGCGGCGGAGACTTCGGTCTACTTCCATTCGGCCATCGCCCGGGCCCTGAAGGACAGCGGGGTCACCACGATCTTCGGCCTGATCGGCGACGCCAATCTCTACATGGTCGACGCCTTCATCCGCGAGCAGCAGGGCGAATATGTCTCCGCCGCGAACGAGGCCGGCGCCGTGATCATGGCGCTCGGCTACGCCAGCGTCACGGGGAGGCCGGGGGTCGCCACCGTGACGCATGGTCCGGCGGTGACCAACACCCTGACGGGTCTGGTGGAGGGGGTGAAGGGGCAGCTGCCGATGCTTCTCGTCTGCGGCGACACCAGCGTCGAGGCGCGCGGCCATCTCCAGGACTGCGCGCAGCGGGAACTGATCGTCGCCACCGGGGCGGGGTTCGAGCAGCTGCGGTCTCCCGCCACGCTGAGCCAGGACCTGGCGATCGCTCTGCGCCGGGCGGTGCTGGAACGCCGGCCGATCGCGTTGAACGTACCGGTCGATTTCCAGTGGCAGGAGGTCACCTACCGCAAGGTGGCCCGGGCGCCGCCCACCGCGGAAGGTCGCGCGCCGACCGGCGCGGCTTTCGACAACGCCGTCGGCGTCATCGCCGCGGCGCGGCGCCCGGTCATCCTGGCCGGCCGCGGGGCGATCAGCCAGGAGTCGCGAGAAGCCCTGGTAAAGATGGCCGAACGGATCGGCGCGCCCCTGGCGACCACGCTGAGGGCCAAGGGCCTGTTCCGCGGCGAGGCCTTCGACCTTGGGGTGTTCGGCACCCTTTCGACGCCGCCGGCCGCGGAGGCCATCCAGAGCGCGGACTGCCTGATCGCCTTCGGGGCCGGTCTGAACATCTTCACTGCGGCCCTCGGCGCCTTCGTCAAGGGCAAGCGCATTGTCCAGTGCAACACCGACCTGTCCGATCTCGCCCAGGTCTATCCGGTGGATGCGGCCCTGGCCGGCGACCCGGCCGCCGTCGCCGACGCGATCGTCCGGGCCCTGGACGAGGCGGAGATCCCCGCGTCCGGCTTCCGGACCGAGGGACTCGAGGAAGCCCTGGCGGCCTTTTCGCCGGTCGCCGGCCTGCCGGATATGGGAACATCGACGACGGTCGACTCGCGTCGCGCCGTCTATCGCCTGGGCAAGGCCGTACCCGAAGAGCGCACCGTGGTCGTCGACGGTGGCCGGTTCATGGGGTCGGCGTGGCAGTATCTCGATGTGCCCGAGCCCCGGGCCTATGTTCACGGCATCAATTTCGGCGCCATCGGCCTGGGCGTCCCCTACGGGATCGGCGCGGCGGTCGGGGCGAAGGGGCGGCCGGCCCTCGTGGTGTGCGGCGACGGCGGCTTCATGCTGGGCGGCCTCACCGAGTTCAGCACCGCCGTCCGCCACGGCCTCGACCTGATCGTCCTCGTCTGCAACGACTCCAGCTACGGCGCCGAGCACGTCCAGTTCCGCAACAAGAACATGGACCCCTCGCTCTCCACCTTCGCGTGGCCGGAATTCGCCGACGTCGCGCGCTCCCTCGGTGGCGAGGGCCTGACCGTGCGCAACGCCGCGGACCTGGACGCCGCGGAAGCCGCGATCCGCACCCGCACCCGCCCGCTGTTGATCGACCTGAAGTGCGACCCCGACCACATGCCGCCCATTCCGCTTTGAGGGGGCGCCGGTCCGGAGATAAAGGCCGGAAGGCCCGACCCTTATGACCTGTTCAGGGCCACGGCAGCGCGTACGAGCGTCTTGAAGGCGCCCTCATCGACTTCATCGCCCTCACGTAAGTCTATAGCGCGCCTGGTGTTACCTTCGAGGCTGGAGTTGAACAGACCTGAAGGGTCCTCGAGCGAGGCGCCCTTCGCGAAAGTCAGCTTCACGACGCTCCTGTACGTCTCGCCGGTGCAGATCAGTCCGTCGTGAGACCACACCGGTACGCCTCTCCACTTCCACTCCTCGACCACTTCGGGGTCCGCCTGCTTGATGAGAGCGCGGACATGGGCGAGCGTCTTGCCCCTCCAGTCGTCCAGTTCCGCGATCCTGGCGTCGATCAGCCGGGAAGGGGATTCGCCCTGGGTCGTTGCGCTCTTTTTCATATTTTTCGCAGCTCCTTCGATTGTTTTTCTATCGCCGCGAGGTCGACCAGGTCCGCGGCGGCGGCGGTATGCCCGTTTGCGAAATTCGAGACGGTGACGCCGACCAGGCGCACGCCTTTGGCCGGTGGGAACACGGACCGGATCAGGCCGAGGCTCGCCTCATGCAGTTTGGCCTGGCTGTCGATTGGCAAGGAGAAGGATTGGCTGCGGGTGGACTGTTGGAAGTCCGCCCATTTGATCTTCACCGTCACGGTGCGGCCCCGCCCGCCGGTCTTCTCGCACCAGGCCCAGACGTCGTCGGCCATGGCGAGCACGCCGGCCTCGATCTTGCCCGGGTCGATGTGGTCCTCGCCGAAGGTGGTCTCCGACCCGGACGATTTCCGTTCGCGGTTAGGGT
The DNA here is from genome assembly GCA_028290905.1 of Caulobacteraceae bacterium. Lineage (GTDB taxonomy): Bacteria > Pseudomonadota > Alphaproteobacteria > Caulobacterales > Caulobacteraceae > Acaudatibacter. The sequence goes on along the minus strand of JAQGIW010000115.1, from coordinate 1,840 downwards.
TCACCGCCCGATCATCCTGCCCGCGGGCGATGGCGTAGTACCAGCCGCCCGCCTTGCCGAACCTGTGCTGCAGGGCGTCCAGCGACCATTCCCTCAGGTCGGCGCCCGTCTGGATGCCGGCCGCCTGCATCTTCGCGGCCGTGGCCGGCCCCACGCCGTGGAACTTCGCCACCGGCAGGCTCGCCACGAACGCCTCGCCCGCCTCGGGCGTGATGGCGAACTGGCCGTTGGGCTTGCGCTCGCCCGACGCCAGCTTGGCCAGGAACTTGTTGTAGGAGACGCCGGCCGACGCGGTGAGCCCCGTCTCGGCGACGATGCGGGCGCGGATCGCCCTGGCCGTGATCCAGGCCGTCGGCAGTCCCGCCCTGTTCGCCGTCACGTCGAGGTACGCCTCGTCCAGCGACAGCGGTTCGATCAGGTTGGTGAACGCGGCGAATATGGCGTGGATCTGATCCGAGACCGCCCGGTAGACATCGAAGCGGGGCGGCACGAAGATCAGCTCGGGGCATCGGCGCAGGGCCGTGACGGAGGGGAGCGCGGAGCGCACGCCGAACCGCCGGGCCTCATAGCTGGCGGCGGCGACCACGCCGCGGCGCGCCCCATGGCCGACGGCCACCGGTTTGCCCCGCAGCGAAGGGTTATCCCGCTGTTCGACGGACGCATAGAACGCGTCCATGTCGACATGGATGATCTTGCGAACCGCTTCGTTCATGCGGCGGGGAGGATAGCAGGGCGTGAACGGATGGAGAACTGGAACCCGCTGTTTGCGATAAAGCTCGAACCATGCCCGGCCTGGAGTCTAGCGCTCTCGATCCAGGGGGCTGCCTCACTTTGAAATCGCCCGGATGAGCGTCTTTCAGGGCGCCTTGAACCGAGGCTGCTTACAGTCGACACAGGAGACAGGGCCGCGAACCTCGGAGCTGCGACCGTGACCGAACTCTCCGCTAGGGATTTCCATCTCGTGAAGAAGGCGCTGAGCGCACTGCCGGACGATGTTTCGCCGCGCCTCATCGGCGCGGCGATCCTCTGCGGTGTCAGCGATTCCCTGGCGCTGCTGATCATCAACTATGACTTCCCAACAGTTAGCCTCAGGGCGGCGGCGGTCGGCATCCTTGCCGGCTCCGTCATCGCCGCGGCGCTCGGAATCCTGGTCCTTGTCAGCAGCGCTCCGCCCTGGACGCCCGCCGAAGTTGCGGCCTAGAGCCGGACTTCGCGAGGCCGTTGGCGCGGCCGGCGGTCACGAGGATGTCTGTACGCCTCCCGACATCGCGCGGCCCATCCCGCAGGCGCTCGCCTGAGGGGAGGCGGGCTGGAGAGATCCGCTCGGTTGTCCCAATTGGAGGGAATTTCGACCTAACTTCGATGTCGCCCCATGCGGTCTAATGCTGGGCGGTGAGATCACGCACGTCGTTCCTCGGCGGCTCACGGATGGTCATGGACGCTACACCCGATCAACGCGCAATACGTGTCAACTGGAGGAGTCCAATGGCTAACGTTGTAAAGAAACACAGCATTTCTACTGAACTAGCGCAGAAAATGGTGAATGAAGCGCTTGCGAAAGCCCGAGAACTTGGCGTTACGGAAAACGTAGCGATTCTCGATGACGGCGGCAATCTCAAGGCGTTCAGCCGGATGGATGGGGCTCCGATCCTTTCCATCGAGATGGCGCAGAATAAGGCGTACACCGCTCTGTTCGGCGTCTCCACGCAGGAGTTTTTCAACTTTATCCAGGGTGACCCGTCGCTTTTGGCCGGCATCCCCACGCTTGCGCGTGTGGCGGCGTGGGGTGGAGGGTTTCCCATAAAGGTGAATGGAGAAATTGTCGGCGCGATCGGGTTGA
>JAQGIW010000109.1 GCA_028290905.1 Caulobacteraceae bacterium | reverse complement strand
CATGGTCGTTCCTCGATGATGCTTGGCGCAGGTCCACCCTGACGCCGTTCAAACACCATCATTCTGAGGGACGACCACCCAACCTCAAGAGGTCAGGCCCCTAGCGCCGGCCCGTTACCCTATCTAGCCTCAGACACTGGGGCGTTCGCTGATCGCCGAATCAGTTCCCCACTTCGGCGGCGAACGCCCTAGCCAATTGAAGGTGCTCGTTCATTATCGGACCGCGCGTCCTGCGTTGGTCAAGGAGGTCCGAGTGCGAACCCTGGCCTATCTCGCCATCATCGCTCTGGGGACCCTCGTCGTGGGGGGCGCGGCGATAGTCGTGCATGCTCGCGTGGGAATGAGCACAGGTGACGCCCTGGCCTTCGCCGCGCTCATCGGCGCGGTGGCGACGGTCGTGACCCTGGTTACCCAACTGCCGCGCATCCGTTGCAGCGTCGCGAACCCCTATCTCAGCATCTCTCAACCGCCGTCCGACGATTTCATCCATATCAAGATGGAGGCGGTGATAGCTAATTCCGGGGACAAGCGCGACACGCTGCTGAAGGTTTCACACAGGTTCTTTACCTCCGGCGGCACGATGATCCCGCTCAATCTCATTTTCGGCGCGCGAGATTTAACTGCCGAGCGGGGCCATATACTGCCGTTCATGATCGAGCCGGGAGACACCATCTTCACCGAAGGGTCAGATCACATACTCGACCAAAATCCGGTTGCTGTTTTCCTCAGAAACCGGCCGATAGGAGAGTTGATATTAAGGTGTCGCTTCTCTTTCCAGAATTCACGCGCCCAAACCGTCTATCTCAGGCCGCATGATACGGTTCCGCTCGACGGCCGGAGCGTATTTCTCCCCCAACTCAGGCTTATTTGGCTGAGCGTGGTCGCCCCCGCGGCGCCTTGATCGGCCGTCCCCTGTCCAGCCGTCTCCCGAAGCGCGGTCATGCCGTTGCTCTCCCCCGACCGATGGCCGTCCCGCGACCCGACACGATGGAGGCTGAGACAGGTCAAGGGGGAAGGAGAGGTGCCAGTATGGACGGCGGAACCCATGCGTGGTTGCGTTGCCGCGCGACCGGGTTGAAGTAGCCGGGTTAGAGGATCAATGCCCCAGACGCTGATAATCGGGATCTTTGTCCTAGGCGCGGTGATGCTGCTCCTCGCGCTTGTCAGCGGCGGCTTCAAGATCTTCGGGTCTGAGCTGCCGGGCGTCGCCGGCCGCTCGGGTCGGATCATCGCCTTCGCTATCGGCGTCGTCCTGGTGGGGTTCTCGCTGTTCCATTTTCGAGACGAGCCGCCCGCGCCCGCGAAGGACTCGGATCATGGGAGTCCGCCTGTCCTCGAAGCCGCGAAGGCTCAGGCTGCGAACCCGGGCGCGACTCAACCGGCCGAGGATCGTCCGGCGCCTAAGCCGCCGCCGGCGCAGGAGACTCTGAACGATCCGGCCGCCGTGCGCGTCTTCGGCCGGGAGGGGATGGATTTCGGGGTGCCGCCGCGGAACACCGTCGAGGAGAACGTCGGAACGCTGACGCCCCTGACGATTCCCGGAGCCCGAACCCTCTCGACCGGGGAGCTTGTCAGCGCGCTCCGCAACGACCGCCGCCTCCTGCTCGTGGACGTTCTCGACGCGCCGCATCCGGGGCTGCCCGGCGCGCGCCGTTATCCCGGCGTCGGTATGCCCGTCCCGACGACCGACCTCGCAGAGCTGCTGGAAAAGGACACGGGCGGGAACAAGGCCTACCCCCTGGTCTTCTACTGCCAGGGACCCCAGTGCTGGGAATCCTACAACGCCGCCCTGCGGGCGCGCGACGCGGGCTACACCAATGTCTATTGGTATCGCGGCGGGCTGGAAGCCTGGGCGATGGCCAGCCTTCCGGGGTCCTGAAACGATCACCGTGATCCTGACCTGCGTGAACCCTCGCAAAAGGCGCCTCTCATGACCGACGACCATGTCACGCGCGCGCACGTCAGCCGCGGCGTCTGGGCTCCAGAACTGCGCGGGCGCACGGCGATCGTCACCGGCGCGGGTCGTCTACGCAGCATCGGTCGTGCGATCTCCCTCGAACTGGCCCGCCAAGGCGTAAACGTCGTCCTGACCGGAACGGGGCGGGATCCCTCGCGATACCCGCCAGAGGAGCAGGAAATCGGCTGGCGCGATATCGAGAGCGTCGCTGAAGAAATTCGCCAGACGGGGGCGCAGGCCCTGCCGCTGGTTTCCGATGTGGCCGATCCCGGCGCCGTCGGAGGCCTGATCGACGCCGCCATCGAACGCTTCGGCGGCTTGGACATCGTCGTCAACAACGCCGGAGCCGCGCGCGGGGAGGACAGGGTTCCGGTCGTGGAGCTGTCCCTCGAGGCCTGGAACAAGGTTCTCCACACCAACCTCACCGGCGCCTTCCTGGTGTCGCAAGCGGCGGCGCGCCAGATGACGAAGGACGGCCGCGGCGGTTGCATCGTCAATATTTCGTCGATCGCGAGCCGGGTCGCCTCCGCCCACAGCGCCGCCTACGCCTCGTCGAAGGCCGGCCTCAACGCCCTCTCCCGGGTCATGGCGGTCGAGTTGGCGCCACACCGCATCCGCGTGAATTCCGTCCTGCCCGGCGTGATCGAGACCTCGCGAATGGATGACCTGGGACGTGGAGAAGGCTGGCGGAAATTCGTCGACGACGTGATCCCTCTCGGGACAGCCGGGAATGGGATGGAGGTGGCCTATCTCGTGACCTTCCTCTGCAGCGACATGGGCAGTTGGATCACCGGCCAGGACCTCGCGGTCGACGGTGGGACCAGCTGGCGGTAGTGGTGCGAACCAGACGCCTCGAACCCACCCCGAGAGGCGCCGAACGCACCACAAGGCTCTGAATCTTGTAGTGTATTCTGAACCGCGGGATTGGACTCATGTGTTTGATTTGCACCACTGGACGGCTGATTTGGAGGAGCATGCCATGCCATATCGCGCTGAGTTATCCACTGTGAGGGGTGGCTAGGGTTGTTCCGCCCAGTCCCGCAAAAACGCCGTCGGCGTTGACACTTTTACGCCATACCGCCACACTCCCGTCGATCAAGGCCCCGTCAATCAGGCGGGAAATCGGCCCTGTTTTGGCCTTTTAGAGAGACAATGTGTCGACTCGGTTACTCATGGCGGTAGTGGCGTCCGTGGAAACAGATCGCAAGGGACTGCTTGTAACTATACGGAACAGGTCATTCATCGGGCGAGTGGCGCCGCGCTGACTAGCCGCACGCGGCTGCTATCATCGGGAGGAATACTTGAACCAAATCTCAAAAATCAGCGATATGTTCTCGTTGACACTTGACCATGCCGAGGCAACATACCTCAGCGACGAGCACTTTATTGCGCGGCGGGAACGCATTCAAAATGCATACAGCCCGGACGGTCTCGCAAACCTGAAAAAAAGGATAGAAGAATACATCGCCGGGCAACGTGAGCTGACCGCGTTGGAATTCTATCTTGCGTTTGAGCAAGCCAGCGTGCTGGTGCTGCTTCACACCTTTCTCAGACGCGGAGAACGCAACAGGCACGCCAACGGTCTGCAACAGACTTACGGCGACCACATCCGGTTGATGATGTTGGGCTTCGACATGTTTGACCGGTCCGACATCGGATGGCTCATGAAGCGTCGTTGGCGCAATCCAATCGACGTCGAGCAGGCGGAACTTGAAGACAGCGTCAAGCGGTACCACGATCTGAAGCTCAGCCGTTCAGAGCGGATTGCAATTTGGATAGCGAGCGCATTGCATGACTATGGCAAGATCTTCCGCCGAGGTTATGGACTCGATGCGGAAGACGCGGCGCCCCTGTGTGATACACTGGTCGAAGCGCTTTCGCCGGACGGCATGGTGGAATTGATCCACTATGGCATTCGCAACCACGATCTGATCGAACACACCGTAACCGGCGACACCCCAGCCTGCTTCATCAAGGAGCCGATCGAAGGACTCCCGGAAGACAAGCGCGCGCGCGCCCTGCCCATGCTCGCGCTTATTCAGCAAATTGGCGCGGCGAGCCTGGGGGAAGGACGACTCGCCAGGGCAAAACTCGACATTTACAATGCCTGTCTCAGCGGCGATATTGTTGACGACGGAAGTGCGGAAGCCCGCTTCGGTCGGCTGTTGTTCGGACGCCAAGCCGTTCCTGACGCATCAGCCAAAGCACGGGCAGGCGCGGTGCTGGCAGGTCTGGATGATCCGGACCGCACGATCCTGATGAAGCTTCTGGACCGGACTGTCGTGCTCGGTTGGAACCCCGTTCGAGAAAATATTCTCGCCGAGGAAGCTGATGACAGCAAGGCGCTTTCCAGACTGGTCAGGACCTTGGTGCTGGTTGGTCGGCTCTGGAGCCAACGCCCTGCGCCGCCGACTCACATTGTTCTCGCCCGCCCCCAGGAACTCGCAAAATGCACGCGCGCAGGCGGGGACAATGGTGCGCGACTAAAGAATGAAGACGCGGCAACCGAGCTATTGAATGGGACTTCCGCTCTCATCCTGCGCTGAGGTGCAAACCGTAAATCAGGTTCGATCGCGGACCAAGCTATCCACATAGTCCACCAGGCGTCGGGTGCGGTCGTCCCAGGTCTCATCCACCACGCTTGCGCGCAACTTCTGGCGGTCTTGCGGTCCGATCGGGTGGGCTAGATAATGACGAATATCCTTCACCATCTCATCGCCGTTAGCGGCGATCCGAATCCGATCGGCATAATTGTGCGCCTCCGGATAATCTGATGAAACAATCATCAGTCCCAGCGCAAGGTATTCCTTCATTTTGATAGGAGTGCAATATCTAATCCATTCATTATTCTGATAAGGCAGCAAAGCCACGTCGAAGAAAGCGCCATAGGAGGGAATTTCGCTATACGGTTTCATGCCTAGCAAATGTATATTCTTGATTCCTTCCAGTTCTGCTGTAGAGTCCTGCGAATCTCCAATGAGAACAATGTTCGCCTCAGGAATATCTTGGGCTATGCGGACCAGCAACGAAAAATCTACCATATAGGATCGCAAATTGCCAAAGAAACCGATTATGGGTTTCGGAATCCGGGCCAAATCGTCTGGCGCTTTCTGCGTCGCAAAATAATCGAAGTGTTTGGAGTCGACGCCGTGGTCGAGGTGTATGGCCCGCCCTTTGACCAACGTCCGCTCCTCAGCCAGCAGAGTCTTGTTAGCGTATAAAACGACATCGGCGCTCGCCAGCAATTTCTGCTCAAGGTCCTCTATGACTGCTGTGTTCGCTTCTTTGAAGAGCGAGTGCTTGTCCGAACGGTTGTATATCAGGCATCGTCGCTTCATTTTCGCGATCACGGGCAAGGCAACTGGCGTGGTGGTGAAGATGACTGGGTCATGAATGCCCGCGATCCGGGCAGCGACCGAGACTTGTGTGCGGACGAACCACGCGCCGAACCGGAGGGCGGCTTCTGACCCGTAGAACGGCCACGGGAGTGGCGAATACACGTAAAGATTGGGGAGGTCGGGATCCGGCTGCTTCAATAGTCGTGCGATACTATTGAGCTTTCGCCAGATCTTGTAAAATGGACGGGACGTTTTCCCGGGTAAGGGCATTCGCATGCCGATGCTGTTGATGATGAGAACCTTGTGATCACGCGCCAGTCTGGTCAATAACTGCAATTCGGAATGGGCCCGATTGTGGTACCACCAGTCGACCGCGGCAAACGCCACGTAACTAAGTGTATTTGACGATCTTTCCATTAGCGGCGATGAGTCCTTGAAGATTTAAATCGATCAGTTTTTCACCATCTCCGACAATCGAGTTGCAAACAACAACATTGTCGAGCAGGCAGTTACGAGCCACGATAGCGTTTGAAATGCTGGATGATGTGATCCAGCTTCCAGCGCCGATAGATACGTCTGGGCCAATCCGGCAATCCTGAAGATGCGCGTTCTCGTGAATTGCGACAGGCGGAATGATTGTCACCCCCAAATGGCTGCTTGGTGGAGCGCGCTTGTTGGCGGCTAATAGCCGCCGATTCGTAGTGAGCAGCGACGCAAAGTCCCCGCAGTCATGCCAGCTATCTACTTCCGATACCTTGATCGATTGTCCACCCTCGACCATGTCATTCAAAGCATAGGTAAAGTAGTACTCACCGTTAATGGTCGGTCGCATCCTGATGCGTTCCAGGCTGTCGCGGAGAGCCCGGTGGGCCGACACGTAGTACACTCCGATATTTGCCCTGCGGCCCACATCATGTTTTGGTTTTTCAACAATCGTTTTCATGTTACCGAGCTCATCCGTCTGGACAATTCCAAACCTCTGGTAATCGTCGACGTTTTGTGTCCAGATCACATTCTGATCCGGTCTCTTAGATAGACATGATAGGTCGGCGTCGAAAATCGAGTCACCAAAGACGATAAGTATTGGACACTCTATGTGATCTCTCGCCGCGTAGACGGCGCCACCTGTGCCATCCAATCGCGTTTGCTTGATGATCCGATATGGGGCTCTATAGCATTCCCACAGGTATGCCTCAAAATATTCCCCAAGATGACCCGTGACCACAATCAGTTCTTCAACCGGCAAAGGTCGTAGTGTCGTGAGAATATGTTCCAGTACAGGGGCGCCGGCCACTGCCAGGAGAGGCTTGGGCGTGGTTTCCGTCAATGGCAGAAGTCGGCTCCCCCTGCCTGCGAGCAATAAGACAGCTTTCACGACAATTCAAACCCTGTCGAATAGGCCGGTGGAGCCGGCCGGCTCCTGGTGTCAAAAGGTGCGCTGGAGTCGCTCGATAAGTTGAACCACATGAAGATCGCCATTGTCTAGCAGGCTGTCGAGGAAGTGCGCCATGGTTGGGCGGTGAAGGTGATTTCGTCGCCGCCGTGGAATCTTATTTCGCCGATGAGTGATCCGTCGGCCCGGCGTTCGGCCCAACCGTCTCTACAAGCCTCGTCCATCTTGTCGTGGCCTTCAACCGGGCCCGGTGCGGTCGCCGCTGTGCGACAGGTCCACCATCACCCGGTTGGCGTTGAGCCGTTCCACCACCTGGCGGCCAAGCGGGGTCAGCCCCCGGTTCCGCGGAGCCAGGAGCCGTCGCCCAACGTGTCGGCGGGATTGTAGGTCAGCTGGATCACCCCGCACGCCGAGATCGGCGAAGGTGTCGATGCGCTCGGGCTTGTCGCCCACCTGCAGCGCGTTCTGGAAGCCGTAAGATGCCGATCGGCCCTCTGTGTGCGCCCGCTCGAAATCGGCGGCGCTATCGACCTTGACCAGGTCGTGCGGATCCGCTCCCCGCGGGTGAGGATCGCCATCCCAGGTCGCGCCGGCGCGACGGTCCCGTCGATCAGGACCAGCGGATCGACGGCGTCGAACCTGATCTCGGGCGGAGAGGTCTGGGCGCGCGCGGCGGCGCCGGCGAGGAGCGCGGCGAGGGCGGCGATAACGATGGCTTTGGCAGAAGTCATACGAAATCCCCCACGTCCCTTCGGCGGGACCGCGCACGCATCGACTCCCCGGCCGCCGGCAACGACGCATGGCGCCAGGGCGAACCGCAAGAGCTTCGCCGCCGCGTGGCGAGGGGACCTTTCAGGACCTCGGCGCAAGGATTATAGACGGCGCCTTGAGCGGAGGAGCTGCATGCCAGAGCCCAACCGCCCCATGCTTGGGTCGCTGGCGCTGATCGCCATCGTCATTGGCGCCGGCGCCGCGGCGTTTGCCTATACGGCTGGCTGGTTTTCGCCTCAGCGTCTCACGCCGACCCGGCTGGTGGAGGCGCTGGCGCCTGCCGCCGGGCCGTCACTCGGTCATCGCCGCAACCATGCCAAGGGCATCTGTTTTACCGGCGAGTTCGAAGCGAACGGGGCCGGATCCGAGCTGTCCAAGGCCCGGGTTTTCGCATCCGGGCGGTATCCGGTGCTCGGGCGCTTCAATCTTGCCACCCCCGATGCGAACGCGCCGGATGCGAAGGTCCGCGTGCACGGATTGGGAATTCGGATCGCGACGCCGGACGGCCAGGAATGGCGTAGCGCCATGATCGATCCCCCGGTCTTCGCGGTCTCTACACCGCAAGGCTTCTACGAGCTCCAGCTGGCCTCGAAGAGCAAGGACGCGAATGCGATGAAGAATTTCATTGCGGCGCATCCGGAGTTCGCGGCGTTCGGCGCTTGGGCCAAGAATGCGCCGTGGACCGACAGTTACGCGGAAGATCGGTTCAACAGCCTCAACAGCTTCGTCTTCGTGGACAAGGCCGGCGCGGCGCACGTGGTGCGCTGGTCGCTGCTGCCGGCGGCGCAACCGGTCTCCATCTCGCCCGATGATCTTGCCAGGCGCGGCCCTGATTACCTCGAACAGGAGATCGCGCGGCGCGTCGCCGGCGCGCCGCAACACTGGGCCATGGTGGTGACGATCGCCAGTCCAGGCGACCCTACCGCCGACCCGACCAAGGCGTGGCCGCCAGACCGTCGTACCGTCGAGGTAGGCACGCTGGTCGTGCAAAAAATCGAGGCGGAGCGCGACGGCCCATGCCGCGACATCAATTTCGATCCCGCCGTCCTGCCAACCGGCATTCGGCCATCGGATGACCCGTTCCCGGCGGCGCGGTCGGCCGCCTACATGAAGTCCTATGACCTGCGCACAGCCGAGGCCAAGGACTACCCTCGAACGACAACGGGCGCGAAGCCATGACCGGCGTCCGCCAACGCTTCACCCCGCTCCAGCGCCTGCTGCACTGGCTGATAGCCGTCTGCATCCTGGCGATGCTCTTTATCGGTGTCGGCATGGTGTCCACCGCGACGCCGAAATTCCTGCCTCTCATTGCGATCCACAAATCGCTCGGCATCGCCATTCTGGTGCTCGCGCTGATCCGCCTGGCGGTACGTCTGCGCTACGGCGCGCCGGCGCTGCCGGCCGACCTGCCCGAGCCGATGAAACTCGCGGCGCACCTGTCGCATTACGCGCTGTATGCCCTCATGATCGGCATGCCGCTGATCGGCTGGGCCATGCTTTCGGCGGCCGCCTATCCGGTCGTGGTGTTCGGGGGCGTGCGCCTTCCGGCGATCCTGCCGCAGAGCGACAGTCTGCATACCTGGTTCTGGGACGCGCATTTCTACCTGGCTTTCGCGTTTTTCGCCCTGGTCCTGCTGCATGTCGCGGCGGCGCTGTTCCATGCGCTGGTCCGGCGCGACGGCGTGTTTGAAGCGATGGCGTCCGTCTCGATCCACGACGAGGTCGCGCCCGCCGAATGAATGATAAAGGCCTGGGGCGTCAAGTGTTGCACCAAAGGGGCAGGGCAACCAGATACGAGACTGCCGCTCAGGTCTAACCGAGCCCAGCTCGACGAAATGTCTGCTAGGGGCGTTGCCTTACCGCGGGTGTGCGGAGTGGCGAAGGACTGAATTCCACCTTGGGCGGCAGGTCCGAACGACAGCTTTGGCGACCGGAACCGTGCGATCCAACGCGGCGAGAATGCGCGCCGCAAGCTGCTGTTCGCCCGGCTCCAGGAACTTGCCGTTCCTGCCCGCCGGGTCGCCAGCTGCACGAACGGCGACTTTCAGGAGGTGGCCCGCCGACCGTTCACGACCCTCAGGAGCCCTCGCGAGCGTCCGGTTCCTGGCCGGCGGCTCAACGTGCGCTTGCTGGCGCGGTCGTGGGGCAGACACCAACGCCGAGAGGACCTTGCCTTTTCAGGCCCATCTCACCGACCCCTAGAGAATGTAGCCGTCGCCGGAGGCGCGGATCGTGATGTCGCCAAGGGAGACCCCCCACGGCTGGTTGATCGCATGTATGACCTGATCCGCGATGAAGTCGGGACCAAGGGCGGCGTATGCGATGGTCTCAGGATCGGCTTGATCGGCGCTCAGGCCACCTGAGGCCAAGGCCCGCATGGTCGCCAGGTATGACGGGGCGTTCTGGCCCAATATGCCGACTATGGCGGCAGGATTGACGATGCCCGCGCCCAGCCCGGTTCCCGGGACACCCGTCGGCTTTATGACCGTGACCTTGATCTTGCCCTGGGATTCGACGCGCAAGGATTCCGAGAGAAAGTTCACAGCCGCCTTGGTCGCTCCATAGACCCCAGCTCCCGCGACCGGGAAGTTGCCGTAGATCGACGAGATATTGACGATGTGCCCTCGGCCTTGCGCGATCATCTGGTCGTGAACAGCCATGATGCCGTTCAGAACGCCTTTGATATTGATGTCGATGCAGCGATGCCAAAGCCCGGCCGCCGCCGAATGATCGGCGTAGAAGGCCAAAGGCATGACGCCTGCATTGTTGACCATGACGTCGATTCGACCGAACCGTTCGACAGCCGCCTGCGCCAGAGCCGCCATCTGGGTGGCGTCGGTCACATCCGTTTGCCGGCCGAAAGCCTGCCCCTGAGCGTTCTGAATATCCTGAACCGTGGCGTTGACCGCGTCGGCGTCGATGTCGGCGCAAACCAGCCGCGCGCCCAGGGACGCAGCCTTGAGGCTGATCAGGCGACCAAAGCCGCCGCCGGCTCCGGTCAGCACGATGACTTTGTCGCCGATGTGGTCGCTCATCCTGAATAGGCTCCGACTTTAGGAAACTGGAGAGGCTCGTGCTGATGGCCCGTGGCCAAACACCCGCGTAACCGCATAGAACATGCGCCGGTCGGCGGCAAAATTCTGGAGCGTCATGCCCGCGACAAGCTCTGAGCGAGGGCGGCGTTGTCCTGGATGGCCAGCCAGGCCAGTCGCTCCTTCGCCGCTGGCGGGGCGTCAGAAGGCATAGACCGCGTCGCGCTCCGCGGTCCGGCGGACGGGCTCGATAAGCATCGCGTGATCGGCGACGTCGTGAAACCGCCGCCCGACTATCAAAAGGCGACCGTCGAGATGACCGCGGGAAAGTCGCCACGCACCGTCTTCCGTCCAGCGCTCCGGCCACAAGTTCGATGGCCTGGAACCCGCGTCCGCGTGAGCGGTGCGGGCGCCTCGATCCGCACGGCCAGTTCGGGGGAGAAGCCGAAGCGTCCGTAGTAGGCCGGATCTCCCAGGAGGCTGGCCGCTTCGAACCCGATCTCCGCAAGACGCTTCAGTCCTCCGTGCGCGACCCGCTTGACACCTATATACATCTATATGCATATACACTGACATGCCCTTAGATGCCTTCGAGACCCTCGCCGACCCTACCCGCCGCCGCATCGTGGCGGCGCTGCGTGACGGCGAGCAGCCCGTGGGCGACATCGTACGGCAGGCCGGGGTCCATCAATCCGGCGTCTCCCGCCATCTACGCATTCTGCACGAGGCTGGCTTCGTCTCGGTCCGGCCGGACGGTCAGCGCCGTCTCTATGCGCTGCGGCCGAAGCCGTTCCGCGAGCTGGAGGCGTGGCTGGCGGAATACCGGCGGCTCTGGGAAGCCCGCCTCGACCGATTCGGCGCCGCGCTCGAGGTCCGACACCAGGATGGCGCCCCCACAAACGAGGACCATGACCGATGAACGACACGAACCAATCCGCAGGCGCCCCCACGCTCTCCGCCGCAGTCGTGATCGAGCGCACCTACCGGGCCTCGGTAGAGGAGCTGTGGGCGCTTTGGACGACGAAGGCGGGCTTCGAGTCGTGGTGGGGCCCCGAGGGCTTCCGTGTCGATGTGCACGCCCTGGAGGCGAGCGTGGGCGGCGCGCTGGAGTACGACATGATCGCCGATGCGCCTGAAGCGATCGCCGCGATGAAGACCATGGGGCAACCGCTGTCGCACGGCACGCGCGGGCGCTTCGCCGAGTTCCTGCCGCACAAGCGGCTGAGGCTGGTGCACGTGATCGACTTCATCCCAGGCGTCGAGCCTTACGAGCACACGATCGAGGTCGCGTTCAGCGCGGCCGACCACCACGCACGGATGGTTGTCACCGTCCACCCACACATCGACCAGCACTGGACAAGGATGTCCCTCGAGGGGTTCAACAGCCAGCTCACGAAACTGGACAGGCGCTTTGGCTGGGCAGATCGTTAGAGCTGGCAAGGCCAAGTCCGTGTCTGACGACCTTTGAGGCGGCTGGTCTCGCAGATTGGCTCGAGGCCTCTTCGAAAGGAGTCGCCGAGATGCCCTATCGCGGGTTCGTCGAGCCGAACCTCCAGTTCGACAGAGTATCTGCCAACTACATTCGAGTCAGTTTACCCTGACCGGCAAGACACTGTTGCAGTATGTCTTTCTTCTGGCTGTGGTCTTGTCGCCGACATTGATGATTGCGGCGTTGGTGAAGGTCACTAGGACCAAAGCACTGCGGCGCAAGTGGCTTTGGGGTGTCGCCGCGTTCGCGGGAATCTTTAGTTTCCAAATGAACTGGGCCACAGGCCAAATATTCTCCAATTTCCTGACCATTCAATTCATCGGCGCAGGAGCGACTCGCGGCCCTTCGGCCTTCGTCGCGTGGGTCCTCACCATGACCCTGCCGGTTGGCGCGGCGCTTATTCTGACGGGTGTCTGGGCGAACCCCGATAAGGCGGCCAAGCGGGCGATCGTGTAGGGCCTAATGCCTAAAACGGGTCGCGTGCCGCCGCAGACCCAGGCTCCGAAACTCGCCGCTGGCCGGCCTCAAGGCTTCCACGCCGAGTCCGGACATTGCCAAGGGCTCCTATGAGCCGATTTCGTTGAAAAAGGCCGCTCATAAGTTGAGCGCAGGAGGAGCGGGGCGAAAGGTTGAGCCGCCCCCTGCTCCCTCAGCCGGCCATGGCCGGCGTTGGGGCGGGGAGGAGCTTGGCGAGCTTGCGAAGGTTCTGGGCGGTGGCGGCGAGGAGGAACTCATCGCGGGCGCCGCAGGGACCTCTTAATCGCAGTCGGTCCAGTTTCAGGATTCGCTTGAGGTGGGCGAACAGCATCTCGATCTTCTTCCGCTGTCGTCTGGAGGTCACGTAGGCGTCGGTCTTGGCGATGTCGCGGGCGAAGTCCCGGGCGCCTTCATGGATCGAGCGGAGCACCTTGCGCGCGGGCGCTCTGGGGCAGCAGCGGCTCTTGAGCGAGCAGGCGTCACAGTCCGCCTTGCTCGCGCGGTAGCGGTAGGTGTCGTCCGCCGTCGCATCCCCGCGAGGGTTCGAGAACGCGCGACGACGTCGCTTCAGGATCTTCCCCCCGGGGCAGCGGTAGAAGTCGCCGGCGTGATCGTAGGAGAAGTCGCTGCGAGAGAAGGTCCCATCCTCCCGTTGGGACTTGTCGATCACCGGGATGTGCGGCTCGATCCCTTGGTCGTGCACCAGCCAGTCCAGCATCTCGGCCGAGCCGTAGGCGCTGTCGCCGGCCAGCCGCTCCGGCCAGAGGTCATGACGCTCGGCCACCCGCTCGATCATGGTTTTGGCCGCCGTGATCTCCGCCGGGCGCACGGCGGTCGAGGCCTCGACGTCGACGATGACAGCGTAATCAAGGTCGATCAGGTAGTTGGTGGAGTAGGCGAAGAAGGCGGGGCCCTTGTTGGCGCCGGTCCATCTGGATGCCGGATCGGCGGGTGAGATGAACTTGGGCGTCACCGGCGTGGCGCCGCCGAAGGCCGCGTCGTCGAGCACGGCCAGGTACTCGTCGATAGCCCGGCTCGCCGCCTCCGGTGGCAGGCCTTCCGCGCCTGGAACGCAGCGCTGCCGGTTGGCGTCGGCCTTGATCAGGCTGGCGTCAACGGCGAACCCCTCGCCGCCGATCAGGCCCTCGGCCATGCAGCGCCGAACCACAACGTCGAACAGTTCGCGCAGAAGGTCACAGTCGCGGAAGCGACCGTGGCGGTTCTTCGAGAAGGTGGAGTGATCCGGCACGTCGCCGTCGAGGCCGAGGCGGCAGAACCATCGATAGGCGAGGTTGAGGTGCACCTCCTCGCACAGGCGTCGTTCTGACCGGATGCCGAAGCAGTAACCCACCAGCAGCATGCGGATCAGCAGCTCGGGGTCGATCGATGGGCGACCGATGTCGCTGTAGAATGGCGCCACGTGCGCCCGGACACCCTCCAGATCAACGAAGCGGTCGATCGATCGGAGCAGGTGATCGGGCGGAACGTGCCGCTCAAGGGAGAACTCGTAAAACAGGGCCCCTTGCTCGACTTTCCGCTCGCCCATCATCGACCGAATCTCCTGTCCTCAACAGGAGGGAATCAGCCCTCGGCCCGCGCCTCAACCGCCTTTTTCAACAAAATCAGCCACGAACCGCCATGCCGCCGCGGACGGAACGGCGTGAGAAGGCGATGGCGGGGATTGACATTGATTGCAATATGCAATATATGTACCGTCTCCCCAACATCCAGCCTCGAAGGCGGTCCAGTCCCGATGCCCACGCTCCGCAATCCCCGCCGGGAAGCCTTCGCCCAGGCTCGCGCCGGCGGCGCTCTACTCGACGACGCCTATGAGGCCGCCGGGTTCGCGCCCGGCAACCGCCACGCCAGCCGACTGGCGGGCCGGCCCGAGGTCGCCAGGCGGATCGACGAGCTTCTCGCCGCCCGCGACGACGCGCGCGAGGCGGGCGTCCACGCCGTGATCGGCGCTCTGCTCCGGCTGGCCGAAGCCGCCTCGGCCCCTGGCGGCGCCGCGGCCCTCGGCGAGGCGTGCCTGGCGCTTGTCCAGGCCCGGAAGTTGATGGGAGAGGCGCGAGGGGCGCGCGATGGCGGTCCGATACGGTGATCAACGGGCAATGGACGCCCGCCGCCCGCCCAAACCCGCCCGATACCGCTCAGGGGTGCAGCGTCAGCTTCTGCAGCCGCCAGTTGAGCAGTTCGCCGACATGGAGTTCGTTTTCGGACGGGCAGGCCATTTCGTGGATCCAGCCGAATTGGCAAGCTGCTGCCGGCCCCGCCCAGCCAGCCGAGCACCTTGCCGTCGAGGTCGAGCTTATAGATCCGGCCCGGTCCGTTTTCATGCGGAAAATCCACTATACTCAGTTATTCCGACAATGCCCTTTCGCCACTTGGCCGGGTGTCGGACTCGGGAAATATGCATGATCATGAAATGGCTTGGCATGGGGGCGCTGTGCGCCGCGCTGATCGCGACCGCCGCGGACGCCCGCGTCGTGCGGCTGGAGATCCAGCGCCGCGAACCGATTCTCAGCGGCAAGCCATTCGGCGGCGCGGGATCGTACGAAAAGCTGGTGGGCAAGGTGCATTTCGCGCTCGACCCCAAACTTGCCATCAACAAATCCATCGTAGACCTGGACCTGGCGCCCAAGAATGCGCAAGGCGAAGTGGAATTCACCGCGGACTTCTTCATGCTGAAGCCGGTCGACCCCAAGATGGGCAATCACCGCCTCTTCTATGAAGTGGGCAATCGCGGCGGCAAATCCATGCTGCGCTATTTCCAGAAAGCCATGGACAGCAAGGACCCGACGAGCGCCCAGGAGATCGGCGATGGCGCCTTGATGAACCAGGGCTGGACGCTGCTCTGGATGGGCTGGCAATGGGACGTGCCGCCGGGGCAGATGCGCATGGACATGCCCATCGCCACCGATCACGGGAAGAAGATCACCGGGCTGGTCAGGGGCGATTTCGTGCCCAACGATCATTCGCCCACCCAGTCGCTGGCCGACCGCGATCATTTCGCCTATCCGATCGACGACGAGAACAGTCCCGACAATGTGATGACGGTGAGGGACAATCCCACCGACACGCCGCAAGTGATCCCGCGCGCCAGATGGCATTTCGTGAACGGCGCCGCGGTTTCGCTGGATGGCGGCTTCCAGCTGGGCCGCATCTATGACGTCGTCTATCGGGCCAAGGATCCCCGCGTGGTGGGGACGGGGCTGTCGGGCACGCGCGACGTGATCAGCTTCCTCAAGCATGACCAGAGCGCGGCCAATCCGATGCCGGGGATCACCACTGCCTATGGCTGGGGGGTGTCGCAGTCGGGCCGTGTACTGCGCCAGTTCCTCTATGAAGGTTTCAATGAGGACGAAGAACACCGCATCGTCTTTGACGGCGTGATCGACGAAGTGGGCGGCGCGGGGAGGGGCTCGTTCAATTACCGCTTCGGCCAGGCCTCGCGCGACGCGGAGGAGTTCTTCGACTTCTTCTATCCGGTGGACATGTTCCCCTTCACCGATGGCGTCGAGACCGACCCCGTCACCGGC
>JAQGIW010000076.1 GCA_028290905.1 Caulobacteraceae bacterium | reverse complement strand
CTCGCGGCATGGGCGCACCAGGTGGCCCAGAAGATTAGAATGATGACGTCGCCCTTGAGGTCGGCCCGCCTCCACGCCGCGGACGTCGGCTGTCAGGCTGCAAGCCAAGCGTAATGATCGACCGGCGCTTGCGCCACCGAGCCATACTTCAACGGACCAGCCTCGCTGGTGCGTTGGCCTCGAGGAAACGCAGGTAGCCGTCTCTATCGTGGGCTCCCCGCGCTATCAGGTTCAAGCGGCCAACGCCGATGCCGGCATAGTCGGCCACCACTTGCGGCGTCGCCGCCATCGGGGGCGTGATGGTGATGGGCAGGCGTTCTTTCGCGCGCCCGAGCCCATGGCGGTCCTGGGCTTCGGTCAGTCCGGCAAGGCACGCCTTTGTGCGTTGAACGTCGAGCGCGAAACCGTACCACTCGTCGGCGGTTTGAACGGCGCGTCTGAACGCCGCCATGGAGTGGCCACCCATCACCACCGGGGGTCCTTCGCGACGGACGGGCCTGGGATAGGCGTCGACGTTCCTGAAATTGACGAACTCGCCCTGGAAAGCGGGCGCCTCCATGCCCCAAAGGGCCTGCATGGCCGCCAGGTATTCATCCGCACGTTTGCCGCGATGTTCCATCGGCACGCCGACCGCCTGAAACTCCGGCTCGAGGTACCCGACCCCGATCCCGAGCAGGAACCTCCCGCCCGTCAGCACATCGACACTGGCGACTTCCTTGGCCAGTGCGACCGGGTTGCGCTGGGGCAGAAGCAGGATGCCGGTTCCCAGAAGGATCTTGGATGTATGGGCCCCGGCCCAGGTCAGGGCGGGCAGCGGATCAAGGAGGGGGTCGGTCGGTTCGGCCGGCGAAGGGGCAACCCTCGGGGAAGGGAGGCACATATGTTCGCCACCCCACAGAGACTCATACCCAAGGTCCTCGGCCGCCTTGGCGACCTCGGCGAGCAGCGATGGGTTCGTGGCCAGCGCCCCCTGGTTGATACCGAAGATGCCGAGCTTCATGTCCTGGTCTCCCTAGGTTTTTTGCCCCATTGAGGTCGTCGCCGATCAGCGCGTCTCGCTCTCCGTCGCGTAGTGGACGTGGATCTGCCGCTCGGCGAACAGCCAGCGGCCCGCTTCCCTGACCAGCTTGTCCTTGTAGGTTCCGGCGGTCCAGCTGGCCTTGCCACTGGTCTTGGAGACGCTGTTGGCCGTCAGGTAGCACTGCGCTGTCGCGTGATCGCCGCTCACCTCGATCAGGGGATTGGTGACGGCGTGCCGCAGATGGTCGACCGCCGCGCGCGTGCCCTTCTGGTAGTTGACGTACCATTGCAGGATCGCCGCCCGCCCGTTGGCCGGCGCCTCGCCGGTGTAGACCGGAACCAGGACGGCGGTTTCGCTGAACAGGGCGGCGACGTCGTCGGGGCCGCCGCTGTCGACGGCGAAGCAGTATCGGTAGAGCAGTTGTTCGATCTCGACGATGTCGTCGCTCGCCATTGACGTGTCCTCTCCTCTGTTTTGGCGCTGAGCTTGGCGATCTTTGTTCCGCGCGTCCAGGGCTGAGCGGCCCGGCTTGACCCGGCGCCGTGCGGCCCCGAGAGTGGACCGCAATCAGAAAGAACCCCAGGGAGACTCCGGCCGTGACGATACATCTCGAGTGCGCCGACGAACTGCTCACCACCACGCGCGCGGTGCGCAAGCGACTGGACCTGACCAGGCCGGTGCCGCGGGAGGTGATCCTCGACTGCATCCGGATCTCGCAGCAGGCGCCCACCGGCTCCAATTCCCAGGGCTGGCGCTGGGTGGTGGTCGCCGATCCGGCCAAGAAGCAGGCGCTGGCCGACCTCTATCGCAGCGTGTCGGCGGACTACTTCACGCAGGCCAGCGAGCGCGCCAGGACCGCGGGCGAGGCGCAGACCTCGCGGGTGTTCGACTCGGCCATGTACCTTGCGGAGCACATGCAAGATATGCCGCTACTGGTGATCCCGTGCCTGATGGGCCGCCCCGCCGAGGGCGGCGGCGTCGCCGCGTCGGCCGGCTTCTTCGCCTCGATCTACCCGGCGGTCTGGAACTTCAACCTGGCGCTGCGCGCCCGGGGCCTCGGTGCGGCGCTGACCACCCTGCACCTGGTGCGCGAGAAGGACGCGGCCGCCATCCTCGGCATTCCCGACGACGTCACCCAGGTGGCGCTGCTGCCGGTCGGCTACACGATCGGCGACACGTTCAGTCCCGCCCGCCGCCCGCCGCCCGAAACGATCACCGCCTTCGACCAGTGGCAGCTCTCCTGAGCTTCAGAACACGCGCTGCTCCACGAAGGTCTGGATCATCGCATTCAGCTGGTCGGGGACCTCGAGCTGCAGATAGTGGCCCGAGCCGACCGCAACCGCGGGCGTGAGGTCGGCGAACATCGATTGCAGCGTCTCGACATCGACCGGCCGGGCCGTGACCCACAGCACCGGCGCGGTCACCTGGCGCGCCAGCGCCGCGGTGTCGGTCGTCGCCAGGCCCATGAGTTCGGCGCTGGCGACCTCGATCGGCGTCTTCAGGGCCGAGGCCACGACGGAGTCGACAAGCGCCGGATCGGCCCTCGGTCCGAAGAAGGTGCGGTAGCGGCGTTCGAACTCGCCCGGCTTGTCGCGGATCCCCTCGGCGAAGTCCTTCATCCACCGGTAGGCGTCGCTGTCCGGCGGCGAGGCCGGCGCCGCGCTGGTGTCGACGCCGATCAGGGCGAGGGTGCGGTCCGGGTAGCGCGCCGCGAAGGCGATCGCCCCGGCGCCGCCGCCGGCGTGGCCGACCACGATCGCCTTTTCCACCCCCGCCGCGTCGAGCACGCGCGCGAGATCGTCGGCATGGTCCGAGGGGCTCGCCGCCGGTTTGCAGGCGGCGGACTGGCCCATGCCGCGTCGGTCGGCGCGTACGATGGTATGGCGCGGCGCGAAGAACGCGGCCTGGCGGTCCCAGTGGCGCAGATTCGAGCACCACCCGTGCATCAGGGCGAAAGCCGGCGCGCCGTGGCCTTCCACCTCGTAGTTGAGCACGCCGACGTCGGGGATTTGCAGCTGGGGCATATTGGGTTTCCTCCTGGCGCTCAGTATGGGGCCGCCGCGGTGCGCCATCGCCTTGGGTGCGGTTGGTTCAGGCTGAACCGCCGATAGGGCTAGGGGTGCGGGCCAGACATCGTGTCCGGTTTCGGGCGCACGGCCAACGGGGAAGTTCGACCCCGAACCGACATTCGCCTGCGCTCGAACGCAGTTTGCTCGGCGCCTACGGCCTTATGGTCGGTCTTCCGAGCGCCGCGTAGTGGTCCGTCAACGCGCCAAGGCGGCTCGCGAAGGCCGATCCAGAAAAGGCTTGAATAGCCTTTTCAAAATGGCCATTCTGGCCGTATGAAGAAAGCCAGCATAACCCAGGCCAAGAATAACCTGAGCGCCTTGATCGACGGCCTCAAGGCCGGCTCGCCGGTCCTGATCGTCGATCGGGGACGGCCCGTCGCCAGGTTGGAGCCCGTGACCGCCGACCAGGAGGCTGAGCCGGACGGAAGGCTGTCGCGGCTGCTTCGTGACGGCGTCGTGCGGCCGCGGCGCGCGCCTCCGCCTCAGGCGTTGTTCACCAGCCCGCCGCCGAGCGCCGGGGCCGGCGCGTCGGCGGTTCAGGCCCTCCTGGAGGAGCGTCGGGAGGGGCGGTGAAATTCTGGGACGCCTCGGCGATCGTGCCGCTGCTGGTCGCCGAATCGACGACCCAACGCATGCAGGCGCTCGCGAGGCGCGATCCCGATATGCTGGTGTGGTGGGGGTCGGAAGTGGAATGCGTCTCGGCCTTGGCTCGCCTCGAACGCGCCGGCGCACTCGACCCTGCGGGAATCGCGCTCGCATCCGACCGGCTGAAAGAGCTCGCCGACGGCTGGCATGAGATCGAACCCAGTGAGATCGTCCGAGAGAGCGCGGTACGGTTTCTTCGCGTTCACCCGCTGCGGGCGGCTGACGCCCTGCAACTCGCCGCGGCCTTCATCGCCGCCGAGCGCCGCCCGCCGACGCTCCAGGTCGTCACGCTCGATGACCGCCTCGCCGAAGCGGCGCGGAAGGAAGGCTTCGCACTGGCTGATCCGACCGCCAGCTGAGGCAGGGCGCGCTGGCGGAGCCGTGCGGCATCAATCGTCAGCGCCGCTCGGTCAGCTTGTGGTGCAGCCTGCCCATGCCGCGGAGCCAGCGATCGTAGTCCGAGGTCTTGCGCTGCATGTATTGCAACACCTCCGGATGCGGCAGGATAAGAAACCGTTCCTCGGCCAGGCCTTCGACCACGATGCCGGCGACCGCCTCGGCGGTTAGCACGCCGTCGGCGACGGAGGGACCGTGCATCGACTGGCGCAGCATCGGCGTATCCACGCCCTGCGGGCATAGGATCGATACGCCCACGCCGCGATCGCGGTACGCAATGGCGAGGCTTTCGGCGAAACCGACCGCGGCGTGCTTGGTCGTGCTGTAGGGGCCGTTGCCGACCGCCGTGAGCACGCCGGCGGCCGAGATGGTGTTCAGGAAGTAGCCGCCGCCGCGCGCCGCCATCCTGGGTCCAAGATCGCGGGCGGCGTAGACATGGCTCATCACATGAACCTGCCAGTTGAGGGTCCAGACCTCGTCCGGGGCGCCGCTGGGGTCGCGCACATCGGGGTCGGCGATGGCGACGCCGGCGTTGGAGCAGAAGAGGTCGATGGGCCCCAGGCGCTGCTCGACTTCGGCGATCATGCCCTTGACCTGGGCTTCCGCGGTCACGTCACACGCGACGGCCAGTCCGTCGATCGACGCCGCGACCGCCTTTGCATTCGCCTCGTTCTTGTCCGCCACCGCGACGCCCGTCGCACCCTCCCGCGCAAACCGCTCGCAGAGCGCCGCGCCGATGCCCGAACCACCGCCGGTGACGACCACGACCTTGTTCTTGACGTTCATCGTGAAACTCCAGGGGATTCAGTCCGCGAGGGGCGAGGTCACGTCGCGGAACGACACGTCGAGTGACGTGACGACGTCGATCACGGTCGGCAGGTCCGACCGGGTCGCCGCCTGGATCGCCCCGGCGAGGTCGGCCGGATCGGTCACCCGGACGCCGTTGCAGCCCATCGCGCGGGCGATCGCGGCGTGGTCGAAGTCGTTGAACTCCGCCGCGAACGGTCCGCCGCCGTGCAGCACCCAGCCGAGCGCGTGGTTGTTGAACACCACCACGATGATCGGGATCCTGTGCTCCAGCGCCGACATCAGCCCGTTCATCGTCATGGCGAAGCCGCCGTCGCCGCAGACGGCGGCCACCGTGCGGTCCGGATGCACCAGCTTGGCCGCCAGCGCCGCCGGGATGGCGAAGCCCATCGGACCGGCGCCCGCCGCCTGCAGGAAGCCGCCCGCCGCGCGCGTCTGGTAGAAGTGGGTCATCAGGATGCGGTTCTCGCCCGCATCGCAGGTGACGATGGAGTCGTCGGGCAGGTTCCGGCGCAGCTCCCCGATCACCCGCTGGGGCATGATCGGCGCCTTGTCGGAGAGGTACTCGGGCGTATCGAAATAGCCCTCCGCCTTGCGGATCGTCTCGACACGGCCCTTGCCCCGGTCGATGCGCGCCGCGTCCGCGCCGACGGCGTCCCGCAGCTGATCGAGCGTCGCGCCCGCGTCGCCGATCAGCACGTGTTCCGACGGGAAGGTCCAGGATGCGTTGCGCGGCTCGACATCGATCTGAATGAAGGTCTGGCGGATGGGGTCGAGCAGGGCGGGGTTCTCGCGCGCGGTGTCCGAAGCGCCGAGTTTCGAGCCCGCGACGATCACCACATCCGCCACCGCCACCGCCGCATTGGCCGCCGCGATGCCGAACGTGCCGAAAACGCCGAGCGCCAGTGGGTGGGTCTCGGCGAAAGTCCCCTTGCCCGAGGCGGTGGTGACGACCGGTACGCCGGCGCCTTCGGCGAACCGGACCAGAGCCTCGTAGGCGTTGGAAATGCGCACGCCGTTGCCCGCGATCACCACCGGCGCCTTGGCCGAGGCGATGGCCCTGGCGGCGGCGGCCACCCGCGCCGGATCGGCCGGCGGCGGCCGGGTCGGCAGGTAGGGACCGGTCGCATAGAGTCGCGGGCGGCTGTCCGGCCCGACGCTGCCGGCCAGACCGGCCATGCCGTAGAGCACCGCGACCGGGCCGGGCTGTCCGCTCATGGCGTGCTTGACCGCTAGCTGGGTCGCCTGGACGGCGGTGGTCGGGTCGTTCGCCTCGAAGACCTGCTTGGTCACGCCGCCGAAGGCCTGGCGGGCGTCCCAGACGCCATAGTCGCCGGTGCCGGCCTGGTAGGGGCCGTGCAGGTTGAAGCCCGGGCTGTCACTGAAGTCGGTCAGCAGCAGCATCGGCGAAGAGGACAGCAGCGCCTCCATCGTCCCGATCAGGCCGTTGCCCAGCACCCAGGGTCCCTGGCCGATGATCACGCCGGGCTTGCGGGTCAGGCGGCCGTAGACCTCGGCCATGACGCCGGCGAGCGACTCCTCGCGCACGGTCAGGGTGCGGATGGAATTCTGGCGCCCGGCCAGGGCCATGAACAGACGGCCCGTGTGGCCGCCGGCCATGCCGAACACCATCTCGATGCCGGCGTCCTCCAGCACGCGCAGCACCGCGTCGCTGGTCCTGGTCTTCTCGCTGATCAACGGCTGGATGGACATGACGCTTCAGGGTCCTCAGCCGGCCCGGTTCCAGCCGCCATCGATCGGGATCAGGGCGCCGGAGACGTAGTCCGACAGGTCCGTCGTCAGGAACTCGACCACCTTGGCGCAGTCTTCCGGCTGGCCGTTGCGGCGCAGGGCGATCTCGCGATTGCCCTCGTTGTCGCCGCTGCGCGCGCCGACCAGTTCCACGATGCGCGCGGTCTCGATCACGCCTGGCGCGATGCAGTTGCAGTTGATGTTGTAAGGGCCCAGCTCCTGGGCGAGGTAGCGGGTGTAGTGGGCGATGGCCGCCTTGTTCGCCCCGTAGTGGGCGTAGCCGCCGCCGATTCCGGCGACCGAGCCGGCGTAGGAGGCGACGGTGACGATCTTGCCGCTCTTCTGCGCCTTCATCGCCGGCGCCACGGCGCTGCAGCTATGGACGGTGCCGTAGAAGTTCATCCGGGTGACCAGTTCGAGCAGGTCCTGCGGGACGAGCGTCGCGGTCGTCTCCCTCGGCTTGCCGCGACCGCCGCCGGCGTTGGCGACCAGGATGTCCACCGTGCCCCAGGCCTTCACCACCTCGTCGACCATGGCGAACACCGCGTCGCGGTCGCCGATGTCGAACTCGAAGCCGAGCGCATCGCCGCCGTCGGCCTTGATCTCGTCGACCGTCGTCTCGGCCGTCATCGCCTTGGCCTCGCCCTCGAACTCCGCATAGGACTTCAGGTTGAGGTCCGAGACGGCGATTTTCGCGCCGAGGCCGGCCAGGCGGCGCGCATAGGCCCGGCCCAGTCCGCGCGCGCCGCCGGTGACGATCGCGACCTTCCCATCGAGCTTGCCCATCGCGCTTCCTCCCAAATCGTTTTGGCTTTGCCGGATCGATTGGCTTTGCCCAATCGCTTCGCTTTGCCAGATCGTTTCGCTTTGGATGACCCTACTCGGCCGCCGCCCGGACGTCCTGGGCGAAGGCCGGCATCACCTGTTCGGCGAAGAGGCGCATGGACGCCTCGCGCTCCTCGATCCCGCTCGGCCGCCAGAAGTCGCACATCAGGTGCGAACAGCCGAGGAACTCGACCTGCCGCCGAACCTGGTCGATGACCGAGCCGGGCGATCCGGCCAGCACGAGGCCCGCCTCGATCAGGCGGTCGACCCCCACGCCCTGGAAGCGGGAGGGATTCTGCTTCAGCCAATACTCGTAGCCCGCCGTTCCAGCCGCCGCGCCCGGCGACTGGGAAAATACCGGCGCGGTCGTGCGGGCGGTATGATCCCAGAAGCGCACCACCCGATCGCCGGCTATCGCCTTGGCCTCGGCGTCGGTGGGCGCCACGCAGACCATGCGCAGGGGCACGATGCCGCCGCGCCTGATCTTCACGCCGGCCCGCCCCGCGGCGGCCTCATAGCGCTCGCGCTGGCCCGCGCCCGCCGCCAGGTCCTCGCCGATCTGCATGGCCGGGTAGTCGTGTTCGGCCGCCCATTCGACCGAGCTTGGGCTCTGCGCGGTCATCCAGACCGGCGGATGCGGCTGCTGGACGACGCGCGGCGCGATCTCGGTCGACGGCACTTTGACGAACGCTCCCTCGTATTCCATCCGGCCGTTCTTCCAGGCGGCGATGACCGCGTCATGGGTTTCGGCGAACGTTCGCCAGGAATTGGCGGCGTCGAGCCCAAGGGAGTGGAACTCGTGGCCGGTGATGCCGCGGCCGATGCCCCACTGGAAGCGCCCGTTCGACAGGCGGTCCAGCATCGCGCCCTCTTCGGCGAGGCGCGTCGGAGAATGGAACGGCAGGACGGTGATGGCCGTGCCGATCTTGATTCGCCGGGTGGTCTGGCTCGCGATGGCCAGAAACAGATTGGGGGACGGGCTCGTGCTGAACAGGTTGTCGAAGTGGTGCTCGGCGAACCAGAGCGCGTCAAAACCGAGCTCGTCGGCGAGGCGGATTTCGCGCAGGATCGAGTCGTAGACCTGCGCCTCGGAGCCCTGGCCGGCCGTTGGCCCAATGATGAAGACGGAGAATTCCATGGTCCTTCCTCCTTCGTCGCCAGGCGGCTGAGCCCGGTCAGGGCGCCGAACGGCGCTAGAACGCGTTCTATATTGCGTTGACGCTAGAGCGCGGTCCAGGGCCCGTGGCGCGCAGCAGATCGACCACCGCGTCCGGCGCCCTCTGCGCGGTCGGGCTCGGTGAGCCTCGTAAGGGCCAGCGCCCGGGGCGGCGATCGTAGCGATCGCCGCCCCGGGGTTCTGGTCTTCCCGGTCAGACGTCGGACCGCGTCAAGCCGCCAGGTCGTAGCGATCGGCGTCCATGACCTTGCTCCACGCCGCCACGAAGTCCTTCACGAACTTCTCCTGCGAGTCGGCGCAGGCGTAGACCTCCGCGAGCGCGCGCAGTTCGGAGTGGGACCCGAAGATCAGATCGACACGCGTGCCGGTCCACTTCGCTTGCTTGGTCTTGCGGTCACGGCCTTCGAACGCGTTGTCGGAACCGGCAGGCTGCCACTCCACGCGCATGTCGAGCAGGTTGACGAAGAAATCGTTCGTCAGCACGCCCGGCCGCCCCGTGAAGACGCCGTCCTTGGAGGCTCCGGCATTGGCGCCAAGGACGCGAAGGCCGCCGACCAGCACCGTCATTTCCGGTCCGCTCAACCCCAGCAATTGCGCCCGATCCACCAAGGCTTCCTCAGGCGCCATGAATTGCTCGCCGCGCGAATAGTTGCGGAACCCATCGGCGGTCGGTTCGAGCGGGGCGAAAGAGGCCGCATCGGTCTGATCCTGCGAGGCATCCATGCGCCCGGGCGTGAAAGGCGCCTCGACATCGGTCCCCGCGTCCTTCGCGGCCTTCTCGATCGCCGCGCAGCCGCCGAGAACGATCAGGTCCGCGATCGAGACCTTCTTGCCGCCGGCCGCCGAAGCGTTGAACGCCGCCTGGACCGCTTCGAGCTTCTGCAGCACGGTCGCCAGCTCGGACGGGTTGTTCACTTCCCAATCCTTTTGCGGCGCCAGGCGGATGCGTGCGCCGTTGGCGCCGCCCCGCTTGTCGGAGCGGCGGAACGTCGAGGCCGAAGCCCACGCGGCGGACACCAGTTGCGGGACGGAGAGCCCGGAGTCGAGGATCCTGGCCTTCAGAGCCGAGATGTCGGCGCCGTCGATCAGCGGGTGATCCGCGGCCGGGATCGGATCCTGCCAGATCAGCGTCTCCTTCGGGACGAGCGGACCGAGATACCGAGCGATCGGGCCCATGTCGCGGTGCGTGAGCTTGAACCACGCGCGGGCGAAGGCGTCCGCGAACTGATCCGGGTGCTCGTAGAAGCGCCGCGAGATCTTTTCGTAGGCGGGGTCGAACCGCAACGACAGGTCGGTGGTCAGCATGGTGGGCACACGCGTCTTGGAACCATCGTACGGGTCCGGGATGGTGGCGGGCGCGTTCTTCGCCTTCCACTGTTGCGCCCCGGCCGGGCTCTTCGTCAGCTCCCATTCGAATTTGAACAGGTTGTCGAAGAAGTGATTGCTCCACTTCGTCGGCGTCTGGCTCCAGACGACTTCCGGGCCGCCGGTGATGGCGTCCGCGCCGACGCCCGCGCCATGCTTGCTCCGCCATCCGAGGCCCTGATCCTCGATGACGGCGCCCTCCGGCTCGGGACCCAGGAAGGAAGGATCACCAGCGCCGTGGGTCTTGCCGAAGGTGTGGCCGCCGGCGATGAGCGCGACCGTCTCCTCGTCGTCCATCGCCATGCGCGCGAAGGTTTCGCGGATGTCGTGGGCCGCCGCGACGGGGTCGGGATTGCCGTTGGGCCCTTCGGGATTGACGTAGATCAGCCCCATCTGGACGGCCCCCAGCGCCTTGTGCAGCTGACGCTCGCCACTGTAGCGCTCGTCGCCCAGCCATGACCCTTCCGGTCCCCAGAATAGTTCCTCGGGCTCCCAGGTGTCCGCCCGGCCGCCGCCGAACCCGAAGGTCTTGAAGCCCATCGACTCCAGCGCCACGTTGCCGACGAGGACGAAGAGGTCGGCCCACGAGATCTTCTCGCCATACTTCTGCTTGATCGGCCAGAGCAGCCGGCGGCCTTTGTCGAGGTTTGTGTTGTCCGGCCAGCTGTTCAGCGGCGCGAAGCGTTGCTGGCCGCCGCCGGCCCCGCCGCGGCCGTCGGTCACCCGGTAGGTGCCCGCGCTGTGCCAGGCCAGACGGATGAAAAGGCCGCCGTAGTGACCGTAGTCGGCCGGCCACCAGTCCTGCGAGTCCGTCATCAGCGCGCGCAGGTCGGCGATGACTTCGTTCAGATCGAGGGACTTGAACGCCTCGGCGTAGTCGAACGTCTCGCCCAGGGGATTCGAGCGCGGCGAATGCTGGTTCAGTCCCTCCAGACGCAGGGTGTCGGGCCACCAGTTACGATTGTTTGGACCGCGGCGCCCTTGCCCCACCGGGCATTGGCCCCCGGTGTTGTCTTCGACCTTCGCATCCATGTTCATTTCCTCCTTAGCCTGTTCCTATGCCGACCAGGCGCGCACGAGCCGACGATGGGCGCCTGACGCAACGAACGAACGCTCCCCGGGCGCGCTGTTGTAAAATCGATTGTTCCGATCAGGGGGATCGAGCCAGCCTATCGGGCCCCTGAGCGGCGGTGTGTTGGCGACGTCGGGCTCCGGCCGCGCCCTCCCTGCGGTCGGCCGGTCGGGCGCGCTGGCGGAGCCGGGCCGCCTCGCCTAGGCTCGGTCGTTCAGGAGACCCTCGCTTGATTCACGTCCCCGTTCTCCGGCGCGCTGTCGCCGTCGCGGCGTTAGTGCTCGCCGCCGCCACCCTCGTCCACGCCGAGACGTTCGATCTTCGAGCGACGCCCGCCACGGTCGCCTGGGGGAACTACGACGCGGCCGCCAGGCCGGTGCTGCGCATCCGCTCCGGCGATACGGTCGTCTTCCACACCCTGCTCACCAACAGCCCCACCGGCCTGGAGAAGGCTGGCGTTGCGCCCGCCGACGTTGAAGCCAGCCTGCGCGCCGTGTTCGACGGGGTGCCGCAGAAGGACCGCGGGCCCGGCGGCCATATCCTGAACGGACCGGTCTATGTGGAGGACGCGGAGCCCGGCGACACCCTCGAGGTTCGCATCCGGAAGATCGATCTGGCCATCCCCTATGCCTACAACGCCTTCCGCTACGGGGCGGGGTTCCTCACCGACGATTTCCCCTATGCCAAGGTCAAGATCATCCCGCTCGACCGCGAGCGGATGGTCGCCCGCTTCGCGCCCGGCGTGGAGGTTCCCCTGCACCCGTTCTTCGGCAGCATGGGGGTGGCGCCGCCGCCGGCGTTCGGCCGCTACGACAGCGCCCCGCCGACGGTGATCGGCGGCAATATGGACGACAAGTCGCTGGTCGCCGGGACGACGCTCTACCTGCCGGTGTGGACGCCGGGGGCCCTCTTCGAGATCGGCGACGGCCACGCCGGCCAGGGCAATGGCGAGGTGGACATCACGGCCATGGAGACCTCGCTGGTGGGGACCATCCAGTTCATCCTCCATAAGGGCCACGCCCTGGGCCCGGACGGGGGACTCGGCCAAGGCGGACCCTATCCCCGGGCGGAGACCCCCACCGACTACATCGCCATGGGCTTCGACGATGACCTCGGCAACGCCACCCGCAAGGCTCTGCGGCACATGATCGACTTCCTGGTCGCCGAGAAGGGCCTCAGCCGCGACGAGGCCTATATGCTGATCAGCATCGCCGGCGACGTGGAGATCACCGAACTGGTCGACCGCAACAAGGGCGTGCACGTGAAGCTCGCCAAGGCGCTGTTCGCCGGAAGGTGAAGAGGGAGTTTTTCGCATGCGGGCCCCAGTCTTCGCCCTGACACTGGTCGCACTGCCTCTGGCGGCGGTCGCCGAGGTCCCCCATCCGGAACTGGCGGCCATCGCCGGTTCGGTGAATCCGGAGGGCCTGCGTGAGACGATCGAGCGGCTGGCGGACTTCGGGACGCGCCATACGCTGTCGGACACCGTCTCGACGACCCGCGGCATCGGCGCCGCCCGGCGCTGGGCCAAGAGCCGGTTCGAGGCGATCGGCGCCCTGTGCCGCGGTTGCCTGGTGGTGGACACCCCCGAGCATACAGTCAGCGGCCCGCGGATCCCCACCCCCGCCGTCGTGCAGGACGTCATCGCCATCCAGCCGGGAACCACCGATCCGGACCGCGTGGTGATCATCAGCGGCCATATCGACAGCCGCAACAGCAACATCCTCGACTCCACCCACGACGCCCCGGGCGCCAATGACGATGCATCCGGAGTGGCGGCGGTGCTGGAGGCGGCGCGGATCCTCTCTTCCCGGCGCTTTGCGGCCACCGTCGTCTATGCCGTGCTGTCGGGCGAGGAACAGGGCCTCTATGGCGGTAAGCTGCTAGCCGACTACGCCAGGATCCGGCGCTGGCGCGTGGAGGCGGTGCTGAACAACGACATCATCGGCGGAACCCATGGCCAGGACGGCCGGGTGGTCGACAACGAGGTCCGGGTGTTCTCCGAAGGCACGAGGGCGGACGAAACCTCCGCCGAAGCGGTGGACCGGCGCCGGTCGGGGGCGGAGGCCGACACGCCCTCGCGCGAGATCGCCCGCTTCATGCGCGGCCTGGCCGAGGCCTACACGCCGTCGCTCCGGGTACGGATGATCCTGCGTTCCGACCGTTTCGGGCGCGGCGGCGACCAGCTGCCGATGCAGGAGGCCGGCTACCCCGCCGTGCGGATCACCGAGGCCGACGAGAACTACACGCGCCAGCACCAGGACGTGCGCGTCGAAGGCGGCGTCGCCTATGGCGACGTGATCGCGGGGGTCGATTTCCCCTACCTGGCCAAGGTGACGGCGCTCAACACGGTCACCCTGGCCGCCCTGGCCTCCGCGCCGCCACCACCGGACGATCTGAAGCTCGCCGGGGCGGTGAGCGCCGACACCTCGCTCAGCTGGGCGCCGGCGCCCGGGGCGAGCGACTATCGTGTGTGGTGGCGCGAGACCACCGATCCGCAATGGCGCGAGGACCAGAGCCTCCTCACTGGCGGGGCGACGACGATGACGCTCAAGGGGATCAATATCGACGACTATTTCTTCGGGGTGTCGTCCCGGACCGCCGACGGTTGGGAGAGCCCGGTCGAGTTTCCCGGTCCCGCCGGGGCGTTCTTCCGGCCGTAAGGAGCGCCGGCGTCCCGCCGGCTCTCCGGCTACTTCAAGGACGACAGCCAGTTGATCACGCGGGCTTCGAGCTCGATGCGGTGGTCGGACCAGCCGTGGTCGGTGGCGACGTGGCCGGGGGCGATCCGGTTGCCGCCCCGGGCGTGGATTGCGGCCACCAGGGCGTCGGTGTCGGGCGCCAGGCCGTCGTCCGAGGTAAGGGCGAGGTAGGGAGTACCGGCCAGCCCGACGGCCGACTTCTCGAAGGGGTGGGAGGGGGTGCTCTCGGCCGCCTCGGCGGCCATGCTCTCGGGCGTGACGCCGGCGAGCGCCTCCATGTTTTCCGACATCAGCTTCACGCGGACGGGCGCCGGGGCCTGGGCCAGGCGGGACATGTCGGCGGCCGAGAAGGTGGCGAGGCCCGCGAGCTCGGGATGGTGGGCGGCGGTGGTCACCGCGACCCAGCCGCCCATGCTGTGGCCGATGATCACCACCCGCCTGGGGTCGACCCCCAGGGCCTTGGCGTTGGCCGGATCGGCGAGGTAGGCCAGCACGGCGTCGGCGTCCTCCAGGTTCTGGCCGAAGCGGAAGACGCCAGGGCTGCCCCAGGAGCCGCGATAGTTGAAGGTGACCGCGTTCCAGCCGGCGCGCCGGATCGCCTGGGCGAGATCGAGGTTCTTCTCGTTGCCCGGGAGGCCGTGGCAGATCACCACCGTGGGGTGCGGGCCGGCTCCCGCCGCCACATAGGCGACGCCGTTGATGGCGACCCCGCCGCTGGGGATGTGCAGCACCGCCATGCGGGCCGGATGGACCTTGTCGGCGGGCGGATCGACGTAGATGGCGGCGGGCAGGTCGGCCCCGGCTGCGACCGATGGGGCGGCCACGACGGGGCCGCCGGCCAGGACGGCGACGTCGAGGAGCGCTGCGGCGAGGGCAGCGAAATAGAGGGGGCGCATGCGGCTCTCCTGGAGGCGGGAGGCCGCCGATAGCACAGTTCGCTTTGGCTTCAGTAACCGATCGGCCAACCGCCCAGGAGGCGGCGGTACTCCTGCTCCGGGCCGCCGTAGGCGCCGCCGGCCACGGCCTCCAGCCGGCCCCGGTCCCTCACCAGGATAAGGCCCCTTCGCGCGCGAATGACGCCCTCGCCCTCCAGCCGGTGGACGGCGTCGGTCACGCCCGCGCGGCGAACACCGAGCATCAGGGCCAGCAAGTCATGGGTCAGGGGCAACTGGCTGCCGCCCAGGCGGTCCTGGGCCATCAGCAGCCACCGCGCCAGGCGCTCCTCGATGGTGCCGCGGCCGTTGGCGAGGGCGGTGTGGGCAGTCTGGATCATGAAGGTTTCCACGTACCGCAGAAGCATGGCGCGGAGGGTCACGCTGGCGCCCATCGCCTTGCGCAGGGCGTCCGCGGCGATGCCGGCGCCGCGGCCCGCCACCTGGACCGAAGACTCGTGGGTCGAGCGGTCATCGCCCATCACCACGGAGATTCCCGTCATTCCCTCGAAGCCGATCAACCCGGCCTCAATGTGGCGGCCGCCGGCGGCGCGGGCGACGACGGAGACGACGCCGCCCTCCAGGAATACGACCTGTTCGATCGGCTCGCCAGGACGCTCGAGAATCCTGCGGGCAGGCAGATCGACGGATCTCAGATGCGGCGAGAGCAGCGCGAGATCGTCCGCGCTAGCCACACGAAGTAGATGGTTACGGCCGCTCGGGACATATCTGTCGATGGCAGGCCGTGGTCGCCCTCGTTCTAGCACATCGACTCGAAGTGTCGGCATTTCTCGGCCCCGATCCAACAATGTAACCTCCCCGACATATGGTTCGGTGGGTCTACATTCTAGCGAAACCTCAGATTGAGCAAACAGATAAAAATGTAGATTGTTTCAACCTTAGCCTCTGCAAGGTCAAGGTCTCACTCTGCCGACCCGAAATCGCCGCGTCTGTGACCAAAGATTGTACGGAAAGGGACGCAGCCTAAACGTCCGCGCCGCACCGGCATATAACCTCCCGAGCGTCCTGGGCGGGGGGTCGTCCCCCGCGCCGCGCCGAGGAAACGGAGCATACACATGCGGGTCCATTTTCTAGCCTCAGCGTCCGCCGTCGTGTTGAGCTGCGGGCTATTTGGTGTCGCCATGGCGGCCACCCCGACGACGACCACGACAAACGATTCGACGAATAGTTCTTACAACAACAATTCGACGAATGACTCCAACAACACGAAGACCGTCACCAAGACGGACAATTCAACCAATGACTCCAAAAACACCAAGACCCTCACCAAGACGGACAGCTCAACCAACGACTCCTACAATACTAAAACAGACAACAAAACAATCACCAAAACAGATAATTCGGTAAACGATTCCAATAACACCTTGACTAAGAATTCCAACAACACGACAACAAAGACCGCTGATAACTCTGATCACTCTACCAACGGCTCGTACAACACACACAGTAAAACCGTAAATGACACGACGAACACGACGACCACGACGAATACGGACGATCACACCAACAACTCTACCAACGATTCATACAACCCCAACAACTCGACCAACGGTTCGTACAACTGGTCTTACAACGACACCTCGACGCACACGCATACAGACACGAACTCGAACAACACGACGACGGACTCCAACAACGTCATCACCGCCAGCCTTTCGTGGGAGGATCTCTCGGCCACGGTGACCGGCGCGCCGGTCGGCCCCGGCTCGTACTCCAGCGGCAGCGTGACGACCGGCGCCATCAGCACCGGCAACAGCGGCTCCGCAGCCTTCGCCGGCATTCAGACAGTGAGCAACAACACCGGCATCGGCTCCGCCAGCCAGGCGGCGACGTCGCTGTCGGCCAATGCGAACATCACCTTCGGCCACTGACGTCGACGCGGGGGCCGGACCCCGGTCCGGCCCCCATTCGACCGGTGATTCGAGATGCGTGAATTCGAGGTGCAAGATGTTGCTCAATCTCGAAAAAGCTTCCGCGATCGGGGTGCTCGCTCTGTTCCTCATCGCGGGCGCGGCGACCGCGGCCCCTGGCGGCGCCGCCCCCTTGTCGTCGAATGCGTCCTCGGGCGCGCGGCCGATGGCGCCCTGGTGGGCGCCGGCCGTCATGGACGAGGCGCAGCTTGACGCGGTGAGCGCCGGACAGAGCCCCACGCCGATGGCGATAACGGCCCAGACCCTGACGGCGTCCGACGGCGGCAATTCGATCTCGGCCGCCAACGTCCAGACGGGGGCGGTGTCGTTCGAAGCCGGAGCCCTGCAGGGGTTCAACGGCATCGGCAATTTCGTCATCAACACCGGCAACAACAATATCCTGCAGGGCAGCCTCAGCGTCACCGTGACGCCGCTGCGCTGAAGACATGGCCGGGCGCAGGGCGGATCGGGATATCGGCCTGGCGGCGAGCGTGATGGCCTTGTGCGCGCTGTCGGCGGCCGGCCACGCGCAGATCGCGATCGAGGGCGTGAGGGGAGCGTATAGCCTGCCGGTCACGACCTATCGCGACATCCCGTTCCGCGCGGTGCTGCGCCAGAGGTACGATTACAGTTGCGGATCGGCCGCGGTGGCCACCCTGCTGCGCTATCATTACGGCCGGGATGTCGGCGAGGCGCAGGTCTTTCGCGCCATGTACGCCGCCGGCGATCAGGCCAAGATCCAGAAGGTCGGCTTCTCCCTCCTGGACATGAAGACATACCTCGCCAACCAGGGCTTCAAGCCCGATGGTTACAGGCTCGGCTACGACGAGTTACTGAAAATCCAGGCGCCGTCGATCGCCGTGATCAGCATCGGACCGTACAAGCACTTCGTCGTCATCAAGGGCGTGCGCCCCGGGGAGGTGCTGGTCGGCGACCCTGCCAGCGGCGTGAAGATCTACTCGCGCGGAGATTTCGAGAAGGTCTGGGGACACATCGTCTTCATGATCCACGACGAGGGCGGCGCCCGCGGCGCCTTCAACCGACCGGAAGAGTGGCGCTTCAGGGCGCCGCCCCCGATGGCGACGGCGCTCACCCCGCCGGAGTTGGACCTGGTGGTGGAGACGCCACCCCTGTTCCAGGTGACCCAACTGGGAGCGACGCGATGAGGGCGCTGGCGCGGCGGGCGTGGATGGTCGCCGCCACCCTGGCCGTGGGCGTGGCGGCGAGCGTTCCTGCCGCCACGCCGATGAGCGATGCGGAGCTGGACGATGTCCGTGGGGGGTTCGTGACCGCCGGCGGGATCACTTTCGGCTTCGGCGCGGTGGAGAAAACCTATGTCGACGGCCGCCTCGCACTGCTCACGACCCTGACCCTCGGCGACAACGGCGCCATCGCCAGCCTCACCACCGCCGGTCCAGGCCTGACCGCTGCGGACCCCGCGCTGGCGGCGCGCCTGGGCCTGGCGGCCGGCGGGGCGTTCAGCCTGGGTGGAGCGGTGACCCTGGCGCAGGGCGTCTCCGGGAACCAACTTCTCAACCTGGTGATCAACACCGCGAGCAACAAGGTGATCCGGCAGGACACCGCCGTGAACCTGGTGCTCCCCAACTTCACCCAACTGAGCCGGTCGGCGGCCATGTTCCAGACCAGCGCCGGCCTGTCCAGCGGCCTGAACGCCGCCACTCTCGGCGCGGTCACCCACTGAACTCGCCGCGGCTCTTCGGCGTCAGAACGAGAGTGGCATTCGGAAGATCACCTGCAGATTGGGCGCGTCCGGGGTGACGCCGAACTGCAGGTTGGTCGTCAGGAGCAGGTTCCGGCGAACCCGAAAAGAGAGGCCGAGCGTGAGAGAGCCGACCTCCAGGTCGTTCGAATGCAGGACCGTCGCGTTCAGCTGCTGGCTGGCGCCGAAGATGTAGCTGTTGGAAAAGCCCAGGGAATAGGAAAAGCTGGGATTGAGGGCGAAGGCGAAGCCGAAGCTGGTGTCCACGGAATCTCCGGGCGAAACATGGCCGACATGCGTCAAGCCGATGGTCTTGTTCACGTTTCCGGGGAAGTTGCGCATGTAGCCCGCGTTGGCGAACAGCACCACCGGGTCGATGGGCAGCAGCATGGTCATGCCCGGCTCCACTCCCCAGAAACCGGAGCCGGTGGGAAGGCTGGTGGCGATTCCCGAGCTGTTGAAGTGGACGTCGTAAGGACCGATCCCGGTGTCGGCGCGCGCTCGCAGGCTGGCGATCCACACGGGCTTGCCCTCCTGGGCCCGGTTGATCTGGTAGCGTGCGGCGAACTCCACATCGCCCAGGCTGTAGCCCTGAAGGTTGGTGGTCATGTTCACCGGCGGCGCCCCGGTGGTCACCTGCTGCGCGATGAATGTCAGCCGGTCGTGGTTGTAGAAATAGGGGACCTTGGCCTCGAGCTCGAGGCGGTTGGTCACGCCGTAGCGCAGGTCGGCGGTGCCGATCACCACGTCGGCGGCGACCGAATTGGCGTTGACGAGTCCGAGTTGGAGGCCGGGCACGATCTCCACGCCCTCGAAGACGAGGCGGTTGGTTCCCACCCGGTCGTATTCGACGCCCGGTTCGAAGACGAAGTGATGGCGGGGCGTCAGCACCCCGAGGTTCTGCGGGATGGAGGCCAGGACGACGGGCTTGATGTTGGTCTCGGGCGCCTGGCCCACCGGCCTGGCGGGCAGGGCGGCCGTAGGTCCGCTCGGCGCCGGGGTCGGGGGAGGCGGCGGGGCGGCGTTCTGGGCCAGGGCAGCGCTCGGGAGGGGAGGCGCCACCACGCCCGCCGCAGCCTGGTTCTGGGGCGGGGCCGCTTGCCGCGCCCGCAGTTCGGCCAGCTCGGCCCGCTGGCGCGCGATCTCCCGCTCCTCGGCGGCCAGGCGGTCTTCCTGTTGCTGGATGCGCAGCGCCTGGGCCGCCAGCAGCGCGTTGATCCGCTTCAGCCGGGCCTCCACGCCCTCACGCGGCTTCGCCGCCGCCGTCATCGGCGCGAGCGACAGCGCCCCCGCGTAC
Source organism: Caulobacteraceae bacterium (assembly GCA_028290905.1). Classification (GTDB taxonomy): domain Bacteria; phylum Pseudomonadota; class Alphaproteobacteria; order Caulobacterales; family Caulobacteraceae; genus Acaudatibacter. Next base: position 28,011 of record JAQGIW010000076.1, on the reverse strand, counting down.
GCTCCGAGAAGCAAAAGTCCATAATGGGGCGGGCGGGCGTGGGCAGGCATTCTCGGGCGTCCCAGTTTTGCCTAAGAAAAACCTAAGATGGCGCTAAGGTTCCGCTTGCGGATAAGCTAATCCGTTGGGTGCGATTTCGTACGCACAACCGCCGCCGTGAATGCTCGATGGCGCGTGGCGTGCCGACTGCTGGCCCTTCTCCACGAAGGGATCTCGACGACTCACTCCACTGGATAAGGGCCCTCGACGAACGCTGCCCCATGATAACCCTTCGATCCGATCTCCCTGGCCAGCGCGCTCGCGACCTCGCCCCCGGCCTGCAGACGCGCAATGATCGAAGGGAAGTCGTGCAGCGGCCGCCAGCCGAGGTCGCGGCGTGCGCGGTCGTTGATGTAGACGCGGCCGATGCCCGGGAACATCCGCCAGCCGCGCCGCTCGTACTCGGCTTCGTAGGCAGGAACCCGCCGCCGCACGACGGCCGCAGCGTCGACGGCCAGGCCACCGACATCGCCGGGCTGGAACGGCGTGGTGGCGCTGATGATGTATTTGCCAAAGCCGATCGCCGGGGCCCGTTCCGCCGCCAGCAGGTGGGCGCTCACCACGTCCTCGATGTCGACGCGCCGGTGCAGGTATTCGTTCACCTTCAGGTTGTCGTCCGGCCAGGCCTGTCGCACCGCGCTGTCGTCGTCTTCCTCGGGAAAGAACCGCGACGTCCGCAGCACGAGGCAGGCCAGGCGCTGGTTGCGATGGAAGAGCTGGCAGAGATCCTCCGCCGCCGCCTTGGTGACGCCGTAGATGTTCTTGGGGACGGCGACGACGTCCTCGGTGATCCAGGCGGCGGGCGCCCCCGGAGGTGGCGAGAGGGCGTCGCCGAAGACGCTGGTCGTGCTGGTGAAGATGAAGCGCTCGACCCCTGCCGCCGACGCCTCCTCCAGCAGATTGAGCGTGCCGGTGACGTTGGTGTCGACGAAATCCTGGCGCGTGTGCGTGGCCACGTGCGGCTTGTGCAGGGTGGCGGCGTGGAAGACCGTCTCGACACGGGCCATCGCCTCCCGGACCCAGGCGCGGTCGACGATGGAGCCGACGCGGGTGACGTGCTCCGAGGCGAGGACATCCAGCCCGACGACGTCATGCCCGGCCCGCCGCAGGATGCGGACCAGCGCCTCGCCGAGGCGCCCCGCGGCGCCCGTGACCAGAACCCTCATGGCGCCAGCTCCGACCAGTGGGCGATGAAATCGGGGCGAGTGTCCATGGGTGACCTCGAAGGCGCTCCGGGTGTGCTCCGAACCCTCGGCGATTGCATCAAAACTCCGATGGCGTAGGTTGCGCGCCAACCATTCAGGGAGCGAAAGACATGACCACCGCCGTTGCGGATATTCCGATTCAGACCATTGACGGCAAGCCCGCTTCGCTGGCCGACTACAAGGGCAAGGTGGCGCTGGTGGTCAATGTGGCGTCCAAGTGCGGCCTCACCCCGCAGTACGAGGGCCTCGAGGCGCTCTACCGCGACTATCGCGACAAGGGCCTGGTGGTGCTGGGTTTCCCGGCCAATGACTTCGGGGCGCAGGAGCCGGGGACGAACGAGGAGATCGCCAGTTTCTGCACGACCAACTTCGCGGTCGACTTCCCGATGTTCGCCAAGATCACCGTGGTCGGCCCGGACAAGCACCCGCTCTACAAGGCCCTGACGAGCGCCAAGCCGGAGGCGCAAGGCGACGCGGCGGGCTTTCGCGAGCGGCTCAAGGGTTACGGCATGACGCCCAATCCCGTCCCGGAAGTGCTGTGGAACTTCGAGAAGTTCCTCGTCGGCAAGAACGGCGAGGTCATCGCCCGCTTCGCCCCGACCACCGCGCCGAACGACCCCGCCCTGGTCGGCGCCATCGAGGCCGCCCTGGCGGCCTGAAGCAAGGCGACCTGAGGCGAGAGCGCGTCCCGAAAAGTGGGAACCGGTTTTCGGATAAAACGTGCGCTCAAATAAAGAACTAGAGCGTCGATCTGATTCCATCAGATCGGCTCTCTAGCCGCGCGGCAGGAGTAGCTGGAAGACTGCCCCGGTGGGCGCGCGGCGCACGTGCTCGATCCGGCCATCGTGGGCGAGCGCGATCTGACGCGCCAGGGTCAGGCCGACCCCCGAACCGCCGGCCTTGGTGGTGAAGAAGGGTACGAACGCCGTCTCGGCGTCGTCGCAGGCCAGGCCCGGACCATTGTCTTCGACCGTCATGGCGACATGGTCGTCGCCTAGCCGGCAGGAGAGCCGGATCGCGGCGCCCGCGCGTCCCGAGACGGCGTCGAGCGCGTTCTTCAACAGGTTGATCGTCGCCTGTTCGAGCAGATCGCGGTCGGCCTCCAGGATCAGGTTCGCGGGCTCGACCTCGCTCGCATAGTCGACGCCGGCCTCGCTCATCAGGGGGGCCATCAGCCGATCGAGAGTTTCGACGAACTGGCTCATCGCGATAGGGGTCCTGATCGCGGCGGGCGTCTCCGCGAGCTTGCGATAGCGCTCGACGAAGTTCATCAGGCCGGCGCTTCGACGGGCGATGACCTCGACAGCCTCCGCAACATCCACCGAGAGTGCGCTCGGCGCGGCGCCTTCCTCCGCCGAACGCCGCAAACCCGCGGCGACGCTGTCGCTGAGCGAACAGATCGGCGTCAGAGAGTTCATCATCTCATGCGCCAGCACCCGCACCAGGTCCTGCCAGGACTTTAGCACCACGGCGTCGAGATCGCTGGAGAGGCTTTGCAGGGAGAGAAGGCGAAGAGGCTCGTGGCCGGGCGTCGAGAAGACGTTCATCGACGCCAGCACGGACCGATCGTCCGCCAGTCGAACGATCTCCCTCCCGCCCGACGCCAACCCCAGAAGGCGGTGGGCGGCTTGCGGGCCGAGGGCCGGAAGCCGGTCGAGCGGCCCGCCGGCTTCCCCGACGAGACGATGGGCGGCGCGATTGGCGCGAACGACCATTCCTGCGGCGTCCACCACGAGCAGGGCGGCCAGGACATTGTCGGCCAGGGCTTCGGCGAAATCGGTGCGCTGCTGGCGCTGGGCGCGCGCGCGACCCAGCCGATCGAACGCGTGTTCGATGGCGCCGCCGAGCCGCCACAGGCCCGGAGGGGGGGTGGGGCGCTCATGGCCCTCGGCCGTCAGGCCGCTGATGAACTGGGCCAGCATCCGGTCGGTGGCGTCGGCCTTGTGAGCAAGCTCCAGGCCCAGGACGGCGGCGGCGCCCCCGAGGACCAGGGCCGTGGCGTAAAGGTGATGGACAGCGACATCGATGGCGCCGAAGGCGAGCGCGCCGATCAGGACGGCGCGGAGCCAGACGCCGATGGCGAAGCCGCCGGCGCCCTTCAGGCTAAGGTGCGCCATTCGACAGTCCGTGGCGGGCCAGTCGCCGGTAGAGCGCCGGGCGCGTGAGGCCAAGGCTCGCGGCCGCGCGGGAGATATTGCCCTTGTGGTGGGCAAGCGCCCGCTGGATGGCCGTCCGCTCGGCGCTCTCCAGGTCGAAACTCATATCCGCCGCGCGCCTGCAGCGGGTCAGTTCGGCGGCGGCGCACACGGTGGCGATCAGCTTTTCGTTGCGCCATGGCTTGAGAACAAAGTCCACGGCGCCGCGCTTGAGCGCCTCGACGGCCAGCGAGACCCCGCCAAACGCCGTCATCAGCACCACCGACAGGTTGGGATCGAAGGCCCGGACGCGCTCCAGGGAATCCAGCCCCTGGCGGCCGCTGTGGTCGCCGAGCGCGAAGTTCATGTCGAGCAGGACCGCCTCATAGGCGTCCGCCGCGAGCAGGTCCTCCAGACCGTCCGTCGCCGCGGACGTCTCGACGCGCTGGGCCTCCCGCGCCAGCGCGAGCCGCGCCGCGTGCAGAACGTCGCGGTCATCATCGACGACGAGGACGGAGCCGACCATGGCGAGGAGGCTAGCGCAGTCCGCGCGCGGCGCCCATCGGCTCCCGCCTGTCCGTTCCCGGACAGTCCGACTGCGAGGTCGAATTCGACTTTCCGATAACCCGTTGATTCTGCAGTGTTTCATCAGATGGCGATCCCGCTTCATATTCGAGTCGTTGGAGGAGGCCGATGAGCACGGACATGGATCGGAGGATCCCGCGGTCGAGGTGGCGCAGCCGGCGGATTCTCATAGGGGGCGCCCTGGTCGTGGGACTGGGCGTGGTCGCCTACCTCGGCGCGAGCTTCTTCGGGGCGACGCAACGATCCGTGCGCGTCCCGGCCACGAGCGTGACCATCGACACCGTCCAGAGAGGCGTCTTCCACGACCTGACCCCGCTGCGGGGGAAGGTCGTTCCGCACGACATCATCTTTCTCGACGCCGAGGAGGGCGGTCAGGTCCAACGGGTGATGGCGCGCGGCGGCGACATGGTGACCGCCGGCCAGCCGCTTCTCGCCTTCCGCAACACCGAACTGGAACTGGACGTACTCGACCGCGAAGGCCGTCTGGTCGAATCGATCACCCAGCTTCAGTCCTATGAAAAGCAGCTCGAGGACAGCCGGCTCGCCAACGAGAAGGCCGCCGTCCAGATCGACTACAATATCGTGCGGCTCGGCCGGGCCGCCGACCGCCGGCGCGAGCTGTCGGCCGATGGCTATATCCCGGTGGAGACCAGCGACCAGCTGCGCGACGAGCTCGCCTACAATGTGCGCCTTCGTCCGCTGCAGGCCCGGACCAACGCCGGCGAGGAAGCTCTGCGGCTGCGGCAGCTTCCCGCGATCCGCGCCGAACTGGTCAGCCTGCACAAGAGCCTCGCCATCACCCATGGCAAGCTCGACAATCTGGTGGTCAAGGCGCCGGTCAGCGGTCAGCTCGCCTCTCTCATCCAGAACGTCGGCGAGAACCACAACCGCGGCGACCGGCTCGGCGAGATCGTGCCCAACACCGGCTTCAAGGTCACCGCGACGGTCGACGAATTCTATCTCGGGCGGGTGCGGGTGGGGCAGAGCGCCGATGTCGACATCGATGGCCGCAATTGGAAGCTCCGCGCCGAGCGCGTCTATCCGCAGGTCAAGGACGGCGTCTTCACCGTCGACCTCGCCTTCGAGGGGCCCACGCCATCCGGTTTGCGACCGGGCCAGGCCGTGGAAGGCAAGCTCTCGCTGGGCGGGGATCGGCCGGCGGTGATCTTGCCGGCGGGGGGCTTCCTGGAGCGCTCCGGCGGCGACTGGGTGATGGTGGCAGACGCTGGCGGCCGCTTCGCCGAGCGGCGGCGTGTCAAGATCGGGGGACGCAATGCCGAACAGGTCGAGATCCTGAGCGGTCTGAAGCCCGGCGATCGGGTCATCACCTCCGACTACACCGGTTTCGAGAAAGTCGATCGCGTCAACCTTGCCAAATAGGGAACCCCAGAGATGTTGAAACTGACGAACGTCTGCAAGACCTACCGGACGACGGACATAGAGACCCTGGCGCTGGATGACGTCTCGCTGGAGATCGGGGCCGGCGAATTCGTCGCCATCATGGGGCCCTCGGGGTGCGGCAAGTCCACCTTGCTCAATGTGCTGGGCCTCCTGGATAGCCCGACAAGCGGGGCCTACGAGTTCTTCGGCGAGGATGTCGCCGGGTATCCCGAAAAGACCCTGACACGGCTGCGCCGCGACAAGCTGGGATTTGTCTTCCAGAGCTTCAACCTGATCGACGACCTGACGGTGGCCGAGAATGTCGAGGTGGCGTTGATCTATCGCCGGGACGCCGGCGGCGAGCGCAGAAGCCGGGTCGCCGAGGCGCTCGAGCGGGTGGGCATCGCCCACCGCGCCGGCCATCGTCCGCAGCAGCTCTCGGGCGGGCAGCAGCAACGGGTCGCCGTCGCGCGCGCGCTGGTCTCCCGGCCCAAGCTGATCCTGGCGGACGAGCCCACCGGCAACCTGGATACGGCCAATGGTGAGGCGGTGATGGCGCTGCTCACCCAGGCGGCGGCCGACGGCGTCACGGTGGTCATGGTGACCCATTCCCTGGCCCACGCCGCCCTCGCCCAGCGATCGATCAAGCTGCTCGACGGCCGCGTGGTCAGCGAAACCCTTCTGGCTGCGTGAGCGCGTTCCGAAAAGCGGGAACCGGTTTTCGGGACAAAACGCGCGTTAAAACAAAGAACTAGAGGAGCGAAGCCCATGTTCAGAAGCTATTTCGCGGCGGCTCTGCGCAACTTGGCGCGCAACCGTCTTTATGCCGGCGTGACCATCGCCGGCCTGGCTATCGGCTTCGCCGCGGCGATGCTCATCGCCCTCTTCGTGCGCGATGAGTACAGCTACGACCGCTTCGTCCCGGGGAACAGCCAAGTCTACCGGGTCTCCGAAAGCATCCTCAACGTCGGCGAGAGGGCCATCGAATCGGATGTCACGCCGATGATGCTGGCGCCCGCGCTGAAGCTCGACTTCCGGCAGGTGCAATACGCCGCCAGGCTCTCGACGGCGAACTTCCCCCCTTCCGTGCAAAGAGGGAACTTCTCGGCGGCCGAGCCGAACCTTGGCTGGGCCGATCAGGACTTCTTCCGGGTCATGCCGATGCCCACGATCGCGGGCGATCTCGCCGGCTCGCTCGACGCGCCCGACAGCATCGTCCTTACCCGGACCGTCGCCCGCAAGTACTTCGGGCGCGACGCGCCGATCGGCGAAGCCCTGCTCGTCGACAAGCATCCGATGCGGGTGACGGCCGTGCTCGAAGACCTGCCGTCGAACACCCACCTGATCTCCGACATCTTCGCCTCGGGCCGCTCTCCCTATAGCGCCCTGACCCACCTGCAACAGGTGGACACCCCGCTCAACAACGTCGTGGCGACCTACGTTCGTCTACGGCCCGGATCGTCGGTGTCGACGATCGAGCCGCAACTCCCCGGGTTTGTGCGGCGACACTACGCATTGGAGCGATACAACTCGACCTGGGCGAAAACCAAGATCATCGTTCGCCCCGTCCCCCTCACCGCCATCCACTTGCGGCCTTCCACCCAAGGCGCGTTCAAACCCGCCGGCGACAAGACGGTGATCGCCGCCATCGCCGGGGTCGGCGTGCTCGTCGTGCTGGTCGCGGCGATCAATTTCATCACCCTCATGACCGCCCGGGCGGGGCGGCGCGCGGTCGAGGTCGGCGTGCGCAAGGCGGCCGGCGCCTCCCGGCGCGACCTCATCGTTCAGTTCATGGGCGAGGCCTTCCTCTATGTGGTCTTCGCCGTGGTGTTCGCGATCGCCATCGCCGAGCTGGCGTTGCCGGCCTTCAACGCCCTGCTGCAGCGGCGTATCGCCTTCGACTACGCGACCGACCCGATGCTCGCCGCCGGCATCGGCGTGGCTGCGTTGCTCGTGGCGATCCTGGCCGGCGCCTATCCCGCCTTCGTGCTCTCCGCTTTCCGCCCGGCGGCGGTGCTGAAGGGCGGACTGCCGCCAACAGGCGGCGGGGTGGGCGTGCGGCAGGCGCTGGTGATCGTCCAGTTCGCGGTTCTGATCGCCCTGGTTCTCGGCGCCATCACCATCGCCCGCCAGACCTGGTACGCCCTCAACCAGGGCATGCGGCTCGACAAGGACCAGGTCCTGTTCATCGCCGCCAGCCCCTGCACGGACAGGCTGCGCGACGCGGTGCTCACCGTTCCCGGGGTGCAAAGGGCGGCGTGCGCCTCGGCGAGCACGCTCCTGCCGTCTCTCTCCAACATCCTCGACGACTCTGTCATCGACGGCAGGCACGAAACCATGACCATCGCGCCGGTGGATTTCGGGTTCTTCGAAGTCTACGGCCTGAAGCCGCTGGCGGGGCGCCTGTTCGACCGGAGCCGACCGAGCGACGGTTTCCTCGCCGGCTCCGAGGTCAACCCGCCGGTCGTCATCAACGAAACGGCCGTGAAGAAACTCGGCTACACGTCGCCGCAAGCCGCGCTGGGCCACACGGTGATGTGGCATTTCCACGCCGATCCCACGACCGCCTTCGGCCAGGATCCGGCGCGTCCTTCCCAGATCATCGGCGTCATCCCGGACTTCACCTTCGGTTCGATGCGGTCGCCGATCGAGGCGACCCTGTACATGGTCGGCCCGAAGGTCTCGTACTACTCCATCGCCCTGAGCGCGAAGCTCGACGGCCGCCGCATTCCGGAGAGCCTCGCGGGCATCGACCGGGTCTGGAAGCGGATCGAAGGCGACGCGCCCATCCAGCGCGTGTTCGTGACGCTGTTCACCCTTCGGCTCTACATCGACACCATCATCCAGGGCGCCTTGATCACCATCGCCGCCGTCGTCGCCCTGTCGATCGCGGCGCTCGGCCTGTTCGCCCTGTCGGCCTACACCACCGAGCGGCGCACCAAGGAGATCGGCATCCGCAAGGCCATGGGCGCGGACACGGGCGACATCCTGCGGCTGCTGATCTGGCAGTTCACCAAGCCGGTGCTGTGGGCCAACCTGATCGCCTGGCCAGTCAGCTTCCTGGTCCTCACCGGGTGGCTGGGCGGCTTCGCCTACCACGTGGACCTGGCGCCGTGGACCTTCGCCGCCGCGGCGGGGGCCGCCCTGGTCATCGCCTGGGCGACGGTCTTCGTCCATGCGCTGCGGGTGGCGCGGGCCAAGCCCGTCGGGGCGCTACGCTATGAATAGGGCCGGCCCGTCGCTTCTGGCGACCTTGTCGCTGCTGGCGGGCTGCGCGTCGGGGCGGCACACACCCAGGCCAGACATCCATCTTCCCGTGGCCTTCGAGGCCCCGAGGGACATCACCCGGCCGGGGGCGCCCCTGGAGCGGTGGTGGAGCGCTTACGACGATCCGCAGCTGGAGCAGCTCATCCGCCAGGCGTTGGCCGACGCGCCGGACGCCCGCAGCGCCCGCGCCCGCCTCGACGAGGCGGTCGCCGTACGCGGCGGCGCGCTCGCGGCCTATTGGCCGCAGGGCGGGTTGCAGGGCTCGGCCGTCAAGACCGCCAGCCATCTCCTCTCGGGTCCCTCGGCCATCTTCATCCCCGGCGCCGGCCCGGTCTCGCTCGACAACTCGGGGACCACCAACAGCTACAGCGCCGACTTCAGCGTGAGCTGGGAGATCGACCTGTTCGGGCGCGCTCGCGCGGCGCGCGGCAAGGCCAACGCCGACCTCGCCGCGGCGCGCTTCGACTACGAAGCCACCCGGACGAGCCTCGCGGCCAACGTCGCCGACCAGCTCTTCCAGGCCCGCGGTCTGGCCATCCAGCTCGAGGACGCCCGGGAAGAGCAGCGCATCCAGCGCGGACTCGCGGATATCGCGCGCAGGAGAGCCGTCCACGGCGTGGGCTCGACAGCCGACGCCGAGCAGACCGCCGCCCTCGTCGCCCAGGCGGACGCCCGGGTCGCCGACCTTGCCAGCCAACTGCATGTCGCCCGCCGCATCCTGCTGGTCCTGGTGGGACAGGGCGTCGACCCGCTGGACAGCCTCCCCACGCCGGCCGAGGCCGGAACGCCGCCTGCCGTACCGACCACCGCGCCAGGCGAGCTTCTCGCCCGTCGCCCGGACGTCCGCGAAGCGGCCGAGGCGGTCGCATCGGCGTTGGGCCAGCTCAAGCTCGACCAGCTGGCGCTCCTTCCGAGGCTGACCCTGAACCCGGAGCTGGGGATCAGCGCCGGGCCGGGCTTCGGCGGGCCCGCCAGCAGTGAGTTCTGGTCCATCGGGCTGGGGCTCACCCAGCCGATCCTCGATCTGCCCAGGCTGAAGAGCAAGATCCGGGCCCAAGGCGCGCGCGCCGACCAGGCGATTATCGCCTACGAGAAGGCGGTGCAGACCGCCTACGGCGAGGCCGAGAACGCCCTCGTCGCCCTCTCCGCCGACGAGGCCCGCGTCGCGCTCCTGACCACCGGCGAGGCGGAGGCGCAGTCAGCCTATCGTGGCGCGCGGGCGAACTACGCCGCCGGCGTCGAAGACCTGACCTCGACGCTCCAGGCCGAGAGGACGTGGCGCAATGCGAGAACCGCGCTCACCGGCGCCCGCGTCCAGGCGCTCCGCCGCTCGGTCCAGGCCTTCAAGGCCCTGGGCGGCGGCTGGTCGCCGGCGCCCACTGCGTAAGTGGGGGCTTACCAGACGGCGGCGACGGGTGTAGCCTTCGGTCACGAAACCCTGCCGAAAGGACCCCGCCATGTCCGACATTGCTGAGCGCACCCTGCACGACGTTCGCTTCCCCGGTGAGAGCGCCGCCTATCGCGCCGCCCGCGACCGCCTGCTGGATGCCGAGATGGCCCTGCGCCGCCAGACCGAGGCCGTCGCCGCCCAGCGCCGCGCCCTGCCGCCCGGCGGCCCCGTCCCCACCGACTACGTCTTCGAGGAGGGCGAGGACGCCCGCCCCGTGTGCCTCTCGCAGCTGTTCGGCGACAAGAGCACGCTCCTTTTGTACAGCTTCATGTACGGCCCGGCGATGGAGCGCGCCTGCCCGTCCTGCACCTCGATGATGGACGGCCTCGACGGCCAGATCCCGCACATCGCCCAGAAGGTCGCCATCGCCGCCGTCGCCCGCTCGCCCATTCCCCGCTTCCGCGCCCACGCGGCAGATCGGGGCTGGCGCAACGTGCGGCTGCTGTCGTCGGCCCACAACAGCTACCACCCCGACTATCACGGCGAGGACGCCGAGGGCCGCGAGCGGCCGATCCTCAACGTCTTCACCCGCGCCGACGATGGCGTGCGCCACGCCTGGGCCAGCGAACTGGCCTGGGCGCCCCGCGACCCCGGCCAGGACGCCCGTCACATCGACCTGATCTGGCCCCTGTGGGCCGCCCTCGACTTCACCCCCGAAGGCCGCGGCGACTTCCGCCCGAGCCTGGACTACGCCTGACGACTTCCCTCCCCGTGAAGGGGAGGGAAGAAGCCCGAAGGCCGCAGCCTAGGCCAGGGCGCGGCTGCCGGAGATCTTGGCGAGCCGTTGGCTCAGGATCTCGTCGGCCTGGGTCATGATGTTGCGGACGAGCTCCTTGCAGGTCGGGATGTCGTGGATCAGCGCCTGGCTCTGGCCGCTCGACCAGATGCCGCCGTCCAGGTCCCCGCCCTCCAGGACGTTCGCGCGGCCACGCACGCCGGCCATCAGCTCCTTGACGTCGGCGAAGGTCTTGGTCGGGTCGCGCTGGATCTCGGCCACCTGCTCCGAGATCGCGTTGCGCGCCACGCGGGCGGTGTTGCGCAGGGTGCGGCCGACGAGGACCGTGTCCCGCTCGGTATTCTCCACGATCTTCTTCTTCACGTTCTCGTGGATCTTCGCCTCGACCGTGGCCAGGAAGCGCGTCCCCATGTTCACGGCGTCGGCGCCCAGCGCCAGGGCGGCGACGAGGCTGCGCCCGTCGGCCATGCCGCCCGAGGCGATCACCGGAACATTCACCGCGTCCACCGTCGCCGGCAGCAGCACAATGAGGCCGATGTCGTCCTCGCCGGGGTGGCCGGCGCACTCGAAGCCGTCGATGCTGATGATGTCGACCCCGTTCCGCACCGCCGAAACGGAGTGACGCACCGAGGTGCATTTGTGGATGACCTTGACCCCGTGTTCCTTGAAGGCCGGCAGATGGTCGGTGGGCGCGCGTCCGGCCGTCTCCACGATCTTGATCCCCGAGTGGATGATCGCCTCGCGATACTCGTCGTAGGGAATGGGATTGATGGAGGGCAGCAGCGTGAGGTTCACGCCGAACGGCTTGTCCGTGAGGCTCCTGGTCTTCTCGATCTCCTGGAGAAGCTCCTCGCCCGACTTGAACATGTGGGCGGTCAGGAAGCCGAGCGCGCCGGCGTTGGCCACGGCGGCCACGAGGTCGGCATAGCCGACCCCCGTCATGCCGCCCATGACAAGCGGCGTCTCGACGCCGAACATCTCCGTGATCCGAGTCTTCATCCCGAGGTCTTTCCCATGAGTGTTTCTTGCACCGACGAGATAGAGCACCCCCCGCGCCGCGTCCAGAATGTCTGCGTCGGCCGCGCGGTCTGGTATGGAGATGCGGACAGCCCATGACCCGCGAGGAAGCCGAACAGACTTTGATCGCCGCCGGCGCCGCGCCGGACGAGGCATTTCCTCTGATCGGGGCCGCGTTCGCTTGCGCGATCCACGACAGGCCGGACCGCGGCCTGGAGGTCGCCCGAGCATTGATCGAGCGAGCGGCGACACGACTGGAGGAACGACTCAGGTGGGCGCCGCCACAGACAGCGTTACCCGGGACCATGGCCGGCGACCTTGGCTTTTCAGGCGATACCACCACGTACGATGATCTGGACAACGCCGATATCATCTCGGTTTTCGAGCGTCGCAAGGGCCTGCCGGTGGCCCTGGGCATAATCTATATCGATGTCGCGCGGCGGTGTGGGCTGGTGGTGCGAGGGCTGGATTTTCCAGGCCATTTCCTGCTTCGACTGGAGACCCGGGACGGGCCGATGGCGATCGATCCTTTCAACGGAGGAGAGCCCGTCGAAACCGCGGAATTGACGCGCCGCGCTCTATCCGCGGGCCTCCCGCCCGGCGCGGCCGGCCGGCACGACCTCCTGATGGCGCCGGCGACCGATCGAACCGTGTTGACCCGGCTCCAGAACAACATTCTTGTCCGTGCCCAGCAGGGCGGAGACGACGCGCGGATGGAGGCGGCGGCCCTGAGATGCGCCTTGCTGAACCCTTCCGACCATCGGTTCTGGCTGTATGTCGCCAGCGCCCGGGAAGCGCGAGGCGCGCTGGCGGGCGCGCTTCAGGCGCTGGGCCGCGCGAAGACCCTCGATCCTGACGCGGCGCGCTTCGCGCAGGCGGCGCGCGACCGCCTGCGATCGAAGCTGAACTGAGCGATCCGCCGCGCCTGTTTCTGCCTCGCTACTGCGGGGTCACCTTGGTCGTCGTGGTGACCTGAGCCGAAGGGGCGGGCGCCGAACTGGTTGTCGTCGTGCGCCGCGTCACTCTCGTGCGCGTAGAGTGATGACCACTGGCCGGCTGCTGGGTCGTGACGGTCGTTTCAACCTGCGGCGGCGGGGGCGTCGCAGCCGCTATCGCCGCGGCGTTGCGCGCGGCCTCCGCGTCGGCCGCCGAAGCGGCGGCGGATTGCTGAGCGGTGTCGGCGCGCACGTTGGCTTCTACAGCTTGCTGCTGGGCGGCGGCCGCCTGGTCTCGGGCGGCGGCGACCTGATCTTGGGCCCTGTCGGCAGTTGCGCTCTGGGCCTCACGCGCAGAGGCGATGGCGGCGTCCTTGTGCCGCTGCGACATCCCGATGGCGGTGTCGGCAAGGGCCGAAGCCCGGATCGCCTCCTGAATCGCCGGCTCCTTGTGGCCGGATGCGAAATCCTCCTTGGCGCTCGCCAGCATCGCCCGCGCCTCGGCCGTATCGCGCGGCGCATCTGTGCTGGCGCCCATGGATTCGGCGGTGTGAATCTTGGCCTCTGCAGCGGCGATGGCTTCGTGGGCGCGATCAGTCATCTTGTTGGCTGCCGCGGGCGTCGCGATGGCCAAGGTCATGGCGCTCGATGCGACGAGCGATGCGAAGGTCGTTTTGCCAAGCATGGTGTTCTCCTACTCACGGCAAATGCCGTCGCCACCGGGTCTGACTTCCCAGTGGCGCCAGGATCAAACGGCTGACGCCTAGATAAGTTCAGCCTCGCCAAAGAATGTGAGCCGGCCAGCGATGTCGTTGGTCATGAATCTAGCCTGCTCGGCCTTTTCAAACGGCTCGTTCGAAAGCAGTCGTAGGCCGCCTGGCCGTATGTCCGGTGTCCGGAGCGGCGCTAAGTTCTGCTCGACTCCAAAGCGGTTCCCGAGCGTGGCCCTAACTGTTGGTTTGCGCGCCAGTAGCAGGGTTTGGCATGGCTCCGGAAACTCGCCGCGCCGGCGAGTTGACGAGCGCTTGTGGCGCGGGCGACGGTCTGGAAAACGCGGGCGCGGCCTCCCAAGTGAGGCTGAACGGATCGGAGGTGCGCTATGAGCCGGCTCGAGATCGCCGACAGGAACGTTGCGGCGGACACGAAGAGCGTCTCGTCGGCCTATGTGCCGCCGCTCCAGCGCACAGAGGGGCAGCCGCCGCCGATCGCGGCGAACGGCGGCCTCTCCTACATGTCGTTCGATCGGAACGGCGATGCGGGAACCGGCGCGGCGCTCGCGGACGCGCTCGCCCAGATCGCCGAGGGCGAGAGCCGGCGCGTCATCGACATGATCGACAATGCGCCGCCAGGCCCGATCGAGACCCGCTGGGGCCTCGGGTTCCGCAAGTCCGATGAGTGCCTGGACCACATCCGCGCGAACGGCGCCAGGGCCCCCGAGGGCGGCCTGGCGCTGCCGCTGCGCTATACGGCCTACGAGCGGCCGACCTACTCCGTTGTCCCGTCCAACGCCGTCTGGCGGGACCCGGCGCGCGCGGACGTCGCGGAGATCCTGCGCCAGAACGAGAGGGACAACCTGCGGCGGGACCTCTATTTCCCGCAGGTGATGCGCGACGCGCGGCGCATCGGCGAGGACTACCCGGGCCTCTCGCCGGGCAGCCCCGAATGCATGGACCGGCTCGGTGTCTCGCTGGCGCACCTGGAGTCGGCGTGCACGAACTTCTACGATTCGGCGGAGGTGGAGCGGGTGTTCTACCCCGAGATCGAGAAGCTCCTCCTCGGGTTCTTCCCGGGCGCGACCGATGCGCTGGTCTACAATCACGACGTCTTCGACAAGGACTACGCGGGCGACCCCACGGAAGACCAGGACAACAAGAACCCGGGTGTCAACCTCCGCTACGCCAACATCGTGCACAACGACCTGAACGACAACAGCGGCCGCGTGCGCTGCCGCGAGCTGCTCACCCGGAACCTGCGCAACTTCGGGCGCACCCAGCACTACACGGAGGAAGAGGCCGACCGAAAGATGTCGCGGCGGTTCATGTCGATCAATCTCGCCAAGCCGATGGAAACGGTCGAGCAGTTCCCATTCGTGCTCTGCGCCTGGCCCTCCTTCGCCGACCAGCCGTACATCACCAACTACCGAATTTACGACGACCGCGTCGGCGAGACCACCCGCTTCACCTACCGTCCCGAACACGAGTGGTACTGGTTCCCCCGGCAGACGCCCACCGAGGTCTCAATGCTCAAGTGCTATGACTCCGAGACCGACGGCTCCGTCTCGCGCTGGTCGTTCCATACGGCCTGTGTCGACCCGACCGCGCCCGCCGACGCCCGATGCCGCAAGAACGTCGTGGTCCGGTCCTTCGTCTTCTTCTAGGACGACACGAAGAGGCGGTGCGGCCACTTCGCGGAGGTGTCGTCGATCGCAGGTTCCCGATAGTCTGCAAGCGATGAAGAAAATCGGTTTCCTCTCCTTCGGCCACTGGACGGCCGCCAGCCAGTCTCAGGCCCGGTCGGCGGCGGACGTGCTCCTGCAGTCCATCGACCTGGCGGTCGCCGCCGAGGAATTGGGCGCCGACGGCGCCTACTTCCGCGTCCATCACTTCGCCCGTCAGCTTGCCTCGCCGTTCCCGCTGCTGGCGGCCGCCGGCGCCAGGACCCGCCGCATCGAGCTCGGCACGGCCGTGATCGACATGCGCTACGAAAACCCGCTCTACATGGTCGAGGACGCAGGCGCGGCGGACCTGATCGCCGGCGGCCGGTTGCAGCTTGGGATCAGCCGCGGATCGCCTGAGCAGGTGATCGAAGGCTGGCGCTACTTCGGCTACGAGCCCGGCGAGGGCGAGAGCGACGCCGATATGGGCCGCCGCCATGCCCGGGTGTTCCTCGACCTCCTGCGCGGCCGGGGGTTCGCCGAACCTAATCCTGACCCCATGTTCCCCAACCCGCCGGGCCTGCTGCGTCTGGAGCCTCATTCGGAAGGCCTGCGCGAGCGCATCTGGTGGGGCGCCGCGTCCAACGCGACGGCGGTGTGGGCGGCGAAGTTGGGCATGAACCTGCAAAGCTCGACCCTGAAGGCCGATGAGACCGGCGAACCGTTCCACGTTCAGCAGGCCGCTCAGATCCGGGCCTTTCGGGCCGCCTGGGCGGAAGCGGGGCATGCGAGGGCGCCCCGCGTTTCGGTAAGCCGCAACATCGTCGCCCTGGTCGATGACCTGGACCGCGCCTACTTCGGTCCGGGCGGCGAGGACGCCGACCAGGTCGGCTTCCTCGGCGGGCCGGGCCGGGCGATCTTCGGCCGCAGCTACGTCGCCGAGCCCGACATTCTGGTGGAACAGCTTCGCGGCGACGAAGCGATCGCCGAAGCCGACACCCTTCTGATCACCGTCCCCAACCAGCTCGGAGTCGCTTACAACGCCCACCTCCTGGAGGCGATCCTCGTGCATGTGGCGCCGGCCCTGGGCTGGCGCTGACGGGCGCCACCTTCGAATTGCCGTCGAGGTCGGCCGCAATCGTGATAGCCGCCGTCTCATGCCTGCTTCGGTTCGGATCTGGCTCGAGGTGGCCCACCACGCGAACTTCCGCATTGGCGGCTGGGCCATCGTGCGGCTGAACGCCGGCGAGGTCAGCGGGAGCGCCGGCGGCGCGCGCCGGTTCGACCTGGAGCGGACGAGCCTGGCGGCGATCGCTGCGGCGCTGGCCGACCTGGCGCCGGGCGCGGGCGTCGAACTCCAGACCGCTTCGCCCGCGGTGCTCGCCATTCCGTGCCGCATCACTGCTGCCGAGGCCGGTCAGAACGCGCCCGTGGAAAACGTCGACCTCTGGGCCCAGGCCGCCACGGCGATCCGCCGCGTCCGGCTCGTCACCCGCCGCGCCGAGCTAGCGCCCGGCGCCCCCACCGCCGTCGCCGCCGCCTGGGCCGACTTCGCCCGCGATCGCGCGAAGGACAGGGGCGCGTTCACGGCCGTGATCCCGAAGGCGAACCTGGCGAAGGCGGGGGTGTGAGCGGCTGGTGCGCGGCTGCCAGCCCGACGCTGTCGCCGAAGCCCCCGCGCGACCGAAGAAATTTAGTCCTCCGCGCGCAGTGTCGCTTCGACGCGCTGGACTACGCCGGCGGGCTCCCGTCTAGCCGCTGATCGGGGCGGCCCGGCCGAAGTACTCTTCCGCCAGCAGGGCGTAGAAATACTCGTCCCACCACTCGCCGGTATCGCGAAGGAGGTGCTGGCGGAAGTGGGCTTCCCGGCGCATGCCCAACTTGTCCATCACGCGCCACGAGGCGACGTTCTCCGGTTGGCAGGTCGCCACCACTCTGTGACAGCGCAGCGTCTCGAACGCATGGGCCAAGAGGGCGCGGGCGGCCTCGGTGGCATAGCCCCGTCGCTGGTATGGACGGCCAATCGCCCAGCCGATCTCGCGCGTGCCGCGCCCAAGCCAGGGATGGAAGTCCATGTGCCCCACGAGCTCGCCCGACGCGCGTTCGACGACGGCGATCGCCCTCGGGCGCCTCCCGGCGTTCTTGTCGGCAAAAGTCTGCGCCCCGGCCTTGTCCAGCCGCCCCTTCGGCAGCCACCGGGTGACCAGGGGATCGCCCATGTAAAGATGGACGGCCGGCCCGTCGGACGCGGTGAACCGCCTCAACGTCAGCCGCTGCGTCTCGAGGTGCGTAACCTTCCCCGCCAACCTCAGGCCTCTCCCATGCCTGACAGTACACCGCCGCACGCCGCCGCCGCCCGGCTATTCGGTTGCAGCGTCGGCTCCCTGGCGAGCGGCTCGTGATCGCTCTCGACCCCAAGCGGACTCCAGACGCGCGCCACACCCGCGCGCGTCAGCCGGACCGGGAAGGGAGTCCCTTGTTCATCGAACCGTCTCCTTCTCTTTGGGCGCCGATACGCGGCGCGTCTTGGTCTCGGCCTTGGGCTTGGGCAGGAGTCGGAAGCGCGTTTGGCACCACCCGTAGTCAATTCCTACATCCAGCAGGGCATCGGAACGTCCGCATGGGCAGGCATATTCCATGACCGCGATGACACGGTAGGTCTCCCCGGCTCGCAGGGGCACCGGCCTACCCGTGGCATGGTTCGGGGCGACATTGACGCACAGAACCAGATCGCCAGGGCCGACAGCGTCGCTCATAGCTTCCATCCATAGCATTTCCGAGAACCTGCATGAACACCGCCAACCAATAGCGTTGCGATGACAGCGGTCGGCCCACCGTGGCGCGCGCCGCGCGGTCATGTTTAGCTTGTGGCGCCGCCTCAACCTCAAAGGACCCCTTAAGATGATCGACCTGGACCTTTCGGGAAAGCGGGCCGTGCTGACCGGCGCCAGCCTGGGCATCGGAGCGGCCGCCGTCCGCGCCCTCGCCGACCAGGGCGCGCGCGTGTGCTTCTGTTCGCGCGGCGCCGACAACGTCGCGGCGCTGTCCGACTACCGCCCGCCAAGGGGCGACGGGTCGATCCGCGGATTCACGGCGGATATGGCGGACCGGCGGTCTGTGGACGCGTTCATGGATGGCGTGCTGGCGGAGGGCCCGGTCGATATCCTCGTGAACAACGTCGGCGCCTCGCCGTCGCGCAACTTTCTCTACATGAGCGACGACGACTGGTTCTCACTGTTCGAGCTGAACCTGATGTCGGCGGTTCGCTGCACGCGCCGGCTGCTGCCCGGGATGCGGGAGCGCAAGTGGGGCCGGGTCGTGATGGTGTCGAGCGGCGCGGCGCTCTATCCCAACGCGGCGCTCATCGACTACAGCGCCTCGAAGGCGGCCATGATCGCGATGGGCAAGGCGTTGGCGCGAAAATACGGCGCCGACAACGTCCTGGTGAACTCGGTCCTGCCGGGTCTCATCCACACGCCGATGTGGGAGCGGGCGGCGGGTGAAGTGGCCGCCGCCAACGGGACGACCATGGAGGCCGTCCTGGCGGGCAACGCCAGGGCCGTTCCGGTGGGGCGCTACGGAACCGCCGAAGAAGTCGCCGCCGTGATCGTCTTCCTCTGCACCAGCGGCGCCTCCTACATCAACGGCGCGGCGATCACCGTGGACGGCGGTCAAGGCGGCCACGTTTAGATCCGATTCACCGGCCGCCTTCAGTCGTAGGCGTGCCGCGAGACGTTGTAGGCCGTAGCCTCGTTCTGAGGACCCTCTTCCTTCCAGCCGTAGTTCAGGTGCCTGCCCATCAGCTTGGCGAAGCGCGGCGGGTTGGCGTCGAGGATCGCCTGGGTGACGTTCTCGCGGTAGGGCTCTTGCGGGCGCATGTGCGAACGCATCATCGCCATGATCAGGTTGATGCGCAGGCCGGGCGCGGTGCGCGCGAAGGCGCCGTGCCAGGCGGCGCCGCCCCAGAAGATGATCGAGCCGGCCTTACACTCGACGGGAACCCGCTGGTCCAGGCCCTCGCCGGGCGCTGGATGGCGCA
The DNA here is from genome assembly GCA_028290905.1 of Caulobacteraceae bacterium. Taxonomy (GTDB): domain Bacteria; phylum Pseudomonadota; class Alphaproteobacteria; order Caulobacterales; family Caulobacteraceae; genus Acaudatibacter. The sequence continues at coordinate 8,849 of JAQGIW010000076.1, read as the reverse complement.
GATACTTGTGGCTGCCGGGGACGAAGCACAATGCGCCGTCCTCCCTGGTGTAGTCCGACAGCGCATAGGTGATGTTGCAGACCTGCGGGATCGACGGAAACGGCGCCACCATCAAAGCATTGTCGGAATGCAGACCGAGATCGACGTCGCCCGGCCCCTTCAGCCCCCCGATGCAGTTCGAGGCGATGGCGTTCTTGCCCAGCAGGTAGGTGGTGAGCGCCATCCCGATCGGGTTGCACATCGCCTCCTGGAAGATCGGGTCCTCGAACAGAAGATAGGTGTAGAGGCCGCCGATCGGGCGATTGGTGCGGGTGTGCGTCGCGCCCGCCTCCAGATCGGCCGGCCGACCGTCCCGGCGCGCGGCGACCTCCAGGATCTTGTCGCGCAACCGGTCGCAGAACCCTGGCGGCGCGGCCTTCTCCGGCGGGATCACCGTCCAGCCCAGCACCTCCAGCTCGGCGATGTTGCGGACCAGGTCCAACCGCTCGATCTCATCCCAGAGCTCGAGGGCCTCCGGGCTGATCGGCAGACCGAAGCGCGATGACGGCGGGGGCTTGGCGCCGTCGAGGGCGGATAGGTCGTCCATGTTCTCCTCCTGCCGCGGCCGCCATGATGGCCCGGCGCATTTCCCTTACCTTAGGCCGGATCGCGCGGCCGTGAAGGGGGCGGCTTCCGCCACGTCCGGCTTTCATCGGGCGTCGTCTTGCGGTCTACTTGCCCGAACAGGCGACAAGCCGGGATCGGGAGAAGGCGACCATGCGGTTCGGCATATTCTACGAGCACCAGTTGCCCAAACCGTGGAACGAGGGCGACGAGGCCAGGCTGTTCCATGAGGCGCTGGAACAGGTCGTGCTGGCCGACAAGCTCGGCTACGACTACGCCTGGGAGGTGGAACACCACTTCCTCGAGGAATACTCGCATTCCTCCGCCCCCGAGGTGTTCCTGTCGGCCTGCGCGGCCCTGACCAAAAACATCCGGGTGGGCCACGGCATCCGCCAGGTGATTCCGAACTACAACCATCCGGCCCGGACCGCCGAGGGACTGGCCACCCTGGACATCATCTCCAAGGGCCGGCTCGACTTCGGCATCGGCGAGGGGGCGACGCGGCTCGAGCTGGGCGCCTTTCACATCCCGGCGCGCCAGAAGCGGGCCATGGCGATCGAGGCGGCCGAACAGATCGCCAACATGATGGTGCTCAGCCCCTATCCCGGATACGAGAGCGAGACCTTCTCCTTCCCGTGCCGCAACGTCATTCCCAAGCCGGTCCAGAAGCCCCATCCGCCGATGTGGATGGCCTGCACCAACCGCGACACGATCAGGGTGGCGGCCTCGCTGGGCCTGGGCGCGCTGTCCTTCTCGTTCATCGATCCCGACGAAGCGAAGCGTTGGGCGGACATCTATTACGGCATCATCAAGTCCGAGGAATGCGTGCCGATCGGCCATGCCGTGAACGCCAACATCGCCACCGTCTCGAACTTCTCGGTGCACGGGGACCGGGACGAGGCCATCCGTCGCGGCCACGAGGGCTTCGAGTTCTTCGGCTATGCCGTCAACGCCCTGGTCGCGCACGACACCGTCCCCGGCCGCTCGACCCTGTGGCATGACTATATCACCGCCCGCGGCAACCGGACCCAGGAGGTGATCGACGCGGCCAAGCGGGCCGACACCTATGTCTCGGGCATCGGCACGCCGGACGACATCCGTCGCCACATCCGCGAGTTCCAGGATGTCGGCGTCGACCAGGTGATCTTCCTGCAGCAGGCCGGCCACAACCGGCACGCCCACATCTGCGAGGCCCTGGAGCTGTTCGCCGCCGAGGTGATGCCCGAGTTCAAGGCCGAGGTCGCCGAGCGCGAGGCCAAAAAGGCCAAGGAGCTCGCGCCCCATATCGAGGCGGCCCTCGCCCGCAAGACGTGGATGAAGCCGCTGGCGCCTGATGAGATTCCGATCGTGCGCGCCTCCGCGGCCAAGGCCGGGCCGGGCCGATAGAGATGTTCAAGCTGGTGGCCGCGGCGCGCCGACGCACGGCCAATGATCTCCCCCAGATTTGGTTTGACATCCGAACCCTCGGTCCGGCTGACTGAAAGAAAACAACTCCGGGACGGCCGAGCCGCATGTCGATCGCCGATGAACCGCTCCTCGTCGCGGCTGCCGCCGCGCCGCCGGGCCCCAGCGACCTGCCGCTGCTGCAGACCACCGGCGCGCTGACGATGGGCGTCGTGGGCCTGTTGCTCAGCGGACCGATGCCGCTGCTGCTGGGGGCGCTTGCCGGCGAGGGGCACATTCCGGTCGAGCGTATCGGCGATACGGCGATGGCCGAGGCGCTGGCGATGGCGGCGACCAACGCCGCCTTCAGCGCCTTCGTGCCGCCGGCGCGCATCCGCGCGATCGGGGCCCTGGCCGTGCTCACCTTGGCCGCGATCGATCTCGCCACCGGGTGGGGGCGTGGCTGGGGGGTGGTCGGCATCCGGGCGCTGGCGGGCGTTCCGGAAGGCATTCTGCTTTGGATCCTGATCGGCATGGTGGTGCGTTCGAAGACGCCCGCGCGCTGGTCGGGCGTCTATTACACCGCCCTGACCCTGAGCGAACTCGGCCTGACCGCGGCGCTGACCGGCCTTGTCCTGCCGCGGTTCCACGCCATCGGCGCCTTCGTCGTCGCCGCCGGCCTGATCGCGCTGTGCGCGCCGTTCGCCCTCCTGTGTCCTCGCGAATATGCGGCTCTGCCCAGCGGCGCGACGCGGGCGGGCTGGCCGCCGCCGCGCGGCTGGCTGGCGCTCAGCGTCACCTTCCTCTTCACCGCCTCCATCGCCGGTGTCGCCATCTACTTCGTGCCCCTGGCCGAGCAGACCGGGCTCAGCGCCGCCATCGCCGGGGCCGCGATCACCGCCTCGCTGGCCGTGCAGATCCTGGGCAGCGCCATGGCGACCGCGCTCGCCGGCCGGATTCGCTACTACATGGTGCTGCTCGCCACCGGCTGCGTCGTCCTGGCCAGCTGGGCGGCGTTCGCGGCCATGCCGCCGGCCTGGCTGTTCATCGCCGGCGCGATGGCGATCGGCTTTGTCGCCCTCTTCTCCGCGCCGTTTCAGGTGCCGATGCTGATCGAGGCCGATCCCAGCCGCAGCGCCGCTGCGCAGTCGGGCGGCGTCGGGCTCATGGGCGGCGCGATCGGCCCGTTCCTGGCCTCGCGCGTCATCGCCGGCCACAACGTCGTGGCCGTGCTGGCGCTGGGCGCCGTGATGCTGATCGCCGCCTTGCTGATCCTCTCGACGCTGCATCTGACCAGGGACCGCCCCGCCGCCGCGGCGATCGCTCGATAGTGTCGGGGCGCCCGACATTTATCGTGCCTATGGCGGCGGGATCGCCGGCAGATTCGGCGTCTGGCTCACTGCGAGGTCGTAGGCCTGTTGCATCGATGAAGCTTGGCCGTCACGTAGCAGCTCGAACATCTTCCCGCGCACGATCCCAAAATAGGGATGGGCCGGGTCGGCCGCGAAGGCCGCGACCTGGGCCCGGCGCGCGGTCTGTTTGCGAGCGGCTTTCCTCTCCTTAGCGCGCTCCGCCCACAACGCAGTTGCGTCGCCCTGGTCATTATGAAAACCGGCTCGGCTCTGATCTAGCTCCTGCTGCGAGAACGCAGCAGGAGCAAGTAATAGCCACGCCGCCGCCACTGGCCAGATTTTCATTTCCACCCCGCTCCTTCCTCTATGAGCTCTTTGGTACGCTACCGCCGTGGGGGATCGGCAGTCGAGTCCGGGTCCTTCCATCCCCTGCCTCTTGGGATATTTCCGGGGGTATAATTTCCGACCCAGACCTGATCCCTATGGAGAATACGGTTCGTCTCCATCTGGCCAGGGCATCGGTTCCGTGCCAACCTCAGCGACAATCAAAGGTGCGACGGAGGAGCAACGTGAACGCGGCGATCAAACAGCAGGAACTGGCGAAAGCTTCGAGGAAATACGTGTCCCCGCGGGGGCCGTTCGAGATCTTTACGAATACGAAGATCAATCAGCCCGGGCCCCCCAGTCCCGCGGACCCCGCCAGGGTCGCGGAGTATTTCGAGCACAGCGCCCTGGCGGCGGAATATGGCGAAGAACCGGTGCGGCAGAAGATGGCCGAGATGGTGGAGTCGATTCAAGGCGGGTCGGCGGTCACCTCTCTGTTCAGCCAAAACGTTCCTGATGGCATGAGCTTGGTGCACGCCTGGTTCGGACCCAATTTTCCGCTATTCGCCCACAGCCACCCCCGTTACGGCGACTGTCTGTACTACGTGGTTGCCGGTGAAATCATTCTCGGCAAGCACCGCCTGGGGCCCGGCGCGGGATTTTTCGTTCCCAACGGCCACCCCTACAAGTACACGGCCGGCCCTGCCGGCGTGGAAGTGCTCGAGTTCAGAGCGGGCGGCGGCGAACCTGAAGCCCCGGGGATGAAGCTGGAAGAGCAATCCCTTGACGCCGTCCAGACGCTGATCGACCGGGCCAACGAGCACAGAGACTCCTGGCGGGTCCCCGAGAACATCGGCGACACAGCCTTTCGTCAGACCGAGCTGGATCTTTAGCGGAGCCTGGAGCGCTTTCGGACGAAGGGCGCCGGCACGAATCAGGGGACGGGTGCTCCTGTCCCCTGCGCCGGCCTCGCCCGGCCTCGCCGGCCTGGTTAGCCCAGTAGCGTTCCCAGATAGGCCTGCACAGCCCGCCTGGCCTGGGTGCGGTAATAGTCGGTGATGCGGCCGAAACGGTGCACGCTGAGCGAGATCGTCGAGATGCCGATCATCACCGCGACCTGCATCGGATCGCCCTGCGCGCCGGCCTGGATCGCCGGGCCGCCTCCCAGTTGCGCGCGAAGCAGTTCGACATAGCGCTGGTCGAAATCGTGGTCGATGAGGCGCAGGCCATGCAGGCTGCCGTCGCCCAGGAACAGCGAACAGGCCGCCGGGTGATGGCTGTAGAAATCCACCATCGCATCGATCAGGGCGCCCGTCGTCCGCCGCCAGGCGTCCTGCGTTCCAGGCGTCTCGATCCGCGTGAAGTCGTCGTAGATCTCGTCCAGGAAACGCTGGCCGAGGACTTTCAGGATCGCCTGCACACTGGGGAAAAACTGATAGATCGTCGCCCGCTTCACCCCTGAACGTTCCGATATCATCGCCACGCTGATCTCATCCAGCGGCGTCTGCTCGATGAGCGCCTCCGTCGCCAGAAGGATGCGCTCCACCCGCTCGCGGCTGCGCGCCTGGGCCGGTTGCCGGACGCCGATGCCGGTGCTCATCGCCCCTCTCGAATCGTGACGTTTGTCATGTTCATTGCGCAAAACGTGACTTCTGTCATATTACCACCTGTGACCCGCCGCAACGGGTCGGGCGCCCGCGGAAAGGAAGCCACGATGACCTCACCCAAGTCCATGTCCGGCCCCATCAGGATCGCCCTGACCGTCGACGACCTGTTCCAGTGGAAGGGCGTGCCCGAATTGAACGGCTATCCCTACCAGACCATCGCCCGGCGCCTGACCGACGCCTTCCGCAGCCACGGCGTACGCGGCGTCTACGCCTTTTCCAACACCGCCCCGGTCGACGACGACCGGGCGCTGTCGCAGGTGTTCGACGGGTGGACCGAGGCCGGTCATCACATCGGCAACCACACCCATAATCACGCCAGCCTGAACTGGGTGGCTCCAAGGAACTACATCGCCGACATCGAGAAAACGGAAGCCCTGATCGCCAGGTGGTCGGACGCGGCGCCCACCCGCTACTTTCGCCATTGCTTCGACATGTGGGGGGACACGGCGGCCAAGCGCGACGAGGTGCTGGCCTGGCTCGGCCGCGCCGGCTACGCGGTCGCGCCGATCAGCCTGTGGTTCTATGACGCCCAGTTCTCCAGGCCCTATACGCGCGCGATCATCGCCGGCGACGAGACTGCCAAGGCCTGGCTGCGCCAAGCCTGCGTGGACACCGCCCTCAAGCAACTTAGCGTCCAGCACGCCGCCGCGCGCCTGATCTTCGGTCGCGATCCCGTCCACATCTGGCTGATCCACGGCACGCCGATCGCCGCCGACTGCATCGGCGCCATCCTCGACGGTTTCGCCGCGCGCGGCGTCGAGTTCGTCTCCCTGGAGGAGGCCATGGCCGACCCGATGAACAATCAACAGCCGCTGGTGACGGCACGGTTTCGCAATCAGATACAGAAATGGGCCGAGGTGAAAGGCGTGCCGATCGAGGATTGTCCGCCCGCGATCCTGGCGGACCTGGACAACGTCTGCCCCCTCCCCGGCATGAACTACGAAGACCTGGCCGAGGCCATCCTGGGCGCCGCCGCCAAGGCCGTCGGCGGAGTCGCCAACATGGCCGACCTCCACCCTTGACTGACGACTTGGGCCTGACGGTCGCGAGGGCTTCTGCCGCCGGCCGACGACATCAGTGGGAGACGATAACGCGATTGCCTCTTTCTCAACGCGACGCTCTAATGTAAATATCCCTTTGCGCAAACGCTGGATAGCGAAAAGGGATGTTTACATGCCAACCCCTCATCACCCACCACTCGCCGTGCGCCGCGCCCTGAGCAAACTGGGCGGCGACCTTCGAGACGCGCGCAAGAGGCGGGGCCTCACGGCAGAGATCGTGGCCGAGCGGGCCTTCACCACGCGCCCTACGCTTCAGAAGATCGAGGCGGGTGACGATGGGGTTGGCGTCGGCATCTATGCCGCCGTGTTGAACGCCCTGGGCCTCCTCGACCACCTTGGCCAGGTCGCCGACCCCTCCACGGACCACGTCGGTCAACAGCTTGCCGCCGACGCACTGCCGACCCGCGTCAGGCGGCGTTCGTCCCCCAAGCCGAACCCCGGGCCGAACCCCGAGACATGACGGACATCGAAGTTCACATCGACCCCGCCAGCGGCCTGAAGCGCGTCGGCACGCTCCGTCGCACGCCGCGCAGGGGCGGGGAGACCGTTGTCTTCGAATATCACGCCGACTGGTTGGCCGATCCCGATCGCTTCTCTCTGGAGCTGGCCTTGGCGGTCGGCCCTGGCCCGTTCGTTCCTGTCGCCGGGCATTCCATTCCTGTCCGCGCTGTCGACGATGGGCCTGCGAGACGGGGAGCGCGCCAGCTATCCGGAGCTTTCCGACGTCCTCAATCAGCACGGCGCCCGGCCCAGGGAAGACGCCGCGGAGCTCTTTCGGCGCATGGTGTTCAACGTCCTCGTCTCGAACGTCGACGACCATCTGCGCAATCACGGCTTCGTTTGGCTCGGGCGGGGCGGCTGGACGCTGTCGCCCGCCTACGACCTCAATCCCACGCCCGCCGACGTGCGTCCGCGCATCCTCACCACCACCATCGACGTCGATGACGGCGCCTGCGATCTTGGCTTGGTCCTGTCGGTCGCCGGGTATTTCGGTCTCGGCGATGCGGCGGCCAGGGCGATCGTCAAGGTCGTCGGCGCGGCGACGGCTGGGTGGCGGCGCACGGCGGAAGCCGTCGGCGTTCGTCCTGCCGAAATCCGCCGAATGGAAAGCGCGTTCGAACACGCTGATCTTCAGCGAGCTCTGGCCCTGTAGGTGTCCTAGTTCGGACGATCCTTCTTGGGGATTGTGGCGATCTCCTCGGGCGTCAATTTGGTCAGCGACCTGACGATTAGGCCCCGCCGGCTGCCGCCGCCGCGATGAGTCATGATCAGGTGCAGGTCGACGGCGCTGCAAACACTCTGAAGGCCCGCCTCATCGGAGATCACCACGGTGTCCATCAGATGCAGTCCCTCCACGGGCTGGGCCAGCGTGGCCTTGTAGACGTCCCTGAAATTCACCGCGAGGTAGAGGACGTCGGGGCTGGGCGATGACCAGCCATGCCAGTCATTGACCGTGAAGCAGTTCCGTCCGTTCGAGTCGGCGGCGGGTGCGGCCGAGGCGGCGGCGCCCAGCGTCGCCGAGGCGGCGACCACGCCGGCCGCCAGGCGTCCAAGGCGATTCGATATCATGCGACCCATGATCATTCCGGTCTCCTAGGTTATGTCGACAACATTGGGGTCTGACGACTCCGCTATAGATCGGGCTCTGATTCAAGGCTGCTCTTTGAGAGAGAGCATTCTTGATTCGCGGACCGATGTCGGATGAGGAATGGAGGATCTTCGAGCCCTTCGTGGCGCGGAGCGTTCCCCTGAAGGGGCGACCAGCGCAAGACCACCGCCGCGCCGCGACCGTTCGGTCTGGGCGAGGTGAGCCAGGGGCCGGTCATGGCCGCCATCGGTAACGCGGTCGCCCACGCGCTCGGCGCCCGCATTCGCGACCTGCCCATGACCCGCGAGCGCATCGCCGCGGCGCTGCTCAAAGCCTGACGCACGCCGAGGTTTGGCTTCAGCGCGCTACACGGTGGGTGTCGAGCCGCCATCGATGCGAAAGGTCGTGCCGGTCATGAAGTCGGTCAGCGGGCTGGCCAGGAAGCAGACCGCGGCTGCAATATCCATAGGCTGCCCAAGCCTGCTGACGGTCTGGTCGATGATGTTCTCGAGAGCATACTGCTTGCCAAACTCAGGGTCGTCACTCCCTTGCCTTTGCGCGGTCTCGATGAACCACTTGTCCAGTTGCGGTGTGTAGATCAGGCCGGGCATGATCCCGTTCGATGTGACGCCACTTCCAGCCAGCGCCTTGGACAGGCTGAGGGTCACGTTGTTGAGCGCGGCCTTCGCGGCGCCGTAGGTCGGTAAATTCGCGTGTGGCGAGATGGCGTTTCGAGACGAGACCTGGATCAAACGCCCCCAGCCGCGCTCTTTCATCGCCGGAGTAAAGGCATGGACCAGTCGAACCGCGGCGATCGTGTTCTGATGGTAGTCGTCGATCCATTCCTGAAAGGGGGCGTCGAACCACGAGT
>JAQGIW010000035.1 GCA_028290905.1 Caulobacteraceae bacterium | reverse complement strand
CGGCGCCTCGCGGTTCGGCAAGCGGCCGGCCGCTTGGGCCCTGGCCGCCCTGGCGCTGGTCGCATTTCTGGCCTGGCCGATCGCGACCTATCTCGCCAAGGCCAACCGGCACATCCACGCCGACCAGCCGTGGTCGACCGGACCGCTATCGAAGGCGCACGCCTTCCTCGGCAGGAACTGCCAGGCCTGCCACGTGAAGGCGTTCGTCTCGGTGCGCGACGACGCCTGCCTGGCCTGCCACCAGGCCTCGCGGAACCCGGAGACGGCGCGCCGGGTGGCGGCCAACGCGCTGGCGTGGGGCGGTCCCACCAGGGTCACCCTGGTTCACGACCACGCCGCGCACGACCTGCTGCGCGACGCCGCCCCGCCGCCACGCGATCTGAACGGCAAGGTTCAGGCGGCCTTCCGCATGGGCTTCAACCACCCCAACGACCGCTGCGCCAGCTGCCACCTGGAACACCTGGCCGACGCGCCGCTGAAGCCGATTTCAGCCCTTGGGACACCTGGGGCGCCCGTCATGCAAAGCGGGGTGGGGCCTCCCTCCCACCCCCGCCCGACGCCGGTCCTGAGGATGGTCAACGGCTGCGCCGACTGCCACGATAAGCTGCGCGAGCGGCTGGGGACGACGACGCTGCGCGACACGCCGGACTGGACCCACCATCCGGAGTTCAGGCCGCTGATCGCGCGCTCGCCGATCGGTGGAATGACGCCCGTGCTGGACCGGATCTCCCTGGTGGAGAAGCCGAGCGACTACACCGGGCTGATCTTCTCGCACCAGACACACCTGTCGCCCACCGGCGGGGTCGCCCGCATGGCGGCCGGGCTGCATTTCGCCGGCGGAGGCCTCGGCTGCGCCGACTGTCACCGGCCGGGACCGGGGGGGAAGGGATTCCTGCCGGTCGAGATGACCCGCGACTGCGCCTCCTGCCATTCGCTGGCCTTTGCGCCGGGGCCCGGCGGCGCACCGCGCCTGCTGCCGCACGGCCACCCCGACCGGGTGGTCGCCACCCTGGAGCAGTACTACGGCGGCGGGGGCGGCAGGCCGGTGGCGACCGAGGCGTCGATGGGCTTCTTCGACAGCGTCGGCAAGCTGTTTTCCGGCGGCGGCCAGCGCCCGGCGCCGGCGGCGGCGGCCAAGATCCGCGCCCTGTTCGCGCCCCGCGGCCTGTGCTCCGAATGCCATGTGGCCATCGCGCCGGCCGATCCGGCCTCCCTGGAGTATCGGATCAGGCCGATCCACCTGACCGAGCGCTATCTGCCGTGGGGCGACTTCGACCACAGCCTGCCGGCCCACAAGGAGGATGCGGCCGGCCGGCCGACCTGCGACACCTGCCACCGGGTGGTCGATTCGACCGGGTCCAGCCAGGTGATGCTCCCGCGCATCGAGCAGTGCGCGGCCTGCCACGGCAAGACAAAAGCCCAGACCACGCAGGCCGCGTCCGGCGACTGCGCCGAGTGCCACAGCTATCACGCGCCGGGGATGGCCACCCCGAAGGGCGATCATACGCTGGCGTCATCCGGCAGCGAGAGGCGCGCGTATTAGTCCAGACGGGGCGCGGAGGTCCCGAAGGGGCGAGATGCTGACGATCGCACAGATCACCGATCTTCATATCGCCACGGCCGCGCCGCGGCTGGGCAACGCCGAGCGGCTGCGCACGGTGCTCGCCGCCATAGCCGCCCTGCGGCCGCGGCCGGCGGCGATCTTCGCCTCGGGCGACCTCACGGAGACCGGGACGCCGGAAGAATACGCCGCGCTCCGCGATATCCTGAAGGGAGCGCCCTCCCCGGTCTACGTCGGCATGGGCAATCACGATCTGCGAGCGCCGCTGCTGGCCGCCTTCCCCGCCCCTCTCACCGGTGTCGATGACCACGGCTTCGTGCAGTATGCCGTCGATGTCGGCGACTTGCGCGTTGTGATGTGCGACACGGTCGAGGAGGGCCGGGCCGAAGGCGCCTTCTGCGAAGCCCGGGCTGAATGGCTGGCGCGGACCCTGGACGCGGCGCCGAGGCGGCCCACCGTGGTCATCGTGCACCACCCGCCAATCCCCTGCGGGATCCAGTGGATGGACCCCACCTTCGAGGCGGCGGGCGCGGGCCGGCTCGCCGTGGCGCTCCGCGGCAGGACCCACGTTGTCGGCGTCCTCAGCGGCCACGTCCATCGCGCCTTCCACGGCCCATTCGCCGGCCATACCGTCACCGTCTCGGCCGCCAGCGCCCTGCAGCTGACCCTCGACCTCACCCCCATCGATCGCCGCGTCCCCGACGGCCGCGAGATCCTGCGCGGCGAACCGCCGGGGTTCGCGCTGCTGGCGTGGGATGGGGGGCGGCTAACGACCCATCACTGCGTGGCGGGGACTTTCCCGAACCCGGTGACCTACGACACGCCGTTTGAGGCGGTGCGCAGGACCTGAGCTTCTACGCCAATGGGTCTCGCGGCTTCCTGAACCTCAGTGCCAGAGAGCAGACGTTTCCAGCGGCTCAGGAGGGGTGGTTAGTGCTCCGCTGCCTGCCCGTGTCTCCTTTGGGGTCGATTCCACCGGTTCCCGTGCCGCCAGGAACCGGACGTTGGGCCTTCTCCGCTTGCCGGCTTCGTCGCCGACGCCTAGAGCACCGATCTGATGGAATCAGATCGGTGCTCTAGGCTTTTGTTTTGACGTGCGTTTCACTCGAAAACCGGTTCCCACTTTTCGGAACGCACTCTGGACGCATCAATCGCGATCCCGCCGGAGATGGTCGATGAGAACACTCGCGGTCGTTCTATCCGCGCTCGCGGTCGCAGGTCTGTGTGGCTGCGCCGGGGCCTATGTGGCGGGGGACATCGGCGCCGGAAACAGCTCCCCCTACGTTCACTCGACATCGCGGTGATCGCAGAGCCCAGAATGCGGATCCGCGGCCGGTGACTTACCACACGCCGTTTGAGCGCGGTTAGGGGCATGTCCATGGGACGTCGGGTGTCCTTTTTCGTCCTCTGTGTGGGTCTGGTGGTGGCGACGGGCCTCTTCGGGGCGCCCCTGGGATTTTCACTCCCGGTGCGTTGGGCGTTCGCCACCGTTCTGATGGGCGTGATCCTGGTCGCAGCGTGGAAAGCCGGTTTGCACCTGATCCGCACGAGGGCCGGCGCCGACGGCAAGGCGCTGGCCGCCGCCGCCTCGCTGATCTCTCCGGTCGCCCTCTTCTCGCTGATGCCGGGCTTCGGGCCGCCTGAGTTCGCCGATCATGACCACAACGCTTTTCGCTATGTTATCCTGTTCGTCGACGCGGTGGCCATCTTCAGCGGGACGATGATCCTCCAGGATGTTCTGCAAGCCTCGGGCGACACTCTCTATGGGCGGCTGGGGTTCTCTCTCATCGCGGCCGCGACACCGCTCTACCTCGTTTGGGCAGCGCTGTTGCTCGAATTCCATCGCGCCGCCCTGGCAGGAAACACCTGGGCGTCGGGGCCGTGGAACAACTGGTTGATGTCGTTCTCCGACATCCTGTTGTTCTTCGGCGGCCTGCTCACCTACCTGGCGACGGCCCTGTTCGCCTTATCCCTCAGACGCGCCCAGTTGCTGGGAACCGGGGCCTGCGTGGCCTTCCTTAGCGTCAGCCTGGTCTTGGCGCTATGCCTGATCTTCAGAGGCGTCGACTTTCCCGACCCGAGTGTGGTCTTCGCACAGGGCTATGGGATTCCGGGGTGGATCGCCGGAATCCCGGCGGCGCCGTGGCTCATCCCCTGCACTTTTGGTCTGATCCTGCTGCGCAGAATTGGTCGGGATCCACAACGATCGCCGTACGCGCCCTAGAGGTCGACGGCGCGGCGCGCTTCTGCATGTACTTGGAGGGGACCGCCTTCTCGGCCGAGCGACCGCGAACGACGGCCGGGCGCTGGCCTATGGCGGCGACCCAGCGGTTGGTGTTCGGGAAGCGCTCGCCGGTTCGTCCCGATAACTGACAGGCGTCAGGGCGGATCACAACTCCGGGACTAGGCTTGAATCAAACCGGGGGCCCAACGATCTGCGGCGGGTCGAGCATCGCACGGGCTCGATCAACAACAGCAGACTTGCCCTCGATGCAGACTTAGCAAGAGGAGACCTGTCATGGCTACGCAACATCTCGTTCCCTGGGGCCGCAACGGCGGCCGGAACCGCAACCTGCCGGCCGAACTGGACCCAGAGGCGACGTTTTTTACCCTTCACCGCCAGATGAACCGTCTGTTCGACGACTTCTTCCGCGGCTTCGACACGCCCGCGTTGATGGGCGGTGGCAATGGCGGCATGGCGGCCGTCACCAATTGGCCGAGGCTGGAGGTCGAAGAGACGGAGAACGAGTATCGCATCCATGCCGAACTGCCCGGGATGGACGAGAAGGACGTCGAGGTCCTCCTGGAGGACGGGGTGCTGGTGCTGCGCGGTGAGAAGCAGCAGAAGATCGAAGACCGCAGCCGCGCCGTCAGCGAACGGTTCTACGGACGTTTCGAGCGCCGGATTGCCCTGGACGGCGTGGATGTCGACCACATCCAGGCCAAGTTCGAGAACGGCGTCCTCACCATCACGGCGCCCAAGTCGGCGCAGGGCCGGGAGCGAGTGAGGCGCATCTTCGGCCAGCCCCGCCAGGCCGGCCAACAGGCCCAGGTCGGTCAGTCGGACCAGGGCGGCCAAGCCAGCGACACCCGTCAGTCGGGCGAGGCCAGTCAGGCCGCGCAAGCCAGCCAAGCCAATCAGGCGAATCAGCCCGGGCAGTCCGAGCAGCCCAGCCAGTTGGCCCACTAAGCTTGGGTGTCGGGGGCCGCAGCGTACGCCTTCCATACAAGCGCCGCGGCCCTCGCCCGTCTATATAGTTCGCCGAAGCCGGAGCGGCTCGGCGGAGACCCAACATGGACGCACCCGACCTCGTCGGCCCGATCGAGACCGACCGCTACGGGTACGACCTGATCAATGAGCCCATGCTCAACAAGGGGACGGCGTTCACCGAGGACGAGCGCACGGTCTTCCGCCTGCACGGCCTGCTGCCGCCGCACGTGGGCACCCTGGACGAGCAGGTGTCGCGGCGCCTGAGGTTCATGCGCCGGTTCGCCACCGACTTCGAGCGCTACGCCTTCCTGCGCGAGTTGCAGGATAGCAACGAGACCCTGTTCTACGCCCTGATGGTGCGCAACCTCGAGGAGACCCTGCCGCTGGTCTATACGCCGACGGTCGGCGAGGGCTGCCAGAGATTCAGCGAGATCTGGCGCAAGCCGCGCGGCGTCTTCCTGAGCTACCCCAACAAGGCGCGCATCCCCGACATCCTGGCCGACCCGCGGTTCGACAAGGTGCGGGTGATCGTGGTCAGCGACGGGGAGCGCATCCTCGGCCTGGGCGACCAGGGGGCCGGCGGCATGGGGATTTCGATCGGCAAGCTGTCGCTCTATACCGGCTGCGCGGGCATCCACCCCGACCTGACCCTGCCGGTGCTGCTGGATGTCGGCACCAGCAACCAGGAGCGGCTCGACGATCCGATCTATGTCGGCTGGCGCCACGCGCGGGTGACCGGGCCAGACTACGACGATTTCGTCGAGGCGTTCGTAACGGCGGTGTGCGAGCGGTGGCCCAACGTGCTGCTGCAATGGGAGGATTTCGCCGGGGCCAACGCCGGGCGGCTGCTGGAGCGCTATCGCGACCGGCTGTGCACCTTCAACGACGATATCCAGAGCACCGCCGCCGTCGCCGCCGCCGCCCTGATGGCCGCGATCAACGTCACGGAGACGCCGCTCACGCAGCAGCGGATCGCGCTGGTGGGGGCCGGCTCGGCCGGCAGCGGCATCGCCGCCCTGCTGTTGCGGACCATGGTCGAGGCGGGGGCGGACGAGGCGGAGGCGCGGCGGCGGTTCTACGCCATCGACCGGCCGGGCCTGCTCGTCGAGGGCATGAACGACATCACCCCGGCCCAGGCGCCCTTCGTGCAGAGCCGCCAGGCGGTAGCGGGATGGACCCTGCGGCGGCCGGGACGGATCGACCTCCTCGACGTGGTGGTGAACGCCAAGCCGACGGTGCTGATCGGCGTTTCAGGCCAGGCCGGCGCCTTCACCGAGGAGGTGGTGCGGACCATGGCCGCGCAGGTCGAGCGGCCAGTGATCTTCCCGCTCTCCAACCCCACCTCGCGCAGCGAGGCGACCGCCGAGCAGCTCGTCGCCTGGACCGACGGCCGCGCCCTGATCGGCACCGGGAGCCCCTTCCCGCCCGTGCAGTGGAAGGGGCGGACCATTCCGATCGACCAGACCAACAATTCCTACATCTTCCCCGGAATGGGCCTGGGGATCCTGGCCGCCGGGGCGAGCCGCGTGACGGACGCCATGTTCATGGCCGCCGCCAAGGCCGTGGCCCACCTCTCGCCGACGGTGGGCGACAAGGACGGGCGCCTGCTGCCGCCGGTGGACCAGCTGCGCGCCGTCTCGCTGACGGTCGCCGAGGCGGTGGCGCGCCAGGCCCAGGCGGACGGCGTCGCCGACCTCGCCGACGACCTCACCCTGTCGGACCACATTGCGGCCCACGTGTGGGAGCCGCGGTATCGGCCTTATCGGAGGGCGGGGTGAAGGGGGCTGCTGTTGCTTTCGTCTAAGGCAATGAGCATGCGCGTCCTCCACCCGTGCGCCACACGCGCCGTCGACCCAATGACTAGCCCAGTCGCTCGGCGATCCACAGCTTGATCAGGGCCTGACGGGTGACGCCCAGACTTGCGCGTGCCGATCGAGGCCCTCCACGACCCAGGCGGGAAAATCCATATTGACCCGCCTAGCCTGAATGTTGGGCCGCCGCGCCTTGGACCAGTCGACCAGGTCGGCGACGTCGTCGCCGTTGTCGAAAGCTTCGTCGAACTCACTCGCCTTCATAGTGCTCTATCTCCCGCTTTCGGGCCCGTCGCACGGAAATGATCCGCACCACATCGCCCCTGCGAACGCAGACGGCCGTCCATGTCGTGACTCAATGCGGTTGCGGCGCCATCAGAGTCGCCGCACTGGAAACCGCTGGGTCCCCCGCTTTCGCGGGGATGAGCGGATTTTATCTGGCCACTGTCCGCTTTATCTTGCCGCGGTCCTCAGCGGCGTCCAGCTGTCCTTCGGGGCGGTGTCCGTCACGCCGTAGACTTGGCCGTTGCTGTCGAGGAAGAAGCGTTCCATTTCGGCGCGGGTGAAGGGGCGGGAGCCGAGGCGGCCGAAGACGGCGATCTGGTGGCCGGTCTCGTCGACGGCGCGGTCGCGGTCGAGGCCCTTGGACATGGCGAGCGCCGGCGAGGGCGTGCGGGCCCAGGCGATCAGCTCGGGCTTGGGGGGCGGCGAGAAGCCGTAGAAGTTCGGCTGGCTGGCGGGGCTGGTCAGCTGCAGCACCTTCATGCCGTTCCTGCCGTCGGCCACATAGGCGAACAGGGAGGCGTTGGTGGAGGCGACGACGACGTCCTCGGCGTCGTTGAGCTTCCCCTCGAAGGTGACGCGCTGGTAGACCTCCGGGTGTTCCGGCCGCTTGACGTTGACGATCACCAGGCCCTCGGCCTTGGCCGCGACATAGGCGTAGGTGCGCGCCACATAGACCCGCCGGGCGTCGGCGAGGGGCACTGTGGCGCCCTCCACCAGACGGGGCGCGCCCAGCCGGGTGACGTCGAGCACCTCGAGCCCCCGCGCGTCGGTGACCCACAAATAGCGGAACTGCAGGGCCGAGGCGCGGGCGTCGGGGAGCGGCACGACGGCGGTTACGCGGGGCTTCATGGGGTCGTCGAGGTCCACCACCACCAGGCCGGCCTTGGCGGCGATGTAGGCGAAGTGGCCGCCCAGGGTGATGTGGCGGGCGCCGTCGAGGACGCCGCCAGGGTTCCAGGTCAGGGCCCGGCGAAGGTTGTTGTTGCGCGCATCGCGGTCGGCCAGGGTGTTGACGTCGACCAGGATCAGGCCCTCCTCGGCGTCGGTGATGAAGGCGTAGCTGTAGATCGGGTGGAACGGCTGTTCCTCGTTCTCGGCCTGCATCTTGGGCGTGTTGCGCAGCGGCGCGATCGGCTGGTCGGTGGGGAGCGCCATGCAGGTGGCGTTGCGCGAGGCGACGTGCATGTTCTGGCCGAACCTGGAGAACGGCGCCGAGATGATCTTCTGCGAGATGTCCTTGTTGGCGACGCTGGCCACGTCATAGACCTGGAAGCCGCCCTTCCCTTCGGCGACGAACATGTATTCGCCGCGCAGCTGCAGGCAGCGGGCGGGACCGGCCGTGCCGTGGGTCGGATTGACGATCTGCTCGGCGCCGGCGACTTCGCCGTTCAGCTTGCGGTCGAACGGCGCGCCGCGCACCCAGTCGATCAGCTCGCGGTGGTTCCGCTCGACGTGCAGCTTGTAATAGTCGGGGTAGGCGTACTTCTGCAGGTACGAGCCGAACACCGCCTGCGGTTCGTTCCATTCGGTCACCCGCACCGCCTCGATGCCGTGGTCGAGGCCGACCCAGGCATGCATGCCGACGAAGTTCATGAAGTTGGTGCCGAGCAGCATCAGCTGAGCCATGACGGCGTTGTTGTCGTTCGCCGCCGACACGTGGCAGTCGCCGCAGGCCTTGGTCTCGGTGGTGCGCACCGTGTGGGCGAAGTGAGGCGCGAAGGCCTGGCTGGAGTAGCCGACGGCCGAGATCGGCGGCTGCTGGATGTAGATGCGGTCGCGGTTGATGTTGGTCGACGACAATATCAGGGCCGAGGACGAGCGCACGGGGGCGATCATGTTGCCCTTGGTGGTCATGTGGCGGCCGAGCTGGAAGACGTCGTCGCGCGCCACCTGCGGATTGTAGGTGGCGTAGTTGCGGGTGGTTTCCCCCTCGTACTTGTGGCCGGCGGTCTTCCAGTTGGCCTCGATCGGGAGGTGGCAGCCGCCGCAGGATGTCATCCACGAGGTATGACAGGCGAAACACTCCATTTCGCTGTCCTTGTGGGCGTAGTTCTTCTGATCGACCCCCGGCCCCCACGCGAACGGCTTTCCGCCAGCGTCCAGTCGCGCCATGGTCTTGGCGCGGGCCGCCTTGGGATTGAAGTCGGGGCTGGTCGGATCGACGCTGTCCTTGACCAGCGACACCTTCCACTCGAGCTTCGGGTCGACGATGGAGCGCTGGATGAGGACCTGCCGCCCGTCGCGCTCGACCCACTCGAAGCGGCGCTGGCCGTCCGGGTTGCGCAGCAGGGAGAGGTCGGTCCCGTGCGGCCCGGCGGCGGGCCCCGAGGTCTTGAGGGTCGGATAGGCGTTCACCGTGCCGTGGCAGTCGCGGCACCCGATCTCCACGGCGTTGGCCACCTCGCCGAAAATGAGCCCGCTGCCATGACTGTCCTGGGCGTAGTGGCAGTCGGCGCACTGCAGGCCTTTCTCGGCGTGGATGTCCATCAGGTGGACGGCCTTGCCCGGATTGACCCCAGGCTGGGTGAATTCGCCCTGCCCCGTCCGGCGCCATTTCTCGGGATCGTCGTTGGCGACGATATTACCCTGGGCGTCCAGCAGATTGCCGTCGCGGTCGCGCTTGAAGGCGGCGCGGAAGTTCCAGCCGTGGCCGTGATAGTCGGCCATCTGGGTGTCCTTGAACTTGCTGTTCAGGTCGAAGACGTTGCGCAGGAAGTCGAGGTCGGCCCACTTGCCGCGCGGCGCGGCGCCTTCCGGATTGCGGTCGAGCACCTTCCGGATCTCGGCCGAAGTCGGATACTTCTGCTTTTCCGGCCACATGAACGGGGCGTCGGACTCATAGTCCCACATCGTGTAGCCGTAGTAGCTGTTCACGAACACGTTCGGCTGGTGCATGTGGCAGTTCATGCACTGCGAGCTCGGGATCGAGCGGGTGAACTCGTGGCGCAGCGGATGGCCCGTCTCGGTCTTGTCGATGGTCGGGTCGAGGCTGACGCTCTGGCCGTCGCGGCCGTACTGGGCGTAGGTCAGGCTGTGCTGTGGCTGGCGGTCGTTGGCATAGACCACGTGGCAGGCGGCGCAACCCGAGGAACGATAGTCGCCCGGCTGGTCGTTGGTGCCGAAGAACCACAGGAACGGATCGTTCAGGCGGGTCTTGTGAATGTTGAGCACCGGGATCGCCACCCGGATACCGGTGGCGGGGCCACGGTTGGACTGCTTGATGTCCGGCCGGCCCGGCTCCTCCAGCTTCTGGATCTCGCCGCTGGAATTGGGATTGCCGATATCGGGGAACTGGGTGCCGATGGTCCGCCCGCCGCGCTCGAACACCCGGAAGACGTCGGCCGGCGGGATCACCTGCCAGGTCGGCAACGGGTAGAGGCTGGGGAGCGCGCCGCGCTTGGCTTGCTCGGGCGTGACCGTTCCGGGCTTGCCGCCGGGCGTCGTCGCCGGCGACAGGATCCGAGCCGGTTCGCCCTTGCTCGTATAGGCCTCGCCGAGCACGTAGTGCTTATAAGGCAGGATGCCGTTATTGTAGGACGCGCCGCCGAACAGCATGGCGCCGCTCGACATGATCGAGCGCTCGCTGGCCTGGATCTGGGCCATGTGGCAGGCGCCGCAGGACTGCCGGGCGACGCGATAGTCTGACGGGTTCACGAAGCGGACGAACTCCGGCGCTTCGCGGTTGAGCAGGGTGTAGCTTTCCTTCGGCTTGGCCGAGTGGGGATAGCCCCAGGCGTGGGGATAGCGTGGCAGGACATGGGCGCGGTCGCGCAGCTGGGCGTAGCGGGCGTCGGCCCGGGCGAGACCTTCGGGCGCCGTCACCGAGGCGTCGCCGCCGTGGCAGTCGGTGCAGCCAAGGACGACAGCCTTGGACCTGTGCATGGTCCAGGTGTCGGAAGAGGTGTGGCAGCTCTTGCAGCCGGCGCTCCGGGTCTCCGCTTGGGCCTCGGTCTCGCCCATGGGAGCGGGCGGGGCGGCAGCGTAGTGGCGCTCCACCGGCTTCTCGGCGTCGCTGGCGGAAACCGCCCACGGGGTGACGATGGCCAGGGCGATAAGCGCCAGAACCCATACGGCCCAGATATTGGCGCTCCAGGTTTTGGCTACCCGAGATTTCGTCACGCGTTCCGTGGCCCCCGCTCCCCTAGAAGGTCAAGACGGTGTTGAAGAGAACAGAGTAGTAGGCCTGGTCGCGGCCGACCGAGGTCAACAGGTTGTTGAATCCGCTGTCCGGCTGGAAGATGGCGCCAGACAGGCGGAAGACAACGTTCTGGGTCATCCGCGGGCGCCAGATGGTCGAGATCGAATAGTCCCAGCCGAGATCATTGGAGATCGAGCCCTGCTGGCGAAGGGCCTCGATGACGGCAGTGTCGGCAAACCAGATGTGGTTGACGTCGGCGCTGATCCGCAGCTGCGGCAGGACGTCGGCGTCGGCGCCGATGCCCACGAGTGCGGTGCCCGGATTGTTGAAGTTGGACTGCCCCTCGTCCTTCGACGAACGCAGGTCGAGGAGGAGGCCGTTGGGGCCGTTGAGCCCCACCGCGCCGCCGCCGACGAAGGGCAGCGACTGGCTGATGAAGTAGCTGGTGTCGGCGCCCGCGAACTGCGGGTTCTCCAGGATGGCGTCGAAACCGGTCTCGGTGTGGCCGCGCGGATTGTGGTTGCCCGACGCATAGAGGCCCGAGAGGCGGATCCGCAGCCAGTCGATGTCGTAGCTGGGCTCGGCGGCGACGAACCAGGCGCGGATGTCGGCCGGCTTGTTCGTGAAGATGTTGTTCCGGTCCTGGCCGAGGGCGAGGTAGCTCGAGGCGGTCAGGTTGAAGCGGCCGATGTGGCCGTCGGCGTTGTAGCCCAGGTAGACCACGTCGTAGTCGCGGGCCCGGTCATTGCCGATTATCGCCGGAATGACCGGGAAGCCGTTGCTGTTGAAGACGACGTCGCTTCCCTCGCGGTTGAAGTTGTAGGCGACCGTGACCTGGGAGGTGAAACCGGGGATCGGAAAGTCCTGCCGGTAAAGGTTGCCGATGAGGATGTAATCCTTGCGCAGCGGCACGGTGAGGTCGTTCAGGCCGGAGTTGGCTTCCTTGTCCAGCCGCGCGAAGAAGGCCAGGTTGTATTGCCAGCGGTTGCCGTCGCGGTCGCCGAAGAAGCGCACGCCCAGGTTGTCGTCCTGGAACAGGAAGCCGCGGAAGTCCGCGTTGAACGGCTGGATGCCGACCCGGACCGAGTCGAAGTCATAGCGGTCCGAGACGTTGCGCAGGTGCTTCTCGACGAACGCCTCCTGCAGCCCGATGAAGCCGTCGCTGCGCGACAGGCCGTAGGTCGGATTGACGTTGAGGATCCGCCGCTCGGGCGCGGTGGTGTAGTTGAAGTTGAACGCCACCGACAGGACGAACTCGAAGTCGGGCGGCTTGAACGCGGTCGAGCCCCCCTTGATCAGCGCCAGGCCGGCGATGAAGGTCTGGTGGATGGCGATGCTCTCGGTCCGGCCGAAGGCGTCGTTGGCCCCGGGCCTGTCCGTCGATTGCGAGCTGATCGGCGATGGAATCGACGTCGGGGCGATCACCGTGTCGGAGATGCCGTTCAGCTCCAGGAACCAGTCGGTAGTCCCCTTCAGCGGCCGGTCGCCCTTGAGGGTGTTCTGGTTGTAGGGATCGAAGCGGTGCGGCTTGACCAGGGCGAGGTCGGCGGCGAGGCGCCAGCGGTCGGGCACCGGAATGTGGTCGATGGGAAAGGCGTCCGGGGGCGGCGCGTAGACCGCGCCCGGATTGGTCTGGATGATCTCGTTCGGATAGGTCGGCTGCCGGCCCGGCCGCGTGCGGCCCTCGATCACCTCCGGATCCTGCGCCGGCGGCGCCTGTTCGATCACCGGCGTGACGGAAGGGGCGATCGAAGGCGAGGCTGGGGAAGCCGCCGCCTGCGGGTCGGCGGCGAAGGCGGCCGCGGGCCCCAGAACCGCCGTCGAGGCGAGCAGAAGGGCGGCCAGTCTCATCGCCTACTTGCCCTGGCAGGCGTTTTGGACGGACGAGTTCAGGAACGGCGAGACCGGGCAATTGATATAGAGCACCCGGTTGGTCCCGCCGCCCTGGTTGATCACCAGCTGGTCGGCCCGGATGGCGACCGGCGCGTTCCCGAAGCCGCCCACCGCCGCCGCGGCGCTGTCTATGCCCAGGAAGCCGATCATGTCGTCCTGGCTGGTGCCGTCGCCGGAGACCCCGATCGCCCCCACCAGCACGCCGTTGCGGTAGATCGGCTCGCCGCCGGCGAAGATCTGCAGGCCGTTCTGAAGGCGGTTCTGGCCGGCGAAGACGTCCGGCAGGTAGGTGCAGCGCGACGGGAGGGTGACGTTGGCCCCCCCCACGAACGAGACGGCCATGGCCAGGTTGGTGTCGACCAGGGCCGTCTGCAGGCCACTGGCGAAGATGCTCCACTCGGCCGTGGGGCGGGACAATGGTCCCGGCGGACCGTTCACCTGGCCGTCCGGGAAGAGAGGTCGGGCGAGGCCGGCGACCGCCCGGGTCGAAAAGGCCGTCTGTCCCGTGAGCGCGGTCGGCACGCCGAGGAAGTTCCGGACCGCCGGCACGAAGCTGGCGATGTCCGCCTGCCGGCCCGGCCCCGGATCCGTGTTGTTGGTGAGGTCGGAGGCGGCGTTGGCGTTGGAGAAGAAATTGGCCGTGCGCGCCTTCTGCAGGGAGACGTCGATGCCGAAGATCGGCGCGTCCGGCGCGCGCACGATCCCCAGAGGCACGCCGTTGGTGTCGACCACGGAGATGGTGACCTGGGCGCGGCTGTTGAGCGGATTGCGGATCTGGGCCCGCGCATTGGCCATCGTCTGGAAGGCGTTCTGCAGCAGGGAGGTCACTTCGGCGGCGGAGAGCGGCGCGGCGCCCGATGGCGAATCGGAGCCGCCGCGTGGCGCGAAGCGATCGTTCCCCGAGCCGTCGGTGAGGATGAAGGTGTCGGGATTGTTGAACTCGCCGGTCGATGACTTGCGGATGCCGGACGCCTCGGTCCCGTAGGCCTGGCCGGCGAGGATGGCCCCGCCGAAGAAGCCCTTGACCGGCAGCAGGGCGCCGACGTTCGCGCCGAGGGAGGAGAAGGCCGGGGCCGCCGCCGGCGTGCTCTTCAGGGTCGCGGTGGTGGCCTGGGTGTAGATGAGCGAGTTGCCGCCCACGGTGATCATGTCGGCGGTGATGCCGGCGGGCGGATCGAAGCCTACGGTTCCTGCCAGGGCGATGGCTTCCTCGCTCACCTGGGCGGGGTTGTTGACGGTGACGTCGGGGTCGAAGCCGTAGTCGGTGTTGGCCTTTACCCCGACCCCGCCCACCAGCACGCCGTTCTTGTAGAGCGGGAAGCCCCCCGGGTCGGCGGCGAGGCCCAGTGGCGACGGATGGGGCCCGATCGTCTTGCCGAGGGTCGGGAATTCCAGGTCGGAGCACGGCAACTGGCTGAACTGCACCCCGAACAGCGGTCCGCTGCCCAGGCCCACGGTGGCCGGCTGGGGCGGGAAGGTCTCTTGGACAATCTCGCTGGCGGTGCGGGTGGAGAAGGCGTTGCCGCCCGACGAGAGATAGGCGCCGGTGATGGCCTTGGCGATCGCCGCCAGGCTGGCCGGCGCCTGCACGGACTGAAGGTCGAGCTGCTGCGGGCCTGCCCCCGGGCGGATGGTCACCGTCTGCGGGGCGCCCGCCATCTGGTACACCGCCAGCACATTGCCGACCCGGTCGGTCACCGAGATCACCGCCGGCGTGCCGCGCGCCTGGGCCTCGGCGACGGCCTGGGCAATCACCTGCTGGACATCGCTGGCGGACAGGGCGAGAGCCGCCGGGGCGGTGAAGACGCCGGCGGGCGGCGGGGTGGTCACGGGCGCGGGTGTCCCGCCGCCCCCTCCGCCGCCGCCGCACCCGGCAAGCGCCAGCGCCGCGCCGGCGAGGACCGCCACGACCGGATTGACGCGCGCCATCAGCCGAGAGTCCTGGCGGCCAGGGCGATCCTGGCGATCGCCGCGCGGAATTCCGCGGGGCGGTAGCCGTTGGGGTCGTTCACGGCCCGATAGGCGCGGTCGATCTCGGGCCGCAGCGCCCGCGCCCGGGCCGCGTCGACCTCACCCGAGGTCACCAGGGCGTTGAGAAGGGTGTCGATGGCCATAACGGCCTGGGCGCTGCCGGCGTAGTCCGTGTACCGCGCGCCCTGGGCGTCGCTGATGACACGACCCAGGATGCCGAGGATTTCCGCGCGGCCGAACTCCCGGGCCGCGAAGGTGTTGGACAGCGCCCGCGCGGACCTGGCCAGCTGGCCGGCGGCGCGAATGGCGCTCGTCCGGTCGGTGGCCAGGGCGATGTGGAAGGCCTGGCAATCGGCGTCGAACTGGGCGGCCAGCTTGGGGGCGGCCACCGCGGCGGCGGCGGAGAGCATGATCATGTTCTCGTCGTTGTAGGGGACCGTGCCGCTGGGGATGGGCCGGCCGGGGTTCATCACCGCCGTCGGCCGCGCCCGCGGGTCGTCGGAGATCGTCCGGTGGCAGCTGTGGCAGTCGAAGAAGTAGAATTCCGGGAAGGCGCCCTCCTGGCCCCGGCGCGGGTCGCTGAACAGGGTCAGGGAGCGATCGAGCGCGATCGCCTGACCCACCGCCCACAGCTTGACGCCACTGGGGATCGGCTTGCGGGCGGCGTAGTTGGCGCCAAGGTCGTAGTGCTTCTGCAGTGTGCTGAACAAATCAAGTTCGAAGGCGATCCGCGGGTGTCCCGCCGACATGATCTGGTGGGTGACGAACTGCCCGGTCCCGGCGGCGCCGAAGTGGCAATCCAGGCAGACCGCGGCGCGGACCTTGGCGTCCTCCAGTGGGATCATCCCCTTGGCGACGTTGTCGCGGTGTTTCACGCCCAGGGCGTAGTGGCTGGCGAGCCAGTCGGAGGAGCCGCCGTGGCAGGCCTCGCAACCGACCCCGTCCGACACATGGAACAGGGCGCCGCGGGCCGCGGGGTGGTCCGCGTGGCAGCCCAGGCAGGCGGGCGCGTCCTGCGCCCTGCCGAGCCCGAGGCGGGTGGCGATCGCCTGCGCCCGCGGCTCGGCCAGGACCCGCCAGGCGCGGCTATGGGCGCCGGCAGGGCCGGTGGAGTCCTGCCAGATCCTGATCTCGTCGTGGCGAATGTCTGGCGCGCTGGCGACCGCGCGGCCGTGGCAGGCCGACCCGGCGCAGGAGGCGACACCCTCGTGGGCGTGCGCCGAAATGCTCGCGGAGATGTTCTGGGCCATGGCCGGGGTGGCCGCCAGGAGGACGAGGCTTGCCCACAGCCGCACGCTCGCAGCCGCGAGCCTGGCTCCGGAATCCCGAAATGCGACGAAGGTCCCCACCCGAACGCCCCCGACAGGCCCGGCCGTTTTCAGCCGGACGTTCAACCCAACTAACAGCAATCCTCAGCTTTCGAAAGCCGCTGTCTAGCCCCTTGTGTGCACTGGTTTACGAATCCCGGAAACCCGCGCCGAGGCGCGACGGTGCGAAAAAGGGCTGCCCTTGGGGCAGCCCTTCCTATCTCGTCGCCCTTCAACTCAGGGCTCGCTCCGGGTCTCGGTGAACCCTCGTCAGGCTTCCACGACCGTCCTGCGCGCCCGGCGAGCGGCGGCGCCGGCGAGGCCGAAGCCCAGCAGCATCATCGCCCAGGTCCCCGGCTCGGGGACCGCCGCGAGATTGAGGTCGGCGATCCAGGTGCCCCAGCGGGTCCCGCCGGTGCCGCCCGGGTGGCCGTTCGCCGCGTCGTTGGGTTCGCGGGCGAACTCGCCGATCATCCAGAAGCTTTCTATATTGTTGGGATCGACGGTCACCTGGGAGTAGTCACCCCAACGCTGGCGGCCCGTGGCGGGCTGACCGTCGACCGAGCCGTTGTGGTAGTCGTTCGTGTTGCTGATGTGCAGCAGGAAAGTGCCCGTGTTGACCAGAGATCCGCTCTTCTGCGGATTGAAGGTCTGGGCGAAGAAGGTGATCGTGCCGTCCAGTGGATCCGAACCGGACCGGTCGTAGCCGATCACCACCTGGCCCGACGCATTCACGGCGATCGACCCCTGATAGTAGTCGAAGCCGTCGCCGTTGCCGCCGACGGTCCCTTCCTGGATCAGGACGTTGGTGGCGGCGTTCGAAACCGTCCAGACGATGGCGGTGTGGTCGGTGCCGGTCGGGGTGACGGTGTGGACCGCGTAGATCAGGCCGTTGCGCTCCCAGACCGCGCTGGAGACGCGGTCGTCGAGGGTGTCGATGACCCGCGGGTTCAAGGCGCTGGGCTGGCGGCCCGGACCGTTGGTGTCGTAGGGCGTGGTGCCGAGATAGGTGACGTTGCTCAGGGTTGCGGCCGCCGTGCCCGGGTTGTTGACGTTGTAGCGGATCAGGTCGGGGCCCTGGATGCTGACCGAGAGGATCTTTCCGTAATCGTTGCCGAGCTGGTTCACGCCCTGGATTGCGTAGCCGGGGTCGGCGCCCGACAGGATGGAGCTGAGCGGGGTGAAGAACTGCTTCAGGCTGGTGGTGGTCGGGGCGGCGCCGAACAGATCGGCCCGGCTGATCACGTTAAGCGTCTCGCCGGCGTAATTGGAAGACGAGTCGAAGTTGTTGGTGCCGATGTAGACGGCCTTGCTGTCGATCGCCAGGGTCGGGTAGTCGGCGATGCCGCCCGAGAATCCGGTGAAGGACGTCGACTTCCAGGGGCCCAGGGCGTTCGAGGTCGTCGAGACAGCGATCTGGATGCTGTCGAGGTTGGCGGCGAAGGACTCGACAATCCACTTCTGGGACCGCGAATCGAAAAGGACGCGCGAGTCGCCGTTGGCCAGCGGCAATCCGTTCGGATAGGTCCCCTGGGGCTGGCCGGCGGCGGTCCAGAAGACTCCGTCGGAGATCAACTGCGTCCGGACGCCCGTCGCCTTGTCGTACACGGCGTAGCCGCCGTTGGTGGTCTCCATGAACTGGCTGGCGCCGACGGCGCCCATGGTGTCCGGCGGAATGAAGCTGAAGCCACCGTTCAGGGTGCGCGTGTCATATTGCGAGACGCCTTCGAAGCTGAGGCCGATCGACGCCGCCGCGGGGTTACCTGCAACGAACTTGCCGCCTCCGCTGGTGGGCGCGCCGAAGCCGCTACCGAGGTAGGACGCGGGGCTCCCCGTGACCGGCTGATCGTTCGGCCCGAGCAACTGAGCGCCGCCGTCGTAGTCGAGATAGCCCGGAACGTTTGTCCGAGCCGTGGCGGACGAGGCCAGGAGCGCCAGGGCGGCGGCGGCCAACAACGACATCTTCGTGGCGCCGCCACGGGCGTTCATTCTTTGCTGCATGGGGATCCCCGTCGCAGCGCCACGATGGCGCTGTTACAATTTAGCTATGAAACTGATCGAATGTTTCGGCGCTCGTGTCCACTGTGAAATAGACCGTCACTGGACATTTTTGGGGCTGCGTGGCGCAAACATGGCCGGCAGGCATTTCATGGCGCGGTGTGTGACGGGGTTGGCGCAATAGCCGCGAGGGAGCGGTCGCGACAGCTTCGGGGGAGCCTGGCGGGGCCCCGGTTGCGAGGCCGCCGGACAGTGGACCGGCCGGTCATGGGCATCGAGCAGGCACGGGGCGCCGAAGACGGCGCCAGCACTCGCAGAAAGTCCAAGGGCCAGGAGGACGGCGGGTTGGATCCACATCGACGGACCTCCGTTCACGGACCAGCCGCCATGGGAGCCAAAACCTAGCACGGGGCGCCGGATTGGACCTTGTCGATTTTCAGCCTGTATGATGCCAGCCCAGCGAGGGGTGATTGCAACGACGCCGTCGCCCAACCCGGAAGGAGACGTTCATGTCCGACGAAACCCTGATTCTGGCCGACGATCCCGCGCCCCACGTGCGCCGGCTGACCCTCAACCGGCCCGCCAAACGCAATGCGCTCTCCAACGCCCTGCGCGGCGAGTTGTTCGCGGCGCTGGAGGCGGCCGACCGGGATTCCGAGGTGCGGGTGATCGTTATTCGCGGGGCGGGAACCTGCTTCTCCTCGGGTTACGACCTCGCGGGGCTGGGTCCCCTGCCCTTCCATACCGCCGGACATCAAGGCCAGTGGGCGCGCCACGTGGTGGAGGGCTGCTTCCGCATGTGGGACATGGCCAAGCCGATCATCGCCCAGGTCCACGGCTGGTGTCTGGCGGGCGGCTCGGAACTCGCTTTCGCCTGTGACCTCGTCTACGTGGCCGAGGACGCCCAGATCGGCTATCCGCCCGTGCGCACCATGTCGCCGCCCGACAACCAGTACCACGCCTGGATCATGGGCATGCGCGCCGCCATGGAGCTGATGCTGACCGGTGATTCGATCAGCGGCGTGGAGGCCGTGCGCCTGGGCTACGCCAACCGCGCCTTCCCGGCCGACGAGCTCGAGGCCGAGACCCTGGCCATGGCCAGCCGCATCGCCAAGGTCGATCCCGAGCTGGCGCAGCTCAACAAGCGCCTCGTGCACCGCCAGATGGAGGCCATGGGGATCCGCGCGGGCCTGCGCGCCGGAACCGACCTGCACGCCCTCGGCTGGCACACCGGCGCGTCGCGCGAGTACATGGTCAAGATGCGCGAGGGGGTGAAGACGGCGCTGGACGCCCGGGACTCGGCGTTCGGCGACTACCGCACTGGAACGCCCGCCTCGACCTGAAGTCAGGTCAGCGTGTACCGGCCGATGGACATCGACGGCCGCGAGCCCCTTGACCTGGCGCCGTCCAGACGATCTCAGAAAGCCTATTGAGGCCCGCCGGGCCGCCTGGGCGTATCCACAGGGAGCGTGCAGGCTTGGTCGTGCGCATCGTTCATCGATTGGGGCCTCAGATCGCATGAAGGACTTCGACCGCCGCCAGCTCCTGCAAGGCGCCTCGCTGCTCGGCGGAGGTCTGGCTCTGAGTTCGATGCTGCCCGGATGGGCGCAGAGCGCGACCGCTGGGCTGGCGCCGGCCATGCCGACCCTCACCGGGACCAACATCGACCTTACCATCTCGCACGCCCGCGTCGCGGTCGACGGGCGCGCCAGCCACACCCTCACGATCAATGGGACATCGCCGGGTCCGCTCCTGCGGCTCAAGGAGGGTCAAAGCGTCCGCCTGTCGGTGAAGAACGACCTCAGCGAGGAGACCTCGATCCACTGGCACGGCGTTCTCGTGCCCTTCCAGATGGACGGCGTCCCCGGCGTGACCTTTCCGGGCATCAAGCCGGGGGAAACCTTCGTCTACGAGTTTCCGGTCATTCAGTCAGGGACCTATTGGTATCATAGCCATTCGGGGTTGCAGGAGGCGGAGGGTCATTTCGGGCCGATCGTGATCGATCCCAAGGACGCCGACCCAGTCGCCCACGACCGCGAGCATGTCGTGGTGCTCTCGGATTTCAGCTTCATGCACCCGCACATGGTCTTCAAGCGCCTGAAGCAGCAGCCCGGCCTGTTCAACTACCAGAAGGAGACGTTGCCCGGGCTGCTGGCCGGCAAGGACCAGACGCTGAAGGAGCGCGTCGAATGGGCCGGGATGCGCATGGATCCGACCGACATCTCCGATGTCACCGGGGCCGTGCTGAAGTTCCTGATCAACGGCCACGGCCCACGCGACAACTGGACGGGCCTCTTCAAGCCCGGCGAGCGGGTGCGGCTGCGGTTCATCAACAGCGCGGCCCAGATGGTGTTCGACGTGCGCATCCCGGGGCTGAAGCTGCTGATCGTGGCCGCCGACGGCCAGAACGTCCGCCCGGTGGAGGTCGACGAGTTCCAGATCGGCAACGCCGAGACCTACGACGTCATCGTTCAGCCCACCGAGGATCGGGCCTTCACCTTGGTCGCCGAGGCCGTCGACCGGTCCGGCATGGCGCGCGGGACGCTCGCCCCTCGCGCGGGCATGACCGCGCCCGTGCCGCCGCTCAGGGAACGCCCGCTCGCCACCATGAAGGACATGGGCATGGACATGGGCGCCATGACCATGGGCGGCGGCTCGCCCTCATCCGGCGGGATGGCGGGTACGGCCGGAATGGCCGGCATGCCCGGGGCGGTCCCCGGGACGGCGCCGCCGAAGCCGCGGGGCTTCGACGCCATGGGTGGGATGAAGATGTCGATGCGCGATCCCCGGAACGCCCCCGGGGTGAAGATGGGACCGGGGGTCCAGACGATCGCGCCCATGCCGATCAACCGGACGGCAGAGCCGGGTCAGGGCCTCCAAAGCGTCGGCCATCGGGTGCTCGTCTACCGGGACCTGATCGCACTGGCGCCCAATCCGGATACGCGGACGCCGTCCCGTTCCCTGGACATCCGCCTGACCGGCAACATGGAGCGTTTCATGTGGGGCTTCGACGGGGAGAAGTTCAGCGAGACGACCAAGCCCTACGCGTTCCGCAACGGCGAGCGGGTGCGCGTGACGCTGATCAACGACACGATGATGGCCCACCCCATCCACCTGCACGGCCACTTCTTCGACCTCGTGCATGGGCCGGCGGGCTTCCGTCCGAGGAAGCACACGGTGATCGTCTTGCCGGGGGGAACGGTCGCCTGGGACTTCACCGCCGTGCCCGGCGACTGGGCGTTCCACTGCCACATGCTCTACCACATGCATGCCGGCATGTTTCAGGTGTTCAGCGTGCGGCTCCTCGAAGGAAGAGGAGCCGCGTGAACCGCATCGCCGTCGCAGGCGGCTTGATCTGCCTGGCGATCGCCGCGCGCGCCGCGGCCCAGTCCACGGACCAGACGTCGATGCCCGGCATGTCGATGCCCATGCCGGTGGCGAAGGCGCCCGCCACGCCGGCCCCGGAGACGACGCCGGCGAAGGAGCCCACCCCGGCGCCGGCCGGTGGGAACAGCATGGCCGACATGCCCGGGATGAAGGGCATGGACATGTCCGGCGCCGGCCAGGGGCAGGCCCCGACCGGCGGCGACATGGCCTCGGCCGCAGGCGCGAGCGAGCCCGAGATTCCCGCCGGCCCGCCCCCGCCCGCCCCCAAGGACCACGCGGCGGACCGCTACTATGCCCCGGCGGCGATGGCGGCCGCGCGCGCCACCCTGCGCCAGGAGCACGGCGGCGCCGCCCTATCCCAGGTCATGGCGAACCTTGCGGAGTACCAGGCGCGGCCCGGCGGCGGGGGCTATCGCTGGGATGGTGAAGCCTGGTTCGGCGGCGACATCAATAAGTTCGTCCTCACGAGCGAGGGGGAAGGAAGTGTACGACAGGGCTTGAACAGCGCCGAGTTGCAGGCCCTCTACGCGCGCGCCGTCACCCCGTACTTCGACCTGCACGCCGGGGTGCGCCAGGACTTCGCGCCGCTCGGCCGCACCTATGCGACCGTGGGCTTCCAGGGGCTCGCCCCCTATTGGTTGGACATCCAGGGGGCGTTGTTTCTCTCCACCCGAGGAGAGCTGCTGGGGAGACTCGAGGGCACATACGACCTGCGGCTCACTCAAAGGCTGATCCTGCAGCCGCGGGCGGAATTGAACCTGGCGGCTCAGGACACGCCGCAGACGCAAACCGGTTCCGGCCTATCCACCGCCGAGCTCGGTCTGCGCCTCCGCTATGAGGTCAGGCGCGAGTTCGCCCCCTATATCGGGATATCCTACGACCAGAAGGTCGGCAGAACGGCCGACTTCGCGCGTGCGCGGGGCGAGGATCCCGCCGCCGCCAGCCTGGTCGTCGGGATCCGCGCCTGGTTCTAGTGTGGCTGGAGATTCAGAAATTCGCTCCGGAGCTGCCACAAACAGCGGCGAATTTCTGAATCGCCACACTAGAGACCGACCGGGGCCGAGTCGGCACAGCGCCAGAACGAAACCGGCCGCCCTCGCGGGCGGCCGGTCACGCGTCTACGTCGTAGTTAAGCTCACGCCGCCGAGGCGACGCGCTCGCGACGGCGAACGGCGGCGCCGATCCCTCCGAAACCCAAGAGCATCAGCGCCCAGGTGGCCGGTTCGGGTACGCCTCCACCCGTCCCGTACAGGGCGACCGCGATGCTTGACCCACCCTCGTACCCCGGCGACCAGGTGACGCCGCCATCCATGGTCTCCGCCGCGCCGCTGTTGGCGGCGCCAAAACCGAGATAGGTATCGAACACCGGCGAAACGGCCTGGATCGCGAAATAGTAGGTTCCGGGGCCGAGCGCCTGCGGGCCGACGTCAAAGAACACCTTGGTTACGTTGGCGCCAAAGTCCGAGCCGAGAACGGTCGAAGAGGAAACCGCGTCCGTCCCGGAGGACAGGAACGTGCCGGGCAGGCCGCCAGGCCCGTTCGCGAGGGCGAATCCCCAATTCACATCGGTGGGGATCGTGCCGAAATCCAGCTCGGTGAAGCTGGCGCCGGTCACTACGGCGGCGCTGGTCAGGGTGAAGGACTGGGCGGCGAAATCGTCGCCGCGGCCTGCCTGGGCCGCGCAGGTGGTGCTGAAGCTGCAGTCCCCGCCATTTCCGAGTACGTAAGGATTGTCATAGATCGTATTGGCGCTCGCCGCGCCGGCCAGGCTCAGCGTAGCGATGGCGACGCCGATGAATGTGTGTGCGTGTTTCATGTCTAAACCCCCATTTGTCGTCTCCGGCGGCGCCGGTTCTGACAGGTGCTGAAATGATTACTGTTCACGCCGCCGGGCTTCGGTCACCGACCGATGCCCGGCGCCGCGTCGTCAGGAGCAGGGTCCCTGGCCGCCGCCGGCCAACCCATCCTTGAACGAGCCCGCCCCGCCGGTGCTGGTCGACGCCGTGCGATAGAACCAGTCGTGGAAGGCCAGATCCTGGTAGTGGTAGGTGAAGCCGCCCACGCCGGTCACGGGGAAGACCCCGAAGTTGCCGAGTTGCGCGGGCGTCAGCGGGTCGCCGGTCTCCAGGTTGTTCTGGCAGCCACCGACCTGGCCGGTATGACCCCATGCCGGCGTCAGATCGTTAGAGGTGCCGCCCGGCACGCCGGGAATCGACTGCACGAACGGGTCGTCGATCAGTTCGCCCAGTTCGTGCGTCCACACGGTGATGTCGGGGAAGCGACCGCCAAACACATGGTGGGTGTCGAAATAGGCGCCGACGGCATAGAGCTGCGTTCCGCCGGGCACGGGCACCGCGTTGTGATAGCCCAGCACGCAGCAGTTATTGGTATTGGCGCCGACATAGATGGCGACGTCGTCGGCCAGGCTGATCGGAACCTGGTTGGGCTT
Source organism: Caulobacteraceae bacterium (assembly GCA_028290905.1). GTDB lineage: Bacteria > Pseudomonadota > Alphaproteobacteria > Caulobacterales > Caulobacteraceae > Acaudatibacter. The sequence goes on along the minus strand of JAQGIW010000035.1, from coordinate 14,764 downwards.
GGCGTAGGTGGCGGCGATGGCCAGGAGTTCGCTGTTGAACTCGTTGATGTTGACGAAGGCGACGGGCGTGACGCCGCCGCAATCATCATGGACGCCGCCCACGAAGTCCAAGGGGTCCGTCGGATACCAGTCGACGACGATCGTATCCAGGCGTGACGGCACGAGGGTCACGCCGTAGCTCGTGCCCTGCACCTTGTTCCAGAAGTTCGCCCGCTGAAAGGCCGAGATCAGCTGTGTGCCCCCCGGGACGGCGCTGACATTGGCGCCATTTGAGGTGAATTGACCCGGCCGGAAGAGCGGCGAGTTGAAGAAGCGTCGGGCCGGCGACTGCGCGTCGCAGTGCGACGGCGCGCTGGGGTCGAGAACGAAGCCGCCCAGATGGATGCGGACCGCAACCGGCACATAGGTTACGTTGGTGTTCGAGGGGTTGGCGGCGTAAGGGCTGCTTCCCACCATCGAGACGGTGTAGGTATTGTTGTCCAGCGGCGATTTGATCGTCGTGGTCCAGTAGGGCACGGTCGTTCCGACGAGCAGGGCGTTCGTGCTGAGGGCGGCGCCCCCCGGTCTGGCCGCGGCGGCCTTGAGCCGGGTGGTGACCGGCGGCCTCGACAAAACCATCGGCGTCCAGCGCGCCGTGTTGACGATGTGGTTATTGAGGAATTGCGCCTTGGCCGCCTCGGACATCGCCGGCGGCGGAGACGCGGCGCTGATCATGGCGGCGGCGGCCAGTCCGAGCGCCGCGGTCGAACAGCTTTGGAGAAGCGAGGCGCGATGCGTCGAGGTCCGCGACCCGTCAGTGGCGTGAAAATCCACGTTTGATACCCCCCTTTGGTGAAGTCACACTAACGTCATAGAGCAAAGAATTACCCGATATTACGGCCTAATTATGGCGGACTGTCGACATATTTGGCGCTGGGGCGACAGAGTTGAGGCGGTGTGTCCCAGGGGCGCCGCGGGCGCCTACGCGTCGGGTGGGGTCGGCGGATAGCCGAACTGGGCCACCCAGGGGTCGAGCACATCAAGGATCGGCGCCATCTGGCGTTCATATCGCCGCCACTGCCCCACGCCGTCGGCGTTGAGGCCCCGGGCCAGCTGCGCATAGCTCGGCGTCCTCATGTGGCCGCCCACACGATCCGCGAAATCCCGCACAGCCGGATCCCACTCGGCGCCGATGAAGTCGAGGATCTCCCCCACTTCCCGGTCGAAGTCGGCGATGACCGTCTCGTGCCGGACCTCGCGGAGGATGAGGGGCAGACGCGAGCGCGCGATGTTGGCCAGCCCCATGGCCGCGTCATAGAAGTCGGCGGCGCCGCGCAGCGTGAGAAACTCGAACATCGCCAGGTTGACCTGGAACCGGCGGCGATAGCAGCTCAGCACGACATCGCGCGGATCGCGCAGGGCCAACAGGATCCTGGCGTCCGGGAAGAGCCTGGCGATCATCGGAAGGTCGAGGGTGTGCAAGGGCAGCTTGTCGACGAGGATCTTGTCCGAAAGGTCATCGCCGAGGCTCCCGCGCACCAGGCGCCAGTAGGTCTCGCGGCAAACGTCAGCCTCGGCCTGAGTCAGGCGCGCCAGCCGGCGCCACCCCGCCTCACCACGCAGGTCGAGGGTCGCGGCGGTCAGGTGGTTGACCTCCTCCAGCGTCACGGCCTGCGGGTGGCCGCCCAGCACCTTTTCCAGGAGGGTGGTTCCCGATCGGGGGAAGCCGAGCAGAAAGACGTGCCGGCGGACGGACCGGAGCCCACGTGAGTCCTCGCCGGGCGAAGCGCGCCATGCATCTTCCGCCTCCATCGCCACAAAGGTCGTCAGGCGACGCGTGATCTGCGGCAGGCGCTGGGCGGACTCACCGCCGAATTGGGTCGTATTCAGGCGGAGCAGTATCGCGTTCCTGGCTTCATAGTCGCCGAACGCCTCGTCGGTGCGGCCCTGGGCGTCGAACGCCTCGGCGCGCACGTCGAGCACGCCAGCCCGGTTCTCGTCGTCGAGCTCCGTACGCCCCAGGAGCGGGGTCAGGCGCGCTTCGGCGAGAGCAGGCCTCCCCTCCAGAAGCTCCGCTCGCGCGACCGCCATCTCCGCGCCCAGGATGCCGGGCGTGATCGCCGCCGCCCGCGCCGCCAGCTCCCGCGCCTCCTCGACGTTCCGCTTCTGCGCGGCCATCACGGCCAGGACGGCCAGGGGCGCCGCCGACCCCGGCGCGACCTCCGCGGCGCGCCGATAGTGGTGCTCCGCGGCAGTCGGGTCGCGAAGCTGCAGCCTCATCTCACCCGCGCCCATCAAGGCTCCGAAGGAATCGGGATCGATGGCCAGGACGGCGTCGAACGCGGCGGCCGCTTCCTCGAACTTTCTCTGCCTCGCCAGGAGCGGCGCCAGGCGCATCCACGCGACCCGGTTCTTCGGAGCCGCGCGGGTGGCCGCCCTGAGCAGATCGAGCGCCTGCGCAGCCTTCCCGCGCTCCTCCAGACCCTCCGCGGCCAGGACCAGGATCAAGGGGTGGTTGTGGCCGCGCTTGAGCGCGCGGGCGGCCAGGTTGATGGCCAGCGGTCGGTCCTGTCGCCGCACGGCGTCCGCCACGGCGGCATAATCGGGATCGACAACAGTCATGGCCTAGACTTCCTTTGAGACGAGATCCCGGACGCGGAACCGGGACAACCTCCACCGCGACGCGGCTTACGCCAAGAGGACATTTTGGCGGACGCCCCAGCGAGGCTTGCGCCGCGATTTCGGCGCCGTCCACGCCAAAAATGCCGCTTCTTTACAGAATTCCTGGGGCGTGACTACCCTCCGATATCTGAGGGCGGGAATTGTTTTCGCCCCATTACGGCAAGGCTTAAGGCAGTGAAAAACACTTTACTTAGCATAAGCATGGCCACGGCTCTGTTTGCTGCGGGCGGGGCGAATGCCGCGGCGGCGCAGAAAAACGGCGCCGCCCATCCGATCAAACCGATCGGGGCGGTGAATCTCGGCGCACTCGCAGCGGCCGCCAAGGCGTCCAGCGCCGCCTCCGCCACGGCGCCGGCAAGCCAGAACGGACCAAACGAGTACCGGTTCATGCCGAACCACCGGCTCAAGCCCGTCGGCGCCTTTCGTCCGCTGACGGCGGCGGAGGCGCTCGCGGCGCCTCACGAAGGCCCTGTGGGATTCTCCGACGCGCCCATCGGTTTCCGGGCTCTAGATCACTACGACCAGCGCATTCGCGCCGACAACGGTAACCAGTTTTCCCTGGAGCCGCCGGACCAGGCGCTCGCCGTCGGCGCCGGCAAGGTGCTCGAGGTCGTCAATGACGTCCTGATGGTCTACGATCCCTCGGGAAATCCGTTGCTGCCGGCGCCAGTCTCGACCAACAAGTTCTTCCTGCAATTCTCGGCGATCAATCGAACGACAGGGGAACGGGGACCTTTCCTGTCGGATCCCCGGGCCTACTACGACGCCTCGACCGGGCGTTTCTTCGTAGTCGAATGGGCGACACTGAACGACACCCAGGGCAATCCGCTGAACATCTCGGTCCAGTTCTTCGCCGTCAGCCAGACCTCCGACCCGACGGGGTCATGGTTCATCTACAACTTCGAGACCACCCACCAGGGCCTCGCGGGATGTCCTTGCATCCCGGACTTCCAGCAGCTGGGGCTCGACGCCAACGGCATGTTCATCACACATAACCTGTTCAGCATGGCCACCGGCGCCTACATCGGCGCCAGTATATATGCCCTTCCCAAGCTGGCGCTGGAGAACGGCTCGGGCTACTATGTCGAGTTCCCGGTCCAGACCAACGATTTCACGATCCATCCCACGGTTGTTCCGCCCGGCGGCCGGTTTGCCAGCGAAGCCAATGGAACTGAATACTTCGTCGAGACCACGGACGACCTGACGTCCAATGGCCTAAGCAACATCGTCAATATCTGGGCGGTGAGCGGCACCAACACGCTCAAGACTTCGACACCATCGCTCAGCCTGGCCGTCAGGCCGGTCAGGACCCAGACCGTGAGCGCGAACCTTGTTCCCGCAATCCAGAAGGACGGCCCCCGTCCCCTTGGCAACGGCCTAGGCGAACCCAAGCCCAAGCTGGACGCCGGTGACGGACGCGTCGGCTCGACCCCGGTATACCTCAACGGCAAGATCTGGGCCGTGGCCGGCACAGCCGTCACGGGCAGTAATGGCACGACGGGCGACGGCGTGGCGTGGTTCCAGTTCGCGGCGTCGGGCGGCGCCCCCGCCCTGACCTCCAGCATCACGAGCCAGGGAATCATCTCGCCCGGCGGGCGATACCTGCTCTATCCGGCCATAGCCATGAATACGGCTGGACAGGGCGGGATCGGGGTCTCGGTCGTGAGCCCGTCGATGTACCCGAGCACCGGCCTCATCTCGATGCCGGAGTTCGTGAAGCCCACCGTCCGTGTGGTAGGCCCCGGCGCCCTGCCGGATGACGGCTTCACGGCCTATCCGGAGTATGGCGGCAGCGGTGTCGGCCGCTGGGGCGACTACGGCGCCGCGGCCGTGGACGAGTACGGCGACTTCTGGTTCGCAAACGAATACATCCCGCCGGTGACCCCGGCCTATCCCCGCAGCGCGCTCGCCAACTGGGGAACGTTCATTACCCCGACGGAATAGCCGGCAATCGCGATCCAACAAGATGCAGGGGCCCTCGAATTCGAGGGCCCCATTTTTTCAGATATCGAACTTCACGCCTTGCGCCAGCGGCAGGGTGCGCCCGTAGTTCACCGTGTTGGTCGCTCGGCGCATATAGGCCTTCCAGGAGTCGGAGCCGGATTCACGGCCGCCGCCGGTCTCCTTTTCGCCGCCGAACGCGCCGCCGATCTCAGCCCCTGAGGGACCGATGTTCACATTGGCGATGCCACAGTCGGAACCGGTGGCCGAGCAGAACCGCTCGGCCTCGCGGACGTCGTTGGTGAAGATGGCGGAGGACAGGCCCTGGGGGGCCGCGTTGTTGAGCGCGACCGCCTCTTCCAGCGCGGAATAGCGCATCACATAGAGGATCGGCGCGAAGGTCTCCCGTAGCACCACCGGCGTCTGCCCCGGCATCTCGACGAGGGCTGGGCGGACGTAGATCCCCTCCCCTGGTCCTTCGGCCCGCTCGCCGCCGTGGACGACGCCGCCCTGGTCGCGGGCGTCCGCGAGGGCCCGCTCCATGCCCTCGAGGGCCGCCGGATCGATCAGCGGCCCGACCAGGGTGTCGCCGTCACGGGGATCGCCGATGCGCACCGAGGCGTAGGCGGCCTTCAGACGGGGCAGGAACGCCTCGTAGACGCTGTCGTGGAGGAAGAGGCGGCGCAGCGTGGTGCAGCGCTGCCCGGCCGTCCCCATGGCGGCGAAGGCGACGCCGCGCAGGGTCAGGTCGAGATCGGCCGACGGACAGGCGATGGCGGCGTTGTTGCCGCCCAGCTCCAGCAGGGCGCGGGCGAACCGGGCCGCCAGAGCCGGCCCCACGGCGCGGCCCATGGCGGTGGAACCGGTGGCCGAGACCAGCCTGACCAGGGGATGGGCCACCAGGGCCTCGCCCACTTCGCGGCCGCCGACGAGGACGCTGGAGAGCCCGGCCGGGGCATCGCCGAACCGCGTCGCGGCGCGCTCGAACAGGGCCTGGACGGCAAGCGCGGTCAGCGGCGTCTTCTCGGACGGCTTCCAGACCACCGGATCGCCGCACACAAGCGCCAGGGCCGCGTTCCATGACCACACGGCGACCGGGAAGTTGAAGGCGGAGATCACGCCAACCACCCCCAGCGGATGCCAGGTCTCCATCATCCGGTGATCCGGCCGTTCGCTGGCGATGGTCAGGCCGAACAGCTGGCGCGACAGGCCGACGGCGTAGTCGCAGATGTCGATCATCTCCTGCACTTCGCCCAGGCCCTCGGAGAGGGTCTTGCCGGCCTCGAGGGTGACCAGCAGGCCGAGGTCGGCCTTGGCGGCGCGAAGCTCCTCGCCCAGCAGGCGGACGAGTTCGCCCCGTCTCGGCGCAGGCTCCTGGCGCCAGACCAGGAAGGCGGCGTGGGCGGCGGCGATCGCGCGGGCGCAATCGTCCGGGCCGGCCTCGTGGACATGGGCGATGGTCTCGCCGGTGATCGGCGAGGCGACCCGCCGCGCACCCCCGCTCATGGCCGCGTCGGCGACGCCGAGCCGGTTCAGGAGATCGCGGGCCTCGCGCTCCAGGGTTCCGACGCGGATCACGCGACGGCGGCCAGGGTCGGGGCCACGCCGGACGCCGTGGCGCTGGCGGCCAGGGCGGGGTCGGCGGTGCGGGCCGGGGCGGCGCCTTCCATGGCGTAGGCCGCCCCGAACCGGTTGGCCAGGAAGTCGGCGAGGCCGATCTCCTCCTGGCGGACGAAGCCGACCGAGCGCAGCGCGCCGTTGGCGAGCATGTCGAGCACCGCGCAGATTCCCGAGGCGGTGGTGATCTGGATGGCGCTGACCGTCCGGCCGCCTCTCTGTCGGGCGTAGATCTTGTGGGCGTAGGTCTCCTGGAGGAGGAGACTGTCCTTGAGGCCGGAGACCGTCACGAACACGATCACCACGTCCTGCAGGGTCGCCGGAACGGAGTTCTCGAGGATGTCCTTGAGAAGCTCGCGACGGTCGCGCAGGCGCAGGTCGTTGAGCAGGGCCTTCATGATCGCCGCATGGCCGGGGTAGCGGATGGTGCGGTAGTTGAGGTTGCGCACCCGCCCTTCCAGGGTCTCGCACAGGGTTCCCAGCCCGCCGGAAGTATTGAAGGCCTCGTAGGCCACGCCATCGAGGGAGAAGGTCTCGCACTCCTCGAGCGCCCGCGTGTGGCGCAGCTGGCCATCGACGATCGCCTCGCACGGCTCGCAATATTCGTTGATCACCCCGTCGGTGGACCAGGTGAGGTTATAGTTCAGGGCGTTGGAGGGATATTTCGGCAGGGCGCCGACCCGCAGCCTGACATCGTGCAGGGTGTCGAAGTGGCTGGCCAGGTCGGCCGCTACGATGGAGATGAAGCCCGGGGCCAGGCCGCACTGGGGGATGAAGGCGGTGGTCGCGTCGGCGGCCAGGGCCTTGACCTTGCGGGTGGTGGCGACGTCCTCGGTCAGGTCGAGGTAGTGGGCGCCGACGGCCCGGGCGGCCTCGGCCACCGGGAAGGTCAGGTGATAGGGGGCCGCGCTGAGCACGGCGAACTTGCCCGCCAGCAGGGCTCGCAACGCCGGCCCGTCGGTCACGTCCACGAGCGCCTGGTCCACCCGCGGCAGGCCGGCCACGGCGCCGAGCTGCGCCACCGAGCGATCGGCGACGGTGATCTTGTAGTCGCCGGCCTCGCTGAGCAGGCTGGCGATCGTCGAGCCGATGTGGCCCGCTCCGATGACGACGACGTGTTGCATGCGACGGCCCCTGCAGTCTGGTGTTGAGCCGCTAGAATGCTCCCCGCGCGCGTCGATTCCCATTGCGAAAGCGACGAAACGCCGATCTAATTCCGGCAGATTGACGGGATCATTGTACAGATGGACGACATCGATGCGCGCCTGATCGACGCCCTGAGGGATGATGCCCGAGCCCCCACCGCCGCCCTCGCCCGTGCGCTCGGCCTGTCGCGCACCACGGTGCAGAGCCGGCTGGAACGGCTGGAACGGCAAGGCGTGATCGCGGGCTACACGGTCCGGCTTTCCGACGCCCATGAAAGGGGCCAGATCCACGCCTATGTGATGATGACCGTGTCGCACAAACAGGCCGCCGCCGTGACCGCGGCCATTCGCCGGCTGCCGGCCGTGCGCTCCCTGCAGTCGGTCAGCGGTCCGTTCGACCTGATCGCCGGGGCCGTCACCCCGACGGTGGCGGACATGGACGCCCTGATCGACGCCCTGGGCGCCCTGGACGGGGTTGAGCGGACCACCTCCTCGATCGTTCTATCGACCAAGATCGACCGCTGATCGCCCACGCCCCCGACTCGAAGGCCGCCATGACCCAGATCCCCGCCGTCCACGTCCGCCAGGAAAACAGGCCCGGCGGCGCCGTCGCCTTCGTCACCCTGGACAATGAGCGCAAGCTCAACGTGCTGAACACGCCCCTGATGGAAGGCTTCGCCGTGGCGATGGAGCGGCTGTCCGCGCGGGAGGACCTGCGCGCCGTGGTCCTCACCGGCGCGGGAGAACGCGCGTTCGTCGGGGGCGCGGACGTGAACGAGATGGCGAAGCTGGAAACGCCGGAGGACGCCCGCGCCTTTATCACCTTGGTGCACGGCTGCTGCGCGGCGGTGCGGGATTGCCCGGCTCCGGTGATCGCCCGCATCGGCGGCTGGACCCTGGGCGCCGGGCTGGAGCTGGCCGCCGCCTGCGACCTGCGCGTCGCGGCGGACACGGCCCGGTTCGGCATGCCGGAAGTGAAGCTGGGCATCCCCTCTGTGGTCGAGGCGGCCCTGCTGCCGGGCCTGGTCGGCTGGGGCCGCACCCGGGAGATGCTGTTGCTGGGCGAGACCTTCGACGCCGCCGCCGCCCTGGCCATGGGCCTCGTCGACGCCGTCTTTCCAGCCGCCATGCTGGACGCGGCCGTGGAGACGCGCGTCGCCTCTCTCCTGGCCAACGGCCCGCAGGCGGTGCGGCTGCAGAAGGCGCTGATCCGCCGTTGGGAGGACCTGCCGCTCAAGGACGCCATCGCCGCCGGAATCGACGCCTTCGCCGCCTCGTTCGAAACCGACGAGCCGGCGATCGCCATGGCCAAGTGGCGCGAGGGGCGGGCGGAGCGTCCCGGCTAGAAGCCTTGCCCGCGCGGGCCAGCCTGTACCCCCGGCTATTGCGTCAAGCCTGCAACAAGCGTTATGCAGTCAGACCGCATAACGACAATGTCGGGGCCACCCGATCCTTGGGGGCGCAGTCTTGACCACGCCAATATCGCGCCGCTCCGGCATGAGGGCCGCCTTGCTGATCACGGCGTCCCTGGGCGTGACGGCGCACGCGTCGCGGGCCACGGCCGCCGAGGACGCCGCAAGCGCCTTTGGGGCAAGCGCCTCTGGGGCGCTCGCCATCGAGCCGATCATCGTCACCGCCCGCCTTCGGCCGGAAGGACGTTCAGAAGGTCCCCGAGGCCATTTCCGTGGTCGGCGAGCGGACCCTGACCGTTACGGCGACCTACAATATCGATCGGCTTACCGAGCTGGTTCCAAGCCTGAACTACAGCTCGCCCAATCCGCGCAACACGGCGTTCACCATCCGCGGCCTGGGCAGCAGCGTCCTGGCGGTCTCCCAGGCCAACGACGGCCTGGAGCCCGGCGTCGGTTTCTACGTCGACCAAGTCTACCACGCGCGGCCCGCCACGGCGGCCTTCGACTTCCTCGACGTGGAGCGGGTGGAGGTGCTGCGCGGGCCGCAGGGCACGGTGTTCGGCAAGAACACCACCGCCGGGGCGATCAACATAACCACGCGGGCGCCCAGCTTCGCCCCCGAGGCGCAGGGCGAGATCAGCTACGGCAGCATCAACTACTGGCAGGGCAAGGCGTCCATTTCCGGCCCGCTGCTGGGCGACGCGATCGCCGCCCGCCTGTCGTTCGTGGCCAGCTCCCGCGACGGCGTTCTGACGAACGTCACCACCGGCGGCCGCAACAACAGCGTCAACAATTTCGGCTTCCATGGCCAGATCCTGTTCCGGCCCGTCTCCAACTTCAGCTTCAACCTGTCCGGCGACTACAACAGCTTCGACAGCAATTGCTGCACCCAGGTGTTCGTGCGGGTGGGGACCTCGCTGAAGCCGGCGTCCCGGCAATATCCCGCCCTGGCCGCCGGCGTCGGGTACGCGCCGCCAAGCCTCAACCCCTATGACCGGCTGACGGACATCGACGCAGCGCTGAAGGTCGACACCGACGAGGGCGGGGTCTCGGGCCTCGCCCAGTGGAACCTCGGCCCGGCGACTATCACCTCGGTCACCGCCTGGCGGTTCTGGGACTGGGACGCGGCCAACGACCGCGACTACACTCGCCTGTCGATCCAGACCCTGCAGCACATCCCCTCCCGCCAGGGCCAGTACAGCCAGGAACTGCGCATCGCCTCCAACGGCCGACGGTCCATCGAGTACGTGGCCGGGTTGTACTTCTTCAACCAGGTGATCACCGGCGAGCCGATCACCCAATATGGGCCGGTGGCCACCTACTGGCTGCTGGGGCCGCCTCCGGCCTTCCCGGCCGACCTGCTGACCGGCTACATGACCGACGGCCACATCCGCTTCAACAGCTCCAGCTATGCGGCGTTCGGCGAGGTCACCTTGCGCGCCACCTCGCGGCTCAGCATCACCGGCGGCCTGCGCTACACCGAAGAGGAGAAGGACGGCAGTTACGCCGCCACGGTGTCGGGCGGCCTGACGGATATCTCCGCCAAGCTGCTGAACAGCAAGCTGTCGATCCTGCGGCCACAGGCTTACACCGCGCACAATTCCAACGGCAGCCTGTCCGGCCGCGCGGTCGTCTCCTACGACTTCACCGATACGATCATGGCCTATGCGAGCTATGCCCGGACCAGCAAGTCGGGCGGCATCAACATGTCCGGACTGCCGCTGGACGCCAACAACCAGCCGGCCCAGAATACGGCGGTGGTCCGGCCGGAGGACAACACCACCTACGAGATCGGCTTGAAGACGCGGCTGATCGGCAACCGGCTGCTGCTCAACGTCGACTGGTTCGACACCACGGTCCACGACTTCCAGACCAACGTCGTCGACACCGGCCCCGGCGCCCTGCGCGGCTATCTCGCCAATATAGCCGAGGTGCGGTCGCGGGGCGCCGAGCTGGACAGTGACGTGATCATCAACTCGAACCTGTCGGCCTATCTGCACTCGGCGTGGATCGACGCCAAATACGTCTCCTACGCGAACGGGCCCTGCCCGCTCGAGCTGACCGGCTCCAGCACCACAGTGTGCGATCTCAGCGGTCGGGGTCTGCCGGGCACGCCCCGCTGGGCCATGTCGGCGGGCGGCGAGTACAAACATTCCCTGGCCCTGGGCAGGACCGGTGGCGAGGCCTTCGCCCGCCTCGAGGCCTCGGTCAGGACCAAGATCTACGGCGACCCGACCGACTCGAAATACACCGTCATCGGCGGCTACACCCTGGTGAACGCCAGCGTCGGCTTCCGGGCCCGGCACTGGGACGCCTGGGTCTGGGCGAGGAACCTGTTCGACGAAAACTATCTTCAGAACGTCACCGTGCAGTCGGGAAACTCGGGCCTGATCATTGGCACGCCCGGGGATCCACGAACATTCGGCGTGACTGTCCGGGCAAACTACTGAATTCAGACCGGTTGCGCCCGGCCGGGAGGTATTCGCTGCTTAACGAGCCCCCGGAAAATGTGCTAGGTCTGATCATCTAAGGGCGGTGGATGACCATGGCCGTTCAAGATATCGCACCAACAAAAACGGCGCCTCGACGCGGCGTCGCCGCGACGGTAAGCAACCCCGACCTGGGTAAGCGTCTGCTCTGGCCGCTGGAACGATTATTGCAACGAATAGATAAGACCGAGATACATCCTCGACTCTTATCCGTCTACACCATTGAGAGCGATATCCGCCGCCAGCGCCTCCTGCTGCGCCGGCGGAGCTATGAAGAAGAGGCCCTCGATTGCTTTGAGAAGGTCGAAGCAGGGATGAAATCAGGCGACCTCGGCGAGAGGAGGCTGTGGGAGCCAGCGGCGCGGCTGCTGGACGAACTGCGGGTGCGGCTCGATGAGGCGCTCAGCCAGGCGCAAGACGACCCTGTCCACCCCACGGCGGAAGCCGCGGCCTGAAGACGGCCGCTCAAGGTCCCCGCGCCCGGTCCGTCATCCCGTACGCCCCGGCGAGGTTCTCGCAGGCCATGCGCAGGATCGCCCCCTGGGCGTCCGCCAGGGTCTCGCCGGTTTCGCGTTCGACCACCGCGCGCCAGTCGGCGGCGCGGCCGAGGACCACATCGGGTTCGCACAGGGCGGCGAGGAGGCGGGCGCTGACGGGGCCGGCGCGGGCGAGCGCCGCATCGATGCGGGCGCCGGCGCGGCGGCGGGCGTCGCTGAAGGCCTGCGGATCGACGGAGCGATCCACGCGCGGCGCGTAGCTCACGCCTCCCGTCTGGGTGCGATGGAGGCAGGCGATGTCGTCCTGCAGGCGGCGCACGGCGTCGAGCGCGGCGGGGCTGAGCCGGCCCCGGGCGCGCAGCAGGTCGAAGACATCCTGCCGCCGGGCCCTGACCAAGCGGCCGGCGACGTCGGACCGGGTCTCGACATCGGCGTTGACCGCCAGGGCCAGGACGCCGCGGTCCAGGCCCCATTCGGCGGCCCCCGCCTCGCGGATCCGCTCGGCGGCGCGCCGCCGAGCGATCTCGGCGGGATCGGCAGGGCGGGAGAGTCGGCGCTTGCGGGTCATCGGCCCTGCTCCAGGAAGCGCATGATCTCGCGCTCGTAGTCGGTGGCGGACGGGATCGCAGGTCCGCGCATGGCGGCCGCGTGCGCCGGACAATAGGCTCCCGCGCCGCACGGATTGCAGCAGCTGCGCGTCGCCATCCCCTCGCCCCCGACCGGATAGGCGCATTCCCCTTTGAGCCGGGTCAGCCAAGGCCTGGGGGCGTTGGCGATTGTGGGGCGTCGGCTTGCAAATGTCATGGCATAATGATTGCATATTGCAATCCTCGTGTAAACACAAAAGTTTGCAATTTGCCTGATGCATTGAATGCAAAATGTTTGCATAATGCGTCATGGCCCGACCGATCGAACCCAATTTCCTGAAAGCTTGGCGCGAGCGCCGCGGCCTGACGCAAGCGGAGCTCGCCGACGCGGTAGGGACCACGGGCGCGGTCATCTCCCTGCTGGAACAGGGCGTCCGCGGCCTGCCCGAGAAGTGGCGGCTCAGGCTGGCGCCTCTGCTGGACGTAGCCCCCGACGATCTGATGACTTCCGATCCGAACAAAGGATGACGAGAAATGGCTAGGACACGCGAACCCAATTTCCTTCGCGCGTGGCGCGAATATCGCGGCATGACCCAGGCGAAGCTGGCCGAGGCGGTGGACACCACCGGTGCGGTGATCAGCCTGTTGGAGGCGGGCGAGCGCGGCCTGTCGGACAGGTGGCTGCGCCGGCTCGCGCCGGTGCTGAACACCACCCCCGGCCACCTGCTCGACATGGACCCGGAGGACGTCGACCACGACTTCTTCGAGATCTACAACAGCATGTCCAAGGAGATGCAGGAGCAGGCGAAGAGCGTGCTGAGGGCCCTGCGCGGCGAGCTCCCCGCGGCGCCGAAAGCCGAAGCGACCCCGCCGCCGAAGATCAGGCGCGCTCCGGAAAAGGCGCCTTCAGAGAAGGCCCAGCAACCCAAGGGCCGCCGCGGCGGCAAGACACCAAAGGGGGCTTAGGCGGCTGAAGTAGGCCACCGCCACGGTGACCGCCGTGACCAGCCCCAGGCGGACGTCGCGGTCGGCGGCGCGGACCAGGAGCCAGAAGGTCGCCGCGACGAGGCCGACGGTCACCGGCGCGAGACCCTGGGCGAGCGCGCGCCGCCAGGGGGCTTCGCGGAAACGGTCCCAGGCCTTGGCCACCCAATAGGTGAGAAGGCAGGAGGGCCCGCACATCGCGGCCGTCGCCACCAGGGCGCCGGCGAGCCCGGCCGCCTTCCAGCCCACGAGGGTGGAGACCATGAAGTTCGGGCCGGGCGCCGCCTGGGCTATGGCGAAGAGGGCGGTGAAATCAGCGTCGCTCATCCAGTGATGGACGTCCACGGCCTGACGATGCATCTCCGGGACCACGGCGTTGGCGCCGCCGAACGCCAGCAGCGAGAGCAAGGCGAACTGGACGGCGAGCGCCCCCAGGGTGTCGCCCACGCCCTTCATCGACCCCTCCTCCACGCGATGAACACGCTGAGCGGCGCCAGGGTCAGGGCCACCCAGGGCAGGGGAAGGCGCAGCAGGCCCACGGCGACAAAGGCGGCCACGATGATCGGGCCCGCCGAGACGGGAGTCTGGACGAGGATCGGCCTCGCCATCTTCAGGGTCGTCGCCGCCGCCAGTCCGGCCGCCGCCGCGGCCAGGCCGCGGATCGCATGCGGCACATGACCCACGGCCCCGAAGCGGGCCCACAGCGTGGCCAGCACCAGAACGATGGCGACCGGCGCCACGACGAGGCCGGCGAGGCAGGCCAGGGCGCCCCGGGGACCCGCGAACCGTGACCCGACGACCACCGACATATTGACGATGTTGGGTCCGGGCAGGGTTTGGCAGAGCGCCAGGGTCTCATTGAAATCGGTCTCCGTGAGCCATCCGCGTCGCTCGACCAGCGACCGGCGGGCGAAGGGGAGCACGCCGCCGAATCCCGACAGGCCGACGAGCAGGAAGGCGAAAAACAAGTCGGTGGGCGACGGAGATTTCAATTTGCAAATCTCAGGCTTGACGTTATAGTTGCAAAATGCGATTATAAGAGGAGTGTGACGGGAAGGGCCAACGATGCAATCCAGCGATTCGCGCCGATCGGACCTGCGCGCCTTCGACGCCCTGGCCGGCGAACTCTCCCATCACTACGGCGCCCGCTTCGAGGGCGGCGGGAGCCTGGCCTCGCGGGACATTCAGCGGCTCAGCATCCTGGCGGAACGGCTCGGCCGGGAGGTGATGGCCTGGAGCGGCGCGGTCCGCGATCTCGAGGGCGCCGCCGCGGGACCGCTCGAGCCGCGCCGGGCGGGGCGGCTGCTGGTCGAGAGCGTGTTCGACGACGCGCTGATCCCCGAAGCGACCCGGGTCCTCGCGGCCGCCCTCGCCCTCGCCTGCCCCGCCCGATGAACGGGGCGCCGTTCCGGGCGATCGGAGGGGCGGTGG
>JAQGIW010000023.1 GCA_028290905.1 Caulobacteraceae bacterium | reverse complement strand
GCCGCCGCCAGCAGGGCCGCGTCGAGCCCGGCGCGGTATCCGGACACCGATTGACGGAGCCTGACGCGGCCTCCCAGGATACTGTCTTCGGTCATCGACATGGGTTGCGGTCCGGCCAGCCTCGAATTCCTTGACCCTGGCTTGTCGCGTCACCATTGTCCGCCACGATGGCGCGGGCTAGAGGCGCTTGATCGATAGGAGCGCGAGTTCTTGGACGCTGCCAATGCCGTTATCGCCCGCCAGGCAGGCTCCGTGAACGACCTCGCGGCGCTGGCGGCGGCCGATATGGCGGGCGTCGACGCCTTGATCATCTCGCGCATGCAGAGCCCGGTGAGCGTTATCCCGGCCCTCGCCGACCATATCATCGAGGCTGGCGGCAAGCGTCTTCGCCCGCTCCTGACGGTAGTCGCCGCCCGGCTTGCCGGCGCACGCGACGACACGGCGCTGAAGCTGGCCGCCGCCGTCGAATTCATCCACACCGCGACCCTTCTGCATGACGATGTGGTGGATGGCTCAGACCTGCGCCGGGGCAAGGTGGCCGCCCATTTGATCTGGGGGGCGCCGTCGAGCGTGCTGGTAGGCGATTTCCTGTTCGCCCGCGCCTTCGAGCTGATGGTCGAGACCGGCTCCATGCGGGCGATGGAGATCCTCGCCCGGGCGGCGCGGGTGATCGCCGAGGGCGAGGTGCTGCAGCTCAGCCGGGCCCACGACGTCAACCTCTCTCAGGACACCTACCTGGAGATCATCTCCGCCAAGACCGCCGAGCTGTTCGCGGCGGCCGCCGAGGCCGGCGCCGTGGCCGCCGGCGGCGGAGCCGCGCAGTCCTCGGCGCTGCGGTCCTACGGCTTCAACCTCGGCCTGGCTTTCCAGCTCAGCGACGACGCCCTCGACTACGGCGGCGCCACCGAGACCCTCGGCAAGAACGCCGGCGACGACTTCCGCGAAGGCAAGGCCACCTTGCCGCTGCTGCTGGCGATCGCCCGCACGGGGCCGAAGGAGCGCGATTTCTGGGACCGGGTGATCGGACGCCAGGACCAGGGCGAGGGCGATTTCCGGCGCGCCCGGGAGCTGATCGTCGGGGCCGGCGCCCTCGAGGCTGCCCTCGACCTCGCGGGCGACTACGCCGACCGCGCCAAGGCCGCCCTCGCCCTCTTCCCCGTCAGCGCCCTGCGCGAGGGCCTCGAGGCCCTCGCCGACTTCGCCGTCAGCCGCCGGGCGTAAGCCCGTGGAGCGGCCTCGGGCCGCCACACCCAACCCACCTAGCTGGGCCCGATCATCTGCTCCGGGCGGACGATGGCGTCGAACTCGGCGTCGGTGACGTAGCCGCCGCCGACGGCTTCCTGCCGCAGGGTAGTGCCGTTCTTATGCGCAGTCTTCGCGATCTTGGCCGCGGCGTCATAGCCGATCTTGGGGGCCAGGGCGGTGACCAGCATCAGCGAGCGGTCGAGCGCCGCCTTGATGTTGTCCTCGCGCGGCTCGATGCCGACGACGCAGTGCTCGGTGAAGCTCACCGCAGCGTCGGCTGCCAGGCGCACCGACTGCAGGAAGTTGTAGGCCATCACCGGGTTGAACACATTGAGCTCGAAATGGCCCGAGGCGCCGGCCATGGTCATGGTCGTCTGGTTGCCGAACACCTGGGTGCAGACCATGGTAAGGGCCTCGCACTGGGTCGGATTGACCTTGCCCGGCATGATCGATGATCCGGGCTCGTTTTCCGGCAGCGCCAGTTCGCCCAGGCCCGAGCGTGGACCGCTGCCCAGGAAGCGGATGTCGTTGGCGATCTTGAACAGGCTCGCGGCCACGGTGCTGATCGCCCCGTGGCTGAACACCATGGCGTCGTGCGCGGCCAGGGCCTCGAACTTGTTGGGCGCCGAGGTGAACGGCAGGCCGGTGATCTGGGCGATCTTCTGCGCCACCATCTCGGCGAAGCCGACCGGAGCGTTCAGCCCCGTGCCCACCGCCGTGCCGCCCTGGGCCAGCTGCATCAGCATCGGCAGGCTCATCTCGACGCGATAGAGCCCGTTCTGCACCTGCTGCGTGTAGCCGGAGAACTCCTGGCCGAGCGTCAGGGGGGTGGCGTCCTGGGTGTGGGTGCGGCCGATCTTGATGATCCCCTTCCAGGCCTGGGCCTTGTCGTTGAGGGCGTTGCGCAGGGTCTGGAGGGCGGGGATCAGCCGGTGGACCACCTCTTCGGCGGCGGCCACGTGCATCGCCGTCGGATAGGTGTCGTTGGACGACTGGCTCATGTTGACGTGGTCGTTGGGATGGACGGGCGTCTTCGAGCCCATCAGCCCGCCCAGCATCTCGATGGCGCGGTTGGAGATCACCTCGTTGGCGTTCATGTTCGACTGGGTGCCCGATCCGGTCTGCCAGACCGACAGGGGGAAGTGGTCGTCGAGCTTGCCCTCGATCACCTCCTGGGCGGCGGCGACGATCGCCTGGCCGATCTTGGGATCGAGCTTGCCGAGCGCCATGTTGGTCTCGGCGGCGGCGCGCTTGATGATGCCCAGGGCCCGGATGATCGGCGCGGGCTGCTTCTCCCAGCCGATGGCGAAGTTCCTCAGGCTGCGTTGCGACTGCGCCCCCCAGTAGCGGTCGGCGGGGACCTCGATAGGCCCGAAGGTGTCGGTCTCGATGCGCGTTTCGGTCATGCTCGCCCTCCCATCGGGCCGCCGCCCGTCGATGGGCGAGGCCGCGGCTCCTGATCCCGGCGGAAGCGGGCGTTGTCAACCGGCCGGCGCGGCGAACGGCGGCTCCGCAGCCCGGAAGGCCGGCCCTACGAAGAGCTGGGGCTGGGAGCGCGGCCTCATCCCCTCGCTGTCCTCGCGGGCGGCCACGCAACGCTTCACCTCGCCCGCCAGCGCGACGAAGTCGAGCGCCCGCGGCAGCGCCTCGATCATGCAGCCGTCGAAGAACGGGTAGCGGTCTTTCTCGCTGCAACCGAAACTCGACCGGTCCCGGCGCGCGGCGGTGAACACGAGACGGTTCGGAGCCGCCAGGGCCGGCACGAACACGCCGGAAAAGCAGGCCGAGACGATCACCACCGTGGGCCTCGACCCGCAGGCCCCGCTGACCATCGCGGCGAGCAAGGCCGGAGGCACGATGCGGTTGTCCACGACCACGCCATCGGGCGAGCCATGCGAGGTGAAGTAGACCAGGCACCCGTCGGGCGCTCGGGCGGCGAGCTCGCGCAGCCGGGTGGCGACGAGGCTCAGGCCTGTCCGCGCGGCGTGATCGGCCGGGTAGAGGTCCGGATGGAGGGAGAACTGGGCGATATTGGCGTCGGCGAAGCCGCGGCGCTCCAGCCCGGCGGCGATATCGCGGCGCGCGTTGTCGAAGGCCCGGGTCGGCGCGCCGTCATGGGCGCCCTGATCGTCGCCGGCCACCACCACCGCGGCCCAGCCGGCGAGCCGCGGCGCGGCGCGCGCCAGCGGCGCGAGACCGAGGATCAGCCACAGCGTCGCCAGCAGGCCGGACCACCGCTTCATGGCCCCTCCGCCACGGCCGCCTATTTGTAGGTCTTGAACGGCGTCGGCACGGCGGTGCCGGTGGCCTTGGCCAGCAGCCGCCCCTCGGCGTCGTAGAGCTCCCCCTCGGTAAAGGCGATCGTCTTGCCCCACTTGACCACCCGGCCGACCCCGCGAAGGAGGCCCGGGACGCCCGGTCGGAAGAAGCTGGTCTTCATCTCCACGGTCGGGGCGACGTGGCTCATGCCGGAGGCGACCATGCAGGCGACGGACATGCATTCGTCCAGCATCGCGCACAGATAGCCGCCCTGGATCTGTTTCATCGGGTTGAGCAGCACCTCGGCCCGGGCTTCGAACGCGACTTCGACGCTGCGGTCCTCCTGACTCACGCTCAGTAGCTGAAACCCCAGGGTCCGGGAGCCGGTCGGCTGGTTCTTGGTGCGCAGGAAGCGCTGCAGGATGTCGTCGTCTGTGAGGGCCGGGCGCGTCTCGGCGGCGCTGTCGCTCATGCCCTCATTTCCTGCGGAAGTGGTCCAGGGCGACGACCTTGGCGCCGGCCTCGGGCGCCGGCTGAGGCCGGGGCTGGAACTGGAGCTGAGGCTCGGGATTGGGTGTCGCGGCCGGCGCCGCTTCCGCCTCCGCTTCCGCCGGCGGGGGCGCGAATTGGAGCATGTAGCGGACGCTGGGATCATAGAACCGGGTGATCGCCGCATAGGGGATGAACAGGCTCTTGGGCTGCCCGCTGAACTGCAGCGTCACCGAAAATGCGTCCACGCCGGGATTGAGATCCCAGAACTGGTTCTGCAGCACGATGGTCATGTCTTCGGGATAGCGGCTGCGCAGCTCTTCGGGGATGGCCACATTGGGCGCCTGAGTGCGGAAGCTGATGTAGAAGTGATGTTCCCCCGGCAGGCCCTTGAGGCTTGCCGCCACCGACAGCGCCGCGCGGATCACCCCGCGCAGGGCTTCCTGCTGCAGGGCCTCATAGCCGATCAAATCCTTCAGTTCATCCTTGGCCATCCTACGAACCTAGCGTCGCGCGCGCCCAAGGCAAGGGCGTGGCGGCGAATTGAACAGCCGCCGCGCCTGCGACGAACCACGCCGCCGACCTCGCGGTCGACGGCGCTTCCGATTGTCGAGGACGGCCTCGACGCTAGGCGGTGGTCGCCAAGGCCGCCTTGCGCCGTGATGCGCGCAGGCTGACGCCCAAGCTTCCCACGCCAAGCAACATCAGCGCCCAGCTCCCGGGTTCGGGCACGCCCGTCAGCACCGCAGTGTAGTTGACCGAGAGGTCTTCTACGAAAGTCGGGTTGCCGCCCGTTTGCAGGGTGATGTCATGCAGATAGTTTCCGCTGCTGTCGTAGACGCTGAGCGATTGATGGAAAATGTTGGAAACATAGTAGTCCGTGCCATCAAATGCGATGCCGGTATTCCCGGAACTGTCATGCCCCGTCATCAGCGCCGACTGAAGGAGATTTCCGTTCAGATCGTAGACATCATAGGTGTTGGCGCCGCCTGCGCCGCCATCGTAGCGGTTAGAGACGAGATGGCCGTTGGCGTACTCAAGCCCGTCGCAAAAAGACGAACATTGGGAAAGCGGTATTGTCTGGAGCAGGGTTCCGGTAGGTGAGTACTTGTAAACATTGTTGGTGCCGGAATAGTCACCAATATAGAAAGCATGGCCGTCCCAGGCCATGGTCGCCAGGCCACTGGATCCGGCAACCGTAAAGACCGTGCCCAGGTCGGTGTTCGTCACGAAGTTGTACGCATAGACTCCGTTTGCGCCGGCGCTCGTATAATAGAGGATATTGCCGACCTGGACGACGCCGCGCCCGTTGAAGCCGTGCGGAGCGTGGATCGTATCGAGAAGATTACCGCTGAGATCCCACTCCTGCAGGAGCGGCGCGCCAGAGCTGGCGCTGTTTCCCCAGATTGTGGTGACGCTGCTGGCATGGGCGGATGTCGCAAGCGTCACTGCGGCGGCCAAGCTCAAGCCTGCCATAATCACGCGAGTAGCCATGAATCCCTCCTCAAAATTGGCGTCACTCGCCTCCCCATTGCCACAGGATAAACATAAAATTTTAACCATAGCAACCCAGTCAGTGCAATATCACAGATCATGACATCCCCTGCGCCAATTTCTTCGTCGACGCTCGTGGCTGTCGATGAGTATTCAGGCGTTGACCGCTTGCCGGTTGTAAACAAG
>JAQGIW010000069.1 GCA_028290905.1 Caulobacteraceae bacterium | reverse complement strand
CGAGCGGCGGACCGTCGCGCTGCGCCTCGTCGCCGCGCCGAACGCCGGCTCGCATGTGGCGCGGCTGGAGATCGAGGTGGGGGAAGGGGCCGATCTCACCCTGCTCGAAAGCTACGAAGGCGCCGGCGTCGACTACCTGGCCGACGCGGAACTGACGATCGCGCTCGCCCCCAGCGCGCGTCTCGAACGGATCGTGCTCGCGGGCGACAGCGAGAGCGGCGTGTCGGTCTCGCGCGCCGAGATCGCGCTCGACGCGGGCTCGGCCCTCGCCCAGACGGTGCTCACCAGCGGCGCCCGACGCCAGAGGCTGGAGACGCGGGTCAGGCATCCCGGCGCCGGCGCGGCCGTTAGGCTCGACGGGCTCTATCTGCTCGCCGATCGCCGCCATGGGGACATCACCACCGTCGTCACCCACGAGGGGGTGGACGGGGTCACCGACCAGCTCACCAAGGGGGTCGTCGACGATCAGGCCCGCGGGGTGTTCCAGGGGCGGATCGTGGTCTCGCCCGGGGCCGACCGCACCGACGCGCGGATGGGCCACCATGCCCTGATCCTCTCCGACCGGGCCGAGGTCGACGGCAAACCCGAGCTGGAGATCTACGCCGATGAGGTCGCCTGCGCCCATGGGAACACCGTCGGGGCCCTCGACGAGGAGGCCCTGTTCTACGCCCGCCAGCGCGGCCTTCCGGAAGCCGTCGCCCGGGCGATGTTGACCGGGGCGTTCCTCGGCGAAGTCGTCGACCGCATCGAACACGACGGCGCGCGTGACGCGGCGCGGACGTGGCTGGCGGGGCGGCTGGAGGCGGCGTCATGAGCATCGACGTCTCCAGATTCGATGTGGCGGCCGTCCGGGCCCAGTTCCCGATCCTCACCCGAGAGATCCACGGCAAGCCGTTGATCTACCTGGATAGCGCCGCCTCAGCCCAGAAGCCGCGGGCGGTGATCGAGGCCATGACCAGGGCGATGGAGCACTCCTACGCCAACGTCCACCGTGGCCTGCACACCCTCGCCAACGAGACCACGGAAGCCTACGAGGCCGCCCGCGAGGCGGTGCGCCGGCTGATCAATGCCGAAAGCGCCGCGGAGATCGTGTTCACCAAGGGCGCCACCGAGGCGATCAACCTGGTGGCGACCGCGTTTGGCCAATCGCTCAAAGCCGGCGACGAGATCGTGCTCTCGGAAATGGAGCATCACGCTAACATCGTCCCCTGGCACTTCCTGCGCGAGCGCGCCGGGGTGGTGCTGAAGTTCATTCCGGTCACCGACGACGGGCGGCTGGACCTGGCGGCCTATCGCGCCTTGCTGGGATCGCGGACCCGGATGGTGGCGGTGGGGCACATGTCCAACGTCACCGGCACCATCAATCCGGTGGCTGAGATCATCGCCGACGCCCATGCGGCTGGCGCCCTGACCCTGATCGACGGCTGCCAGGCGGTGGTGCACCAGGGCGTCGACGTGTGCGCGCTGGACACGGATTTCTATGTGTTCTCCGGCCACAAGCTGTACGGTCCGACGGGGATCGGGGCGCTGTACGGCAAGGCCGAGCGCCTGGCGGCGCTGCCCCCCTACCAGGGCGGCGGCGAGATGATCGATACGGTGACGCTGGACAAGATCACCTACGCGGAGCCGCCGCACCGCTTCGAGGCCGGCACGCCGCCGATCCTGGAGGCGATCGGGCTCGGGGCGGCGATCCGATGGCTTGACGGCTTCGACCGCGCCGCCATCGCCGATCACGAGCACGCGCTCTACGCCCGGGTGAAGGAACGGCTGAACGGCGCCAACTGGCTCTCGGAGATCGGGACGGCTCCCGACAAGGGGGCGATCTTCGCCTTCAACATGGCCGGCGCCCACGCCCACGACGTCGCCCAGATCCTCGACCGCCAGGGCGTGGCGGTCCGCGCCGGGACCCACTGCGCGGAGCCGCTGATGCGACGTTTCGGCGTGACCGCCTCGGTCCGCGCCTCCTTCGGCCTCTACAACACCCTCGAGGAGGCGGACGCCTTCGCCGAGGCCCTCACCAAGACACGGACATTTTTCACGTGATGGACGACGCCAGCCCCACCGCCGAACAGACCGCCTCCGCGCTCCCGCAGGCCGAACTCGACGCGCTCACCGACAAGCTCGTGGAGAAGCTCAAGACCGTCTACGATCCGGAGATCCCGGTCGACATCTATGAACTCGGCCTTATCTATAAGGTCGATGTGTCGGACGACCGCGCCGTGGCCATCGACATGACCCTGACCGCACCGGGCTGCCCGGTGGCGGGGGACATGCCCGGATGGGTGCAGGACGCGGTGACCTCGATCCCCGAGGTGACGTCCTGCACCGTGAACCTGGTCTTCGAGCCGCCCTGGGACCCCTCCCTGATGTCGGACGAGGCCAAGCTGGAATTGAACATGTTTTAGGCCATTGGTTTGTCGCGCTTTCTTGGCGACGAACCAGTCCCCACTTCGACGGAAAGCGCTCATGGAAACCATCGTCGCCCCTCGCGCCCGCCGCCCGCGCCCCAAGGTGGTCACCCTCACCGACGCCGCCGCCGGCCGCGTGCGTGAGATCATGGACCGGGCGGAGAAGCCCTACGCCGGCCTGCGCGTCGGGGTGAAGAACGGCGGCTGCGCCGGTTCGGAGTACATCCTGGAATATGCCGAGACCGCCGGGCCGCTGGACGAGGTGATCGAGGACAAGGGTGTCAAGATCCTCATCGAGCCGAAGGCGGTGCTGTTCCTGATCGGCACGGAAGTGGACTATGAGGTGACCCGCCTCGCCTCCAAGTTCGTCTTCCGCAACCCCAACCAGACCGACGCCTGCGGCTGCGGCGAGAGCGTGACGATCAAACCGGCGGCATTGGAAGAGAACTAGGCGGGCTCGCCCGCCGAAAGCGGAACTTCGCGGACCCCACTTCGTTTTATGGCGAAGCATGGAGGTTACCGTGAGGAACTGGTTTCGCACACAGGCGGCCGGGGTCGTCGACTCCCCCGATACGGCGGAGGCCTACCGGGAGGGCCGCGTCGACGAGCGTCGCCGCGTCGACGCCGCGCCGGTTCAGGCCCACGCCAGCCGCGCGGAAGTCGATTCGGCCTACGAGCGCGGCCGGGCGCGGGGACGGCGGCACAGGGGGGCGTCTCCCCTCCTGACGCTGGTGGTGCTGCTGGCCGTGTTGGTGGCCGGCGCGATGATCTACCTCGCCGTCCAGAACGGCTCGTTCAGCAGCGGCGGGGCGGTGGTTGACCACAAGCTCGACCAGGTCGCCCGCACGGTCGACGCGCCGATCAAGAACGCCGCCATCACCACCGGCAGCGCGCTCCAGAAGGCGGGCGAGCGGCTGAAATAGGTCGCGCCCCGGCTCCTGTCGGGGCTATTGGGGAGTGATGACAGCCGAAGACGCGCCCGTCGAGGCGGGACCGCACGCGCGCCCCGATCTCAGCTACGGCGACTACCTCGCGCTGGACCAGATCCTGTCGGCCCAGCGGCCCAGGTCCGGCCAGCATGACGAGATGCTGTTCATCATCATCCACCAGGCCTCCGAGCTATGGATGAAGCTGTCGATCCATGAGTTGGCCGCCGCCCGCGACCGCATCGCGGCCGACGACCTGCCCTCCGCCCTGAAGATGATCGCCCGGGTCGGGCGCATACAGGCGCAGATGATCCAGTCCTGGGACGTGCTGGCGACCCTGACACCCAGCGAATACGGCCGCATCCGCCCGGCGCTCGGCCAGAGCTCGGGCTTCCAGTCCTTCCAGTACCGGCAGCTCGACTTCATCCTGGGGTCGAAGAACGCCGGCGTCCTCAAGGCGCACGAGGCGACGCCGGCGATCCACGCGGGGCTGGTTGCGCTGCTGGACTCGCCAAGCCTGTACGACGAGGCCCTGCGGCTCCTCGCCCGCCGCGGGTTTGCTATGCCTGCGGAGGTCGTGGAGCGGGACTGGGCGGCGCCCTATGTGTCGAGCCCGGCGGTCGAGGCGGCGTGGCTGACGATCTATCGCGAGCCCGAGCGCCACTGGGACCTCTATGAGCTGGCCGAAAAGCTCGTCGACCTGGAGTACCGCTTCCAGCAATGGCGCTTCAGCCACCTGAAGACCGTGCAGCGGATCATCGGCGGCAAGGCCGGCACCGGTGGCAGCGCGGGCCTCGGCTATCTGGCCCGGGCGCTGGAGTCGTCGTTCTTCCCCGAACTGCTGAAGGTCCGCACCAGTTTGTAGGGGGAGCGGAGAGGGCCGGCGGGACGCCGGCGGTCCAAGCAAGGCGCCGGTTTTTCGGAGCGCCGGCGTCTCGCCGGCTCTTGCTCGCCTACCGCCCCGTGAATACCGCCGGGCGCTTCTGGAGGAAGGCCTGCACGCCTTCGATGAAGTCGTCGCTCTTGCCGGCCATGGTCTGGGTGGCGGCCTCGTCGGCGACCTGCTCGGCGAAGGACGCGTCCAGGCTGCGCCACATCAGATTGCGGATCAGGCCGAGGGACTTGGGGCCGTGGGCCAGTTCGCTGGCGACCTTGCCGGCTTCGCCCATCAGTTCGGCGTCGGGGACCACGCGGTTGATCAGGCCCCACTCCAGCGCCTTGGCGGCGGGAACCCGCTCGCCCAGCAGGGCCATTTCCATGGCCCGGGCGCGGCCGATCATGCGTGGCAGCAGATAGGTCGAAGCGCCGTCCGGGACGAGGCCGATGCGCCGGAAGGCCTGGAGGAAATAGGCGCTCTCGGCGGCGATGATGATGTCGCCCATCAGCGCCAGGGAGCAGCCCACCCCGGCCGCCGCGCCGTTGACGGCGGTGACGATGGGCATGGGGAAGTCGCGCATCAGGGTGATGAAGGGATTGTAGTGGGTGACCAGGGCGCCGCCGGCGTTGGGGCGCCCGTCGCCTTCCGGCGTCCGCGCCGCCGGTCCGCCGCCAGAGAGGTTCGCGCCCGAGCAGAAGCCGCGGCCCTCACCGGTGAGGACCACCGCCCGCGCGCCGCCCTCGCCCTTGGCCACCCGGCCGAAGGCGTCCGCCAGTTCGGTGATCATGTCGACGCCGGCGGCGTTCATCGTCGCCGGATCGGCAAGGGCGATCGTGGCGAGGTCATCGGCGAACGAGAGCTTTATCTTCGCATAGGTCACGGGGTCCTCCAGCGTTCCATTCGGCGGCATGGCTTTTGGCGAGAGCTAAAGCCGGGGACGCAGCGTAAGGCCAGCGAAATCAGGTCAGCGTTTGGCGGGGACCGGAATGGGCCGCGCCAGGAAGGCGGGGAGGTCGGCGCCGAAGCCGACCACGCGGCGGTCATCGTCGTCACGCTCGGCCACCGGCTGCACGCCGCGGCGGCGCTCGGGAACGGGCGCCTGGGTGGGCGTGGGGCCGGGCGGCTCGGTCTGGGCGGCGGTCCTTGGAGCCGCCGTTCTGGGGGCCTCCGTCCGGGCGGGCCGTTCGTTGCGGCGGCGGGAGCGCGGCGGGGGGGTGTCCTCGGGGTCCGCTTCCGGCGCCGGGAGGGGGGGCCTGGCGCGAGCGGGGGGCGTCTCCGAGACGGTGGGAACCAGCGGCTCCATGGAGGCGACCGAGGTTTCCGAGGCCGGACGCCCGCGCGAGCGGCCTTTCGAGTCGCCACGGTCGCGGCCGCGTCCGCGTTCGGGCTTAGCGCGCGTCTCGACCTTTACCGCACTCCAGTCGAGATCGAGGGTCACTTCGCCGGGTGTGTTCCCGATCAGCTTGAGGACCTTGTCCAGGCTGCGGGCGTCGGCCGGGGTCACCAGCATGTAGGTTACGCCGGATTTGCCGGCGCGGCCGGTGCGTCCGATGCGGTGGACGTAGTCGTCGGCGTGGTGCGGGACGTCGTAGTTGAAGACGTGACTGACGTCGGGGATGTCGAGGCCGCGGGCAGCGACGTCGGAGGCCACCAGCAGCTTCAGATCGCCCTTGCGGAAGGCGTCCAGGGTCTTCGTCCGCATGCTCTGGTCGAGATCGCCGTGGATGGGCGAGGCGTCGAAGCCGTGCTTGCGCAGGGACTTGGCGACCACATCGACCTCGGTCTTGCGGTTGCAGAAGACAATGCCGTTCTTCACGTCGTCGCGGCCGACCAGGGCGCGCAGGGCCAGGCGCTTGGAGGCCGGGTCGCCCTGAGGGATGCGGACCAGGAACTGGGAGATGTTCTCGCCGGTAGTAGCCGGCTTGGAGGCCTCGATCCGCACCGGATCGTTGAGGAACTGTTTGGTGAGCCGGGTGATCTCCGGGGGCATGGTGGCCGAGAAGAACAGGGTCTGCTTCTTGACCGGCGTCAGCTTGAAGATGCGCTCGAGGTCGGGGATGAAGCCCATGTCGAGCATGCGGTCGGCCTCGTCGACCACCATGATCTGCACCCCGGTGAGCAGAAGCTTGCCGCGCTCAAAGTGGTCGAGCAGGCGCCCGGGCGTCGCGATCAGCACATCGACACCGCGGTCGAGCTTGGCTTCCTGGTCGCCAAAGGAGACGCCGCCGATCAGCAGCGCCCATGAAAGTTTTTGGCCCTTGGAGTACTTGTCGAAAGCCATCGCTACCTGATCGGCCAGCTCTCGCGTCGGGGCGATGACAAGGGACCGGGGCATCCGCGCCTTCGATCGGCCGGCGACCAGATGGTCGATCATCGGCAAGGTGAAGGCGGCCGTCTTGCCAGTTCCGGTCTGGGCGATGCCCAGCACGTCGCGCCCGGCCAGGGCGACGGGGATGGCCTGGGCCTGTATGGGCGTGGCGACGGTGTAGCCGGTGTCCGCCACGGCCTGGAGTGTGGGGGCGCTGAGCCCCAGTGAGGAGAATTCTGTCATGCCTTGAAGTACAACGAGCGGGGGATCATCCGGTGCGAATCATGCGCGCTCGGAACCCCGGCTCGGGCGCGGCGAACATAGGGTGTCGGCGCGTCCTGTCAATGACGATGAGGGCGGGCGATTCTCTTCCCCCTCAGGGGAAGTACCGGCGAGGCCGGGGATGGGGGCTGACTGGGCGAGAACTCCGCGGCGTCGCCCCCTCCACCCCTTCGGGTCCTTCCTCCCTAGAAGGGGAGGAGAGTCGCTGGATTACACGTCCACATCGGCGGCGGCGAATTCGGCGTTGTCCTGGATGAAGCGGAAGCGCAGCTCCGGCTTGCGGCCCATCAGGGTCTCGACGAGGTCGTTCACGGTGGCCTCGCCGTCCGGAAGGCTCACCCGGGCGAGGGTGCGGGTGGCCGGGTCCATGGTGGTTTCCTTGAGCTGGGCGGGCATCATCTCCCCCAGGCCCTTGAAGCGTCCGACCTCCGGCTTGCGACCCTTGAACAGGGTGGCCAGAAGCTCGTCCTTGTGGGCGTCGTCGCGGGCGTAGGCGGTCTTGCCGCCGTGGCTGAGTCGGAAGAGCGGGGGCAGGGCCAGGTAGAGCTTCCCGGCCCTGACCAGGTCGGGGATGGTCCGCCAGAAGAAGGTGATCAGCAGCGAGGCGATGTGGGCGCCGTCGACATCGGCGTCGGTCATGATGATGATGCGCTCGTAGCGCAGGTCGTCGTCGCGATAGCGCGCGCCGCCGGCGACGCCGAGGGCCAGCATAAGGTCGCTGAGCTCCTTGTTGCCGCCGGTCTTGTCGGCGGTGGCGGAGGCGACGTTGAGGATCTTGCCGCGCAGGGGCAGGATCGCCTGGGTGCGGCGATTGCGCGCCTGCTTGGCGGAGCCGCCGGCGCTGTCGCCCTCGACGATGAAGAGCTCGGTCCCGTCCGAGGCTTGGCCGGAACAGTCGGCGAGCTTGCCGGGCAGGCGCAGCTTGCGGGTGGCGGAGGCGCGGGCGACCTCCTTGTCCCGGCGCCGCTTCAGCCGCTCCTCGGCCCGTTCGGCGACGAAATTGAGGAGGGCGGTGGCCGCCTGGGGCTGGGCGGTGAGCCAGTGGTCGAAGGGATCGCGCAGGGCCGTTTCGACGAGGCGCTGGGCGTCGATGGAGGAGAGGCGCTCCTTGGTCTGCCCCTGGAATTCCGGATTGCGGACGAAGACGCTGATCAGGGCGCCGGCCTGGGCCACGACGTCGTCGGCGGTGATCAGGGCGCCGCGCTTGTCGTTGGTGAGGTCGGCCCAGGCCCGCAGGCCGCGGGTCAGCACCGCCCTTAAGCCGGCCTCGTGCGTGCCTCCCTCCGGGGTTGGGACCGTGTTGCAGTAGGAGCGCAGGAAGCCGTCCGCCTCGCCGAAGCCGGCCGGGGTCCAGGCCACCGCCCACTCCACCGCACCCGCCTCGCCCGTCCGCTCGACGCGGCCGGCAAAGGGTTCGGGGGTGACGGTCTCGACGCCCTGCAGGGTTTCGCCGAGGAAGTCCGCCAGGCCGCCGGGGAATCGGAACACCGCCTCCGCCGGGGTTTCGTCGTGGATGCGCTCGGCCGCGCAGCGCCAGCGGATCTCCACGCCGCGGAACAGGTAGGCCTTGGAACGGGCCATGCGGTAGAGGCGGGCGGGACGGAAGGCGACGCCCTCGCCGAAGATCGTCGGGTCCGGGCTGAAGGTGAGGGCCGTGCCGTGCCGGCGGGTGGGGGCGAGCTGCTGGAGGCGGGAGGTCGGCTTGCCTCGCGAATAGGCCTGGCGCCACTCGAAGCCGTCCTTCCAGACGGTGATGTCCAGCGCGTCCGACAGGGCGTTGACCACCGAGACCCCGACGCCGTGCAGCCCGCCGGAGGTCTCATAGGCCTTGCCGGAGAACTTTCCCCCGGAGTGCAGCACCGTGAGGATCACCTCCATGGCCGACTTGCCGGGGAACTTGGGGTGGGGATCGACCGGCATGCCCCGGCCGTCGTCCTTGACCGTCAGGGCGCCGTCGACGCCCAGACTGACCTCGATGACCTTGGCGTGGCCGGCGACGGCCTCGTCCATGGCGTTGTCCAGCACCTCGGCGAAGAGATGGTGCAGGGCGCGCTCGTCGACGCCGCCGATATACATGCCGGGGCGCTTGCGTACGGGCTCGAGGCCCTCCAGCACCTCGATGTCCTTGGCCGAATAGCCCGAGACGGGCGCGGTGACATGGAGCGGGGCGAGGGCTTCGTCGAACAGGGAGGCTTGGGCTTGGGCGGCCTTGGGCATGATGGAGCTTTGGATCGATTCGGGCGTTCCAGCGACGCACGCGGGGATGTCCCTAGGGAAGACCCCGATATCGCGCAATGGCCGTTCGCCGCTATCAACACTTGCGGCTGGGAATAGACCGAAAGGATCAAGCTATGCCGAACAATCTGACTGGCGTGAAGGTCGCGATCCTCGTGACCGACGGCTTCGAACAGGTCGAGCTCACCGAACCCCGCGCCTCGCTCGACCAGGCTGGCGCCAAGACCTCGATCGTATCGCCCAAGGACGGTCAGGTCCGCGGGTGGAAGTTCACCGACTGGGGCGACAGCCTGCCGGTCGACGTCCCCCTGGCCAGGGCCCGCGTTGAGGACTTCGACGCGCTGCTCCTGCCGGGCGGGGTCATCAATCCCGACACGCTGCGCATCGACGACGCCGCGGTCGCCTTCGTCAAAGCCTTCTTCGATGCGGGAAAGCCGGTGGCCGCGATCTGCCACGGGCCCTGGACGATCATCAATGCCGGCCATGCAAAGGGACGGCAGATGACGTCGTGGCCCTCGGTAAGCACCGATCTGAGGAACGCCGGCGCCGATTGGGTCGACCAGGAAAGCGTGGTCGATGGCAATCTCGTCACCAGCCGAAAGCCCGACGACATCCCCGCGTTCAACGAGGCGATGATCGGGCTGTTCGCGCGGCAGTCGGTTGGGGCGTAGGCCTATGACCCGATGCGCGCTCTACGTTCCGCTCGAAGCGAAGCCCGGCAAGGAACAGGCGGTGGCGGACTTCCTCCGGGCGGGGCTGGCGTTGGTCGAAGCCGAGGCCGGCACGGTCGCCTGGTTCGGCATCCAGACTGGCCCGTCGTCGTTCGCCATCTTCGACGCCTTTCCCGACGAGGCGGCGCGGGAGGCGCATCTGAACGGCAAGGTCGCCGCCGCTCTGATGGAGAAGGCCGGCGAGCTGTTCGCCAGGCCGCCCGAGATCCGCAAGCTGGACGTGCTCGCCGCGAAGCTGCCCGGGACGCGCGGCTAGCCGTCACGCCTCGCCGAGCTCGTCGGGTTCGACCATGCTTATCCGCCTGAGGTCCGCCAAGGTGCGGCCGTTGCGTTACGGCGTCGGCGAAGTACATGCCGGGGCGGAGGTCGCGAGAGAAGTAGGCCTTCATGTCGTAGACTATCGCCGCCAACTGCGGATCGCGGGCTTCCAGGCTGAACGCCCAACGATATCGGACGCCGGCGCCGGCAGGGCGCCAGCGCTCGGTGCGGGATGGAGCTCGATGACGTTGGCGCATGGCTGATCGAACGCCCGCCCGTCCAGAACCGTCCGCGTCCGCGGTCCCTCGTCCGCGACCTCCTCCGCGACAAAGCGGTAGCCGCGACCGGAGACCGTCCTGATGAGGTCCCGATCCGGCCCCAGCGCCTTGCGCAGGCTCGATATCTGGAACTGAAGGTTATTCTCCTCGACGATGGTCGTCGGCCACACACGGCTCAGCAACTCGTCCTTGGTGACCAGCTCTCCGCCCGCTTCGATCAGGACGGAGAGGACCCCCCGGGCCCGACTTCCGAGAGCGATCGGCGTGCCGTCGGCCGATAGCTCCCGGCTATGCATGACGAAGCGAAATCGCCCGAAGACGAGCGCGTGAGCGGCGCGCCGACCAGGGCCCGCACCCTCCAGCGGGGCCAGCGGCCCGAGGCGGCGAGACTGCGGGCCGGCGGCAAGCGGCGGGAATGGCGGGCGGCTCCATTCGTCGGCGGGAAGTCCGCCTGCCAAGGAAGGACGTTGTAGAAAGCTGGTCTCGGCATAGGTCATCTTCGAATCCCCTGTGCGCTGCTACCGCTCCACGGCTCGACGGACGCAACTCAGCAAGTCGTCCTCGCTGAACGGCTTGGCGAGGTAGCAGAGCACGCCCGCGCCCAGGGCGCGGACACGCGAGCTTTCGTCGGGGTGAGCGGTGATCAAGATCGTGGGAATGGCCTCGCCGGCGGCGATGAGCTGACTGTGAAGCTCGAGCCCGGTCATCTCCGGCATCTGCACGTCGGCGATCAGGCAGTCGGTGCGCGCGCGTCGATCGGAGCCGAGCAGGGCGGCGGCCGACTCGAACGTTTCGGCCAAATATCCGTGCGACTTTATCAGGCGCGCCATGGCCTCTCGGACGAACCAGTCGTCATCGACGATCGAAATCAGGATCTGCTTGCGCAACGGCCAATTCTCGCTTTCGTGGCTATTATTCCTCGGCGCCAGGGCCCGTGGCCACTGAACGCACGTCCGATTCGCCTGGGGTTTCGTAAAAGTGCGACCGCCGGCTGGTCGAGGGTAACCTATACGAAGGGCTAGAGCATTCGCCATCTAAGCTGCAACGTATCCATCATGGCGTAGGTAGTTGGCGCATTCCTCGGGGGTGAAGGCCTCGAGGACTTGGCCGATGCGATCCCAGAGAGCCCCGATGGTTCTCTCGGCGGCTTTTCGTAGGAGGGTCTTCAGCTTGGCGAAGGCCAGTTCGATCGGGTTGAGGTCGGGGGAGTAGGGCGGCAGGAAGCGGAGGGTGGCGCCGCGGGCCTCGATGAGTTTTCGGACGGCGTCGCCCTTGTGGGCGGGCAGATTGTCCATGACGACGATATCGCCCTCACAGAGCGTGGGAGCCAGCACTTGCTCGACGTAGACCAGGAAGGCGTCGCGATTCATGGCGCCATCAAGCACGAAGGGCGCTGTGATCCCGTCGCAGCGCAGGCCGGCGGTGAAGGTCGTGGTCTTCCAATGGCCGAACGGCTGGCGACCGACCAGGCGCTGATGGGTGGGACAGCGGCCATAGGCCTTGACCATCTTGGTGTTGGTCCCGGTTTCATCGACGAAGACCAGCTTGCGGGGATCAAGGCTGGGCTGCTCGGTCTTCCACCGCTCGCGCGCTTCGGCCACGTCGGGCCGCGTCTGCTCGGAGGCGTGCAGCGTTTTTTTTATAGCTGATCCGATGACGCTTGAAGAAGCGGCGGATCGAGACTTCCGTGATCCGCAAGCCCAGCCCCTCGAGGATCCGGTGCTCCAGATCGGCGAGGGTCAGGTCCGGCTCCTTCGCCACCAGTTCCAGCAACCAGGCCGCATGGGGCTCCAGCGGCGAGCGGCTCCGCCCACCGCGCGGCCGCGGAGCCACCCCTCCGGTCTGCGACTTCAATGTCACCCAGCGCACCGCCGAAGCCGCGCTCACCCGAAAGTGGGCCGCCGCCTGACGGCGGGACATCCGTCCCGCCGTCACCTCTTCCACCACCCGAATGCGAAGATCGTCCGAATGCGCAGCGCCCATGTTCACCTCCCCGAATCAGAGGCCCCAATGGACTCACACCCAGCCACTCGCGAGAATCCCCCCTGCGATCACATTCGATTCATCTCAGCGGGCGACTGCGCTAGTTGGCGAACACTTGCCGGACGATCGCCTCCAGCCCTGCCTGGTCCGCCGCATCGAAAGCGGCCCGTTCAGCGCTGTCCACGTCGAGAACGGCGATCAGGTCGCCGCGCGCATCCAGGACGGGGACGACGATTTCGCTACGCGACCGGGAGTCGCAGGCGATGTGGCCAGGGAACGCGTCCACGTCCTCCACGATCATCGTCCGCATAGCCGCGGCCGCAGCGCCGCACACCCCCTGACCGAAGCGGATGCGCAGGCACCCCAAGGTCCCTTGGTAGGGTCCCACCACGAGTTCGTCGGGCCTCCCGGGATCGACGAGATAGAAGCCGGTCCACAGGTAGGTGGCGAACGCCGCCGCCAGCATGGAGGCGACGGTGGCCATTCGCGCCACCCGGTTCGCCTCGCCGTCCAGGACTGATCCGATCTCGATCCGCAAGACGTCATAGCGTTCCGCCTTCGTCGCGGGCAGAGCGTAGGGGGAAAAAGCTTCGGCCATGCGCGGCATAATAGCGCTCGCGGTCACCGAGGTCTGCGACCTATTGCCAACATAGGCAAATGCGCGCCTCCGGAGGGTTGCGCATCATGTTGCAGCGCAGCATATACCGCTTTGTGCGCCGTTGCAGGGCTGCGACGCTCGAAAGGATAGCCGATGAACGCCCCCTGGAACTCCTGGCTCGACCTCTCCGCAGACGCCGCGCGTCTGGGCCATGAATCGAGCGACGTGATCGGGCTGCGTCTGGCGATGGCCGGTCGCGGCCGCGCAGGTGCGCTGGCGGAATTCAGCCGCATGATCAGCGAAAAGGCTCTCACCGCCCTCGATGCTCATATCATCGTCGCTGGCAGTCTCCTGGCCGGCGAAGCCCATCTCGTTCCCGCACGCACTCTGGCGCTCTATCGCCGGCGTGTTCAAGCTAATCGCACTCGCCTTAGCGACACCTGCTGACCGTTCGAACCGCCGATGAAGACCGCGATGAAAACCTACAACCTCGACCTCCGCCACGCTCCGTCGAAGCGCCGGCTCAACGCCTTGCCGGGCAACCGTCTCGAGCCCCTCAAGCGTCGCCTGCCTGACGATGACGCTGCGATTCGCTGGGCTCAGGCCGAGCTGCTCGATTTCGCGCGCCACGCCCGGGGCGACAAGTATCAGTATGTTGAGGCGGCGCTAGTGGAGCTTCTTCCCTTCAGCAAGCTCATCGACGGCAAGGACTATCGCCGCCTGGGGCGGTGGGTGTGCAATGCCGACGGCCTCAACTGGCGCGAGTCGCCCGTGGGGGCCTTCGAGGACGTCTGAATCCTGGATCTGGAACACGTCGCGCCGCAGCATCCAGCCGATGCGGCGTGGCTGCTTACGCCCTTCATCCCCCATGGTAGGCCCGGAGGGACTCGAACCCCCAACCAGACCGTTATGAGCGGCCGGCTCTAACCATTGAGCTACGGGCCCCCGCTATGGCTGGCGACGGGTCGTTGCGGTTAGCATGCGTCGCGCGGAGCTGGAAGCGCCGGCCGCGCCCGACGTCTGCAAGCGTCATAGCCCAACCTTTTGGAAGGCGTCGTACAGACGGGCGTTCATCTCCTGGCCCGGCAGCGCGGTCTGACCCTCCATCATCGCCGAGTAGACCAGGTCCCGCTGATGGCTGGCCACCTTCCCTTCCGCCCAGCCCACTGTGCGCGAGCCGTCCGTGTTGGAGGGGCAACTGGCGCGGCGGCCGCCCGGCGTTGCGGCCAAGGCGAGAGCCTGGTTCGCGCTCAGGAATCCCTGCCGGTCGCAGGCCGGCAGGCCGCGGATGCAGTTGAACGGCGCGCCGTAGCGATAAAGCACCTTCCCGCTGGCGCGGTCGGCGAGCAGAAGACACGTGTCTGGATCGCCTATCGCGTCGGCCACTGCGTGATCGAGGGCGTCGGTGGGCAGGGCGCTCCTGGGCGGGACCGAACACCCCGCCAGAGCCGCCACCGTAGCGAGCGACAGGACGCGCAACCACACGCGGGCGGGGTGCAAGATGGTCATTCCTACAACGTAATCCCGCCTAGCCACGTCTGCCATATCGTGACCATCAGCCAGTGCAGAGCGACCGCCGGCCAAAGCGAGCCGGTCCGCCAGCGGATCACGGCGCAGCCGAATCCCACCAGCCCGGCGCACGCCAGGAAATCCGGCCGTTCGAATAGGGTGGCCGCTTGGGGCAGGATCAGCTTCGCCTCGACCAGGTGCCACGCGATGAAGACCGTCGTCGCCACGATGATCTGCAACGCGGGTCTGTCGGCTTCTGAGCGAGACGGAATCAGCAGCCCGCGAAACACGGCCTCCTCGCCAAATGCGGGGGCGACTAGCACGGTGAGCAGCCGAATGGGCATGCCATTCAGATTGGCCGCGTGGAGGGCGTAAAGGCCGCTGGAAAACCCAAGGCCCCACACCGCCGCCAGGGCGGCCACGCCCACCGCGGCGCTGAACCCCCACCCCGCCGCGTCAGGCCAGGTGGTCAGGCTGGAGATGAGCCGGGCGTAGAGCCGCTGGGGCGGTGAGACCCTGCCGACGGGACTCAGCTTGTCCACCGCAGGGTCGTTTCCTCCACAGGATTGATGAAGGGCCGTCCCTCCCGACGGCTGGCCGCCCACTCGCGCTTCAGGGCGTGGTACCAGCGCGCCTGGCGGTCGGCATCGTCGACCCAGATCAGGGCCGGACCGTATTTCAGCCCCTGGTTCTGCAGCGTCACCATGTCGCCGTCCTGGCGCAGGAAGCGCATCGCCGCGGCACGGATGAAAGGGAGCGCCAGGGTGAAGATCGGATGATCCGACCACAGGATCTGGGTGATCCGGGTCGCCTTGTCGTTGAGAGGGGTCAGGCACGTGAGCGACAAGACCTGACGCGCGCCGACGGTCACATGTTCCCACCGCAGTCCCGGCAGGCGGAAGGTGATCTCGGTCTCCGGCCGGCCGCCCAGCAGGGCGTAGGCCCGCGAGTTCGACGACGGGGAATGACGCACCATGGTGAAGCCGGCTTCGGCCGGGGCGAAGCGCTTGGCCTTGGCGTGCATGGAGGCGCGGCTGCGCCACCACCACTGCTGATGCACGAACGGCCCGTGCGCGGGGTCCATGAGGCCGACGACCGCATGGTCGATGTGGGAAGCGAGGGCGAGGCTCAGCACCAGCTTGGGGCCGCCGCCGACCACCCCGGGCAACACCGGCGGGGGCGCATCGGGCGGGGTATCGTCGCGGCCGTCAGCCGGAATCCACACGAACAACATCCCCTGGCTCTCGGAGACGGGGAACCGGCGCACGCGGATGCGGGCAAGGTCGAAGTCCTGGCTCTCGGTGAGGGAGGGTATCGCCGCGCACCGCCCGTCGCGCGCGAAACGCCATCCGTGATAGGGGCACTCGACGGTGAGGCTCCCGTCCGCCTCCCGCGCGAAGCGCCCGGCCGACAGCGGCGCGGCCCTATGCGGGCACACGTCCCGCAGGGCGATGGCCGAACCATCCGGCGCCCGCCCCAGCATGACCGGTTCGCCCAGGATCTCGTATCGCTTCAGCGAACCCGGTTTCAGGTCGCGCGACACGGCGGCGAAGTACCAGGTGTCGGTGAGGAAGCCGTGGCCGAAACCGCCCCGCTCGCCGACCTGGACCCCGCCCGCCGTGACCGCCTCGCCTTGCGCCATGACGGCATCTAGAGCGCGTTCCGAACAGAGGGAACCGGATTTCGGATAAAGAACGTGCGCGACAACAAAAGTGGAGCGCCACCTGCCACGCAACGCCGCCCCTGGGGGAGCCGTCGAGCCTTGACCTCACCCAGCCGCCACTCGATGGTGCGCGCCGCTTGGCAAGGCCAAGAATGAACGCAAGGGAGCGCGCCCGTGGAGTTGTTTGATCTTTCCGGCAAGGTCGCCGTCGTCACCGGCTCGTCCAAGGGCATAGGCCGCGCCATCGCCGAGCGCCTCGCCGAACACGGGGCGAACGTCGCGATTTCCTCGCGCAAGGCCGGCCCCTGCGAGGAGGTCGCCGCCTCGATCAACGCCAGGCGCGCCGGCGCCGCCATTGCCGTTCCCGCCAACATCTCCTCGAAGGACGATCTGCAGCGATTGATGGACGAGACGCGCGCGGCTTTCGGCAAGATCGATGTCCTGGTCTGCAACGCCGCATCCAACCCCTACTATGGTCCGATGAGCGGCATCAGCGACGAGGCGTTCCGCAAGATCCTCGACAACAACATCATATCAAATCACTGGATGGTGCAGATGGTCGCGCCGGAGATGAAGGCGCGCCGCGACGGCGTCATCATCATCGTCTCCTCCGTCGGCGGACTGCGAGGCAACGCGGTGATCGGCGCGTACAACATCTCGAAGGCGGCCGACTTCCAGCTGGCCCGAAATCTCGCCCACGAGCTGTCCCCTGATAACATCCGGATCAATTGTATCGCCCCGGGCCTGGTGAAGACGGATTTCGCGCGCGCCCTCTGGGACACGCCGGAGGCCGAGAAGCGCTCCAGTTCCGGAACGCCCCTGCGGCGCCTGGGCGAGCCAGACGACATCGCCGGGGCTGCGGTCTTCCTGGCTTCACGCGCCGGCGCATGGATGACCGGTCAGGCCGTGGTGGTGGACGGCGGCGCGACCATCTGAAATGGCGCCGGCGGCGCCGGGACCATCGCCATGGCCACCTCCGCCGCCCCGACCGCGCGTTGGCGGGACCTGGTCTCCCCCACCCTGGCCCCGCGCGCCGCCCTGGTGATGCTGGGCGTGTGGCTCAACGCCGCTGATGCCCTGGTCACTGCCACCATCATGCCCAGCGTGGCCCGCGACCTCGGCGGCGCGGCCTACTACGGCTGGGCGGTCGCCTTCTATCTCACCGGCTCGATCCTGGCGGGAGCCAGCACGGGGCAGCTTTCCCATCGCCTGGGGCTGCGGCCGGGGATGATCATCGCCGCCCTGGCCTATGCGGCCGGATGCGTCCTCAGCGCCGCCTCGCCGACGATCGAGATCTTCCTGCTCGGGCGGGTGCTTCAGGGGATCGGGGCCGGCTGGCTGGTGGGCTTCTGCTACGTCGCCATCGGCGTGGTGTTCCCCGAAGCCCTGTGGGCGCGGATGTTCGGCGCCACGGCCGGGGTCTGGGGGATCGCCAGCATCCTCGGACCCTTGGTGGGCGGCCTGTTCGCCTCGGCGGGCTTTTGGCGTGGGGCCTTCTGGCTGTTCGCTGGCCAGGGCGCCCTCTTCGCCATCGCCTGCGTCGCCTTGCTGCCGGGCCGCCGCCCGGATAACGCCAACGTGCGCCCCCCGGCCTGGCGCACCCTCGCGATCTTGGCGGTCGCGATTCTGCTCATCGCCGCCGCCGACGTCATCGGCGGCGTGCTGACGCCCGTGGTGCTCCTGATGATCGGTGTGTCGCTGCTCGTCGTGGCCGCCCGGGTCAACGCCTGGCCCGGCGAACGACTCCTCCCGCCCGAAGCGGCATGGCCCGGCTCCGTCGCTGGGGCGGGCTACGCCATGATCTTCGCCATGGAGGTCGCGACCGTAGTGATCACCGTCTATGAGGCGGCCATCCTGCAGAGTGTCTACCGCGTCTCGCCGCTGGTCGCCGGCTATGCCGTCTCAGTGATCGCCGTGGGCTGGACCGCCGCCGCCATGTTGGTGTCCAACCAGCCGGAGCGCCGTCACGGCCCCCTTATCGTAACTGGCGCCGCGACGATCGTTGCCGGCTGTCTCCTGATGTGCATAGCCATCGCCCGCTGGCCACTAGCGTGGATCGTGGTGGCCGGAGCGGTCATCGGGGTCGGCTTCGGACTATCCTGGTCGTTGGCCACCGGTCGCATTCTCCGCGCCCTGCCCGAGGAGGATCGCGCCATCGGCGCCGCCGCGGTCCCGACCACTCAGTTGATCGGGGGCGCAGTCGGCGCGGCGGCGGCCGGCGCCGTCGCCAATCTCCTCGGCCTTCCCCAGGACTTCACGCCGGATCACGCCCGTGCCGTTAGCGCCTGGTTGTTCGGCGCCTTTGCGCCAGCGGCCGTGCTTGGCCTCTTGGCCTCCATGCGGCTGGCTCGCGGAACGGAAGGGGCGGCAAGGCTCTGAGCGGAAACGCACGCGCCCGCGAGATGCATCTCCTGACCCGGAGTCTCGGCGCACGTCAGTTCTGTGGCTGCTGGGTATATTGAGGCTGATTGGTTGCCGCTGTCATCGCTGTCCCAAGCCACTGAGGGGGTCGGAGCGCATTGAAATCAAATCCGTCGAGCTGACGCGGCGCCCGGGGAGCGCTCGTCGGAGCGATGGTCGTCCAGCCGGAAAAGGCGTTCGTGTCAGATTGCTGGGCCGGCCTGGGCAAGGCGGCAGGTAGCTGGACCCGCGGAGGCTGCCAGACGACGGGTAGCTGGACCCGCGGAGGTTGCCAGACGACGGGTAGCTGGGTTCGCGGGGCGCTCCAGACTGCCGGCAGATAGCGCCCAAGATACTCATCCGAGTCCCGGGCCGCGTTATCGTTCGCGGCCGTTTTCATCCACGCTTCCTTTTCCTCGGGCGACATGGTGTCACCCTGAGGGTTGGGCAGCTCGAACTCCTCCAGCGAAGGGATGTTCACGGGCTTTTGCGGTTTCACTCTACCGCTCCAGTCCGGCAAGGGCGCGTTGTCGTTTGCGGTATCGCCGATATCCTTCAGGAGGCTCAGCCAACCCTTAACCTTTGCGGCGGGATACCTTTCCAGCATCTCTTGCAAGGACTCTTCGAACTCGGGATCGCCGCGCGCCGGAGGAGCAACATGTTGCTCATAGCTGACGAGCTCGCCCCGCGGGCCGGTCTGGTTGACATCCGGATCGGCGGAAGACGAGGGCGCTGGAATGCTGTCGCCGGGACGCGTCAATCCCAGCTCCTTGGCCATTTCCGGCTGTTGCTGGTTGACCATGATCCTGAAATCTTCGTTGGCCGCGTCCAGCGCGTCGGCTAACCGCGCGTTTCCACCCGACTCGCGCTGTTCGCCAGCCCTCTTCGCCAATTCATCGCGGATATACTCGACGTCGGCCGAATTGTGACCGCCGTAGT
>JAQGIW010000065.1 GCA_028290905.1 Caulobacteraceae bacterium | reverse complement strand
GCAAAACAGCCTTAGCGATCTCACCGCGACGACTGGATTTCATCTCCCGGGGTCCATGAGCGAAGGCCCCGAAAACGCGGGCCATGCGAGTCAACGAGGAAGACCGATGAACGACATGTCCCAACCGCCCAAGACCGACGCGGTCCCGGTGAGCGACTTCTACGAGATCACGGAAACCCTTTCGCCCACCGAACTCGCGACCTTGAAGCAGGTCCGGACCTTCATGGAGACCAAAGTCGCCCCGGTCATCAACAAGTACTGGGCCGAGGACGCCTTCCCGTTCGAGCTACTGCCGGCGTTCGGCGAACTCGGCATCGGCGGGCTGGGCCTCGAGGGCTACGGCTGCCGGGGCGGCAGCCAGCAGCTCTTCGGCTTCGTCATGATGGAGCTGGCGCGCACCGATCCCTCCATCGCCACCTTCTTCGGGGTCCACGACGGCCTCGCCATGGGGTCGATCTATCTCGACGGCTCGGAGGCGCAGAAGCAGACTTGGCTCCCGCCGATGGCGCGGATGGAGAAGATCGGCTGCTTCGGCCTGACTGAGCCGCTGGTGGGCTCGGGCACGGGCGGCGGCCTGCTGACCACGGCCAAGCGCGAGGGCGACACCTGGATCCTGAACGGCCAGAAGAAGTGGATCGGCAATGCGCCCTGGTGCGACGTCTCGATTATCTGGGCGCGCGATGTGGCCGACAACCAGGTCAAGGGTTTCATCGTCGAGAACAAGACGACGCCCGGCTTCAGCGTCGAGAAGATCGAGCACAAGATCGCCCTGAAG
This sequence comes from Caulobacteraceae bacterium, assembly GCA_028290905.1. Classification (GTDB taxonomy): domain Bacteria; phylum Pseudomonadota; class Alphaproteobacteria; order Caulobacterales; family Caulobacteraceae; genus Acaudatibacter. Next base: position 60,084 of record JAQGIW010000065.1, on the reverse strand, counting down.
GTCGTGCAGAACGGCCTCATCACCCTCAAGGACTGCCGCATCGCCGAGGCGAACCGCCTGCAGTCGGCCAACTCTTTCCGCGACACGGCGCGGGTCCTCAGGATGACGCGTTACGCCGTCGCCTGGATCGCCACCGGCTGCCAGATGGGCGCTTTCGAGCACGCGCTGGCCTACGCTAAGGAGCGCAAGCAATTCGGCAAGCCGATCGGCTCGTTCCAGATGGTGCAGGACCTGCTGGCCAAAATGCTCGCCAACGTCACCGCCTGCCAGACCATGATGCTGCGCCTCTCGCAGCTGGACGACGAGGGAAAGCTCCTGGACCACCACGCCTCGCTCGCCAAGGCGTTCTGCACGGCCAAGATGCGCGAGACGGTCAGCTGGGCCCGCGAGCTGTTCGGCGGCAACGGCATCGTCGTCGACTACAACGTCGCCAGGTTCTTCGCCGACGCCGAGGGTCTCTATTCCTACGAAGGCACCTTCCAGATGCAGAACCTGATCGTCGGCAAGGTGATCACCGGCCTCAGCGCCTTCGTCTAGCGCGGAACCCTCAACCAACCCACGCCAGGAGTGCGGCCCGTGGACGAAATGCCCCTCGCTCTCGCCTTCGAGAACCTGATCTACGCCAAGAAAGGTCCGGTCGCCTACGTGACCGTGAACCGGCCGAAGGTCCTGAACGCGCTCAACACGCCGACCTGGCGCGACCTGAAGGCCGCCTTCGAGGACGCCCGCGCCGACGCCGGCATCCGTGGCGTCATCCTGACCGGCGCGGGGGATCGGGCCTTCATCGCCGGCGCCGACATCGCCGAGCTCGCGCGGGTCTCACCGTTCGAGGCGGAGCAATCCAGCCGGTTCGGTCAGTCGGTGCTGGACCTGGTCGAGGGCCTCGGCAAGCCGGTGATCGCCGCGATCAATGGTTTCGCGCTCGGCGGCGGGTGCGAGACGGCCATGGCGTGCACGATCCGCATCGCGTCGGAGCACGCGCGCTTCGGACAGCCGGAGGTGAAGCTGGGCTTGCTTCCCGGCGGCGGCGGCACGCAGCGGCTCCCCCGCCTTGTCGGCAAGGGCCGCGCCCTGCAGCTGATCCTGACAGGCGGGACGATCGACGCCGCCGAGGCGTGGCGCATCGGTCTCGTCAACGAGGTCGTGCCCGCCGCGGACCTGATCGCGCGCGCCGAGGCGATCCTGGCCGAGATCTTCGCCAATGCGCCGATCGCCGTCAGCTACGCGCTCGACGCCGTGAACCGCGGGTTCAACGGCGACCAGGCGGAAGGCCTGGCGCTCGAAGCGGCCTTGTTCGGTGTCTGCGCCGGCACCGCAGACAAGGCCGAGGGCGCCGCGGCCTTCCTCGAGAAGCGCGCTGCAGCCTTCCAAGGCCGCTGAGACGCCGGCCCCGCCAGCGCGATCACTCCGACAATCCCGATTTGAAAGACCCAACGCATGACCGACAACATTTTCTCCGGCTTGAAGGTCGTCGACCTAGCAAGCTTCATCGCCGGCCCCGCCGCCGCCGTCATTCTCGCGGACTTCGGCGCGGACGTGATCAAGGTCGAGCCGCCCAATGGCGACACCTGGCGCATTGGCTACCGCGTTCCTCCGCAGCCGATGGCGGACGACAACTATCCGTGGCACCTCGACAACCGCAACAAGCGCGGCATCTCGGTCGATCTCAAGTCGCCCGAGGCGCGGCAGATCATCGAACGCCTTGCCCGCTGGGCGGACGTGATGATCGTCAATACGCCGCATCCGGCGCGCGAACGCCTCGGACTCGGTTACGCCGACGTCGCGAAATTCAACCCGCGGCTCATCTATGCCGACGTGACCGGTTTCGGCGACGCCGGTCCGGATGCGCAGCTGCCCGGCTTCGACCTCACGGCCTACTGGGCGCGCAGCGGCCTGCTGGCGATGACGCACGACGCGGGAACGGCGCCGACGATGCCGATCTCGGGCAGCGGCGACCACGCCACCGCGGTCGGGCTCTTCTCGGCGATCGTGACCGGGCTCTACCGCCGCGAGCGCACGGGCAAAGGCAGCTATGTGACCACCTCGCTGCTGGCGCAGGGCGTCTGGGCGAGCGGTGTCGTGGTCCAGGGCGCCCTGGCCGGCGCGCGTTTCTACCCTCTGCACGACCAGGTCAATCCGCCCAACCCCCTGTCGAACCTCTACCGCACGGCCGACGACGTCTGGTTCGTGCTCTTGGTCCCGCCCGACAAATGGCCGGCGCTGACGAAGGCGCTTGGTCGCAGCGATCTGCTGGCCGATCCGCGCTTCGCCGACGCCACCAAGGTGACCGAGAACGCCGCCGCTGTGACGGCGATCCTCAATGCGGCGTTCGGGGCGCACCCCATGGCCTACTGGGCGCAAGCGCTCGACGCGGAGCACGTCACCTATGGCGCCGTACATTCGCCGACCGAGGCCAGCCGCGATCCGCAGCTCAGAAGCAACAACATCGTCGTGCCGCTCGCCGACGCCGGCGGCCATCTGAGCGAGACGATCAGCAGTCCGATCACCGTGCATGATGTGGACAAGGTGGCTGCTCGGCGCGCGCCGGAGCTCGGCGAGCATAACGAAGAGGTGCTGACCGAGCTCGGCTTCGCCCCCGGCGAGATCGACGACTTCGAGGTGCGCAGCGTCATCGCCTCCAAGCCTCGCCGCGCCGCCTGATCCCGCCCAATTTCGCTCGCGCCGCCCAAGCCGGTCGGCCCACCAGGCCGCCGCCCGCCCGACCCTCAGACCAAGGACAGCCACCATGACCCACCCTTCCGCCCCGCCCCGCCCCGGTCGCCTCTTCGTCCTCGAACTGAGCGGCGACCGCATCCATTCGATGAACGCGGATGGATCCGACCGGAAGACGATCGTCACCGACTGCCATCTCCCGGACGGCATCGTCGTCGATGCCGACGCGGGCCGGATCTACTGGACCAACATGGGCGTCCCAAACCTCGACGACGGCTCGATCGAGCACGCCGATCTAGATGGCGCGAACCGCCGGGTGATCGTCCCAAAGGGCGTCACCCACACGCCCAAGCAGATCCACCTCGATAAGGCTGGTGGCAAGCTCTACTGGTGCGACCGCGAGGGCATGCGCGTGATGCGCGCGAACCTCGACGGTTCGCAGGTCGAGACCCTGGTGGAGACCGGCCGCGGCGCCGAGGACCAGCGCGACCCGACGCGATGGTGCGTGGGGATTACCCTCGATCCCATAACGCGCAAGTTCTACTGGACGCAGAAGGGCGGGGACAATGGCGACGCTGGTCGGATCTGCCGCGCGAACCTCGACCTGCCCAAGGGCCAGAGCCCGGCAAACCGCTCCGACATCGAAGTGTTGTGGGACGGCCTCCCGGAACCTATCGACCTCGAGCTCGATGTGGCGAACCGGGTCCTCTACTGGACCGACCGCGGCGACCCTCCGCGCGGCAACACCGTCAATCGCGCGCCGATCGACCGGGAGGCTGAGCCCGAAATCCTGGTGACGCACCTGATGGAAGGTATCGGCGTGGCCCTCGACCTGGCTGGCGACCGGATGTTCGTCACCGATTTTGCTGGCTCGCTCTACGTCTCCGATCTGAACGGCAAGACCCAGCGCACCCTCGCGTTCGCCCAGGGCAACCTGACCGGCATCGCCTACGCCAACCTCTGACTTTCGAAAGCGAGACACGACATGACCGCCAACACTCCCATCCGCAAAGTCGCCATCATCGGTACGGGCGTCATCGGCGCCAGCTGGGCGTCCCTGTTCCTGGCCAAGGGCCTGGACGTAGTCGCCACCGACGTCGCGCCGGGCGCGGAAGCCCGGTTACGGACCTTCGTCGATCAGTGCTGGCCGGCGCTGCAAGAGCTGGGATTGGCGCCTGGCGCCACGCGAGAGCGCCTGCGGTTCGAGCCAAAGCTCGAGGACGCGGTGGTCGGCGCAGACCTGGTGCAGGAGAACGGGCCGGAGCGGATCGACTTCAAGCGCGAGCTTTACGGCAAGCTGGACAAGCTGCTCCCGGCCTCGACCCTGATCGCCTCGAGCTCTTCCGGCCTCACGATGAGCGAGATCCAGAAGGCCTGCGCCGACCATCCGGAGCGCTGCTTCATCGGCCACCCCTTCAATCCCCCGCATCTCATTCCGCTGGTCGAACTTGTCGGCGGCGCCCAGACGTCGGCGGAGACCCTCGACCGCGCCGCGGCCTTCTACGACGGGCTCGGCAAGAGGACGGTCCGACTCAAGAAGGAAGTCCCTGGCCATGTCGCCAACCGTCTGGCCGCCGCCCTGCTGCGTGAAGTGATGTATCTCGTGAATGAGGACGTGATCAGCGTCGGCGACGCCGACGCGGCGGTCTCCTACGGGCCCGGCCTGCGCTGGGGAGTCTTGGGCCCACTTAGGCTCTACCACCTCGGCGGCGGCGCCGGCGGCATCGATCACTGGTTCGACCAGTTCACCGGCCCGATCACCGCCTGGTGGAGCGTCCTTGGCAATCCACAGATCACGCCCGACCTGCGCGCCAAGGTGACCGCCGGCGTCATGGACGAGGCCGCCAGCCGTTCGATCGAGTCGTTGGAACAGCAGCGCGACCGCGAGCTGATGGGCTTGCTGAAGGTGCGCGCGGCCGCGTGAACCGTTCGTAGAGGAGACCGCGCCATGGACCAGACTTCAGGTCGCTCTACTGGCCCGCCCGCTCGCGCCAGCAATAACGTACGCCCCCGGGTGGTGATCGTCGGTGGTGGTTTCGCAGGTGTCGCAACCGCCAAGCGCCTGCGACGCGCCAACGTCGACGTCGTGCTGATCGACAAGCGCAACCATCAGATCTTCCAGCCGCTCCTCTATCAGGTGGCGACCGCCGTCCTGGCGCCCAGCGACATCGCCGCCCCGCTGAGGCAGCTCACGGAAGTGCAGCCCAATCTGACGGTGCAAATGGCGGAGGTCATTGGGATCGACGTCGAGAGCCGCACGATTCGCGCGCAGCTTTCCGACGCCGCGGCCTTCGATGTCCCCTTTGACTTCCTGGTCCTCGCCCCGGGCGCCACGCCGACCTACTTCGGCCACGATGGGTTCGCGGAAAATGCGCCCGGTCTTAAGACCCTCAGCGACGCGGAGGTCATCCGGTCGAAGATCCTGAAGGCATACGAGCTCGCCGAAGTGGCCCCCGATTCCGCCGATCGCCGTCGGCTGACGACCTTTGTGATCGTGGGCGGTGGACCTACGGGGGTGGAGCTGGCCGCGACCATCGCGCAATTGGCGCGGGTCACCCTGCGCCGCGACTTCAGGCGCATCGATCCTGGGCAGACGCAGATCGTACTTCTCGAGGGGGGAAAGCGAATTCTTCCCTCGTTCGACGAGGACCTCGCCAGCGCGGCGCGCCGTCAGCTCAATCGCCTGGGGGTCATGGTTCGGACGGGCGCGGTCGCCGAGGCGATCGACGACCGCGGCGTCATCGTCGCCGGACAGCTGTTGCCTACGGCTACCGTCATCTGGGCTGCTGGCGTCGCCGCCTCGCGCCTATCGGCCCAGGTTGGAGCGCAGACGGACCGAGCCGGGCGCGCACTCGTGGGTCTCAACCTGGAGACGTCGCCCGGGTCCGGGGTTTTCGTGATCGGTGACGCTGCAAGTGTCTTGGAGAACGGCAAGGCCGTTCCAGGCGTAGCGCAGGGCGCGCTGCAGCAGGGTGACTACGTCGGCAAGGTGATCGCCGCACGCGTCGCCGAAGGCTCGGAACCAGCGCCCTTCCACTACCGCGACAAAGGTTCGATGGCTGTGGTGGGCAAGGACTTCGCGTTGCTCGAGGCGCCTGGTGTCCGGATGCGCGGCCGCCTGGCGTGGCTGGTCTGGGCGTTCATCCACATCGGCTTCCTGCCTCAGCTCCAGAACCGCCTGCGCGTTGGCGTGCAGTGGCTGTGGAGCTACTACACCGGTCAACGCGGTTCGCGTCTTATCACGGAGGGGCCCTCCAACCTCCGCCGTCCCGATCGGCTTGCCGAGGGACCGGCGCCAGGCTCGACCACTGTCGGCCCTGGGACGCGGGTCGAGCTGGCGGCGCAGCCAGTGGAACGGGCGCCGTAGCCGGCAGCTGCTGAGATCGCGGACGCATGCAAGCAACGCTGTACGCCACCGTCGTCGTGTCCGCGGCGTTGAGCGGAGCAACAGGGTATCTCACCTCTCGGCTCAGTCAGCGCAATCAGAGGCTGATCGATCGTCAGACGTACAGGGGTGCGATCCTCGCGGAGATCAGGGGCCTGCATAGGCGCCTCATGGAGTACGAAACGGCCTTCGCCGACCGCGTCATGACGGGCCAGGTTTCCAGCGCGCAGCTGCTCAAAGTCCTGTTGCAGCCAGGCGACACGGTCGTGTTCAACAACAACGCCTCGTCAATCGGCCTCTTCGATCGCCGCACGGCGCTGCGTGTCGTTCGTTTCTACGCCTCCATACGCAGTCTCGAGGGCCGCGCCCTGGTGCTTTCCGAAACCGGCTACCACCCCGACGACGCCGACATGCAAAGGCACCTCGAGTTCGTCCGGCGACTGCGCCGCCGCGCTTACGTGGTCATCCGCCGACTTCGCCGCCGCCGACCCGGGCTTTTCGCCACCCGTCTCAGTTGGCTGCGATGAACCGATAAGCTTCGCCGCCGGAGCACGCTTCTACAAGCCGCTTCGCTCAGCGGCATGCCAATGGCGCGGTCGCTACTCGTTGATTCAGAACGGCTCCTCATTTAGCTGAAATAGACCCGGTAGTCCTTGAACGCGGTCCTCATGACTGCGGCGCGGATCCCAGAGCCCCGGTCACCAGGGCGAGCGTCGCGGCGGCCGACAGGGCCGTGCTGTAGGCGTCGGTGGCGGCGTTCTTCGCCTGCAGCAGCTGGATCTCGGCCACGGTGACGTCGGTGATCGGCCCGACGCCGTTGCGGTAGGCTCCGAGGGCCCCGTCGAATGTGGTCTTCGCTGCGGTCGCCAGCGCCTGGGAAGCGCTGTAGGCGGCGAGGCTGGTGCGCAGGGCATTGCCCGCGTGGACGACCTGCATCACCGCATCCTGCCGCGCCCGCGCGAGCCTCGCCTCGGCGCTGTCCGCCTCGGCTCTCGCCTGGGCGAGCGCTGCGGCCCGGGTCCCGCCGTCGTACAGCGGCACGGTCACACCGGCGACGATCGTCCCGCCGAACCTGTCGCCATTGAGGTTGACCGTCGAGCCTTGCTGGCCGAACCCAGGCAGGGCGGTCAGGTCGACCCGCCCCGAATTGTAGGCGCCCGTGGCGGACAGAAAGACCTTTGGCATGAACTCCGCACGCGCGGCTCGAACCCGCGCCTGACTGGCCTTCTCGGCGGCATAGGCGCCGAGAACGTCCGGGCGACGCGACAGCGCCTGCGAGACGACCGCCTCCGCGGGTTCGTCCATGGCCGGCGATAGGACGCGTCCCGACACATCGGCGACCTTGATCCTGGTCAGGGGGGAGATCCCCATGGCGTCGAGCAGGGAGAGATAGGCGTCCTGCGCGCCGCCGCCGGCCTGCACCAGCGCCAGCTTCGCCTGGGCGGTCGCCTGCCGGGCCTGGGCGACTTCGATCACCGTCCCGACTCCGCGCTTGTAGCGGTCTTCGGCGGCCGTCTGCACGGCCTGGGCGTCGGCGAACGACTCGGTGGCCGTCGCGACGTGCGCCTGGGCCGCGGCGTTGGCGTAGAACGCCTGGGTGACGGCATAGATCAGCTGCTGGTGTGAAGCGGTGAAAGCAATATTGGACATCACCGACGCCTGCTTGGCCGCATCGACCACCGCTGTCCGCTCGCCGAAATCAAACAGCAGCCATTGCAGCGAGACGGCCGAGATCACGCCTTCGCCCGAGTGGTCGCTGTTGACGCTGAGCACCTGCGCCGAGGCGGAGCCGGTGCTGGAGCCGTAGACGCCCACGGCGGTGGCCGTGACCTTCGGCAGGTAGGCGCTTTTCACGACCCCTGCGGCCAGCGCCGCAATGCGCGCATCGTTCCAGGCGATGCGGGTGGTCGGATTGCTGGACTCGGCGAGGTCGATCAGATCGGCGAGGCCGTAGATCTTTGCGCTATCCACGCTCGGCCCAGGCGGCGCCTCCGCCATGGCCGAATTGGCGGGCAGGACGTAGTCGCGCGCCGGACTGGCGCTGCTCCGGGTTCCGGCGACGATCTCGCCGCCGGCGGTGGTGACCGGGCTCCAGGGGCGATCCGGTCGTTCCGGGGCCATGTCCAGGGCCGATGTCGCGCACCCGCCCAGACACGCTGCCAGGAGATACGCCGCCAGGAGGTCCGAGGACAGGGCGCCGTTAAGCGAACGCATGGTCGGCTGCCTCCTTCAGATCGGCGCCCTCGCCGATGGCCTGCTCGAGTTCTCCCAAACGGGCCGCGGCGGTCGCGGCGAGTTCGGGCTGGCAATCGGCGCCGAGGAGCAGCGGGGCGGCCAGATCGGCGGCCTCCTGCGCCAGCGCGCGCCGTCTATCGAGCCAGTTGGCGGGCGGCCGGATCGGTTGCGGCTCGTAGGCGATGAGATCGAGGTCGCGCTCGAGGGCGCCGAAGGTGGCCAACGACTGGGCCGCCAGGGCGCGACGGGCCGAGACGCCGGCCGCCGAGACCATGGCGCGCAAGTCGCCGATCAACGCGCGCAGGCCTGGGTCGATGCGGCGGGCGATGCTCACCGGCCAGACCTGCACGAACATCAGGTAGCAGACGAGGTTGCCGATCAGGATGCCGATCACCCGGTCGCGCGCCGTGACCATGTCGAAGGCCGGCGCCGATCCCTGCAGGATGCACAGGAAGAAGGCGAAGGCGGCCTGAAAGCCGGCGTAGGCGATCTTCGGATCGCCGACCGCTACCCAGGCCGAGGCCAGGGCGCCGGCGAAGACCAGCGCCATCAAGGCGCCGATCGAGGCCAGGTGCGGAACCAGATAGACGATGGCGGCGATCCCGGCCGCCGCGCCGATCAGAGCGCCCAGGATTCTCAAGGTGCTCTTCTGGACCGTCTCGGCGGTGGTGGCGAGGCCGACGATGTAGCAGGTGATGAAGCAGGTGTGGATGCTCGGCCAGTTCAGCTGGGTGTAGAGCGCGTAGCAGAACATCGCTGCTCCGGTGGTCTTCAGGGCGAACTGCACATGCTCGGGGTTGGTGAAGGCGTCGGGCAAGAGGAAGCCGCCAGCCGCCTTCGCCGCGGGCTCAGGCGCGTCTTCGCCCGGCGCGGGTTCGGCGAAACCAGCCAGGGCCTGGCGCAGATCCGCCAGCAGGGTCCGCCCGAGTTCGGGCAGCGCCTTCTCGCCCCCCAGCAGCGGCAGCGCGACCTCCAGCGGATAGCTGCCGCGGCGCAGGATGCGGGCCATGTCCTCCAGCAGAGCGGCGATGGTTTCGCGGGCCCTGGCCGGCGGCGTCGCCTCGGGCTCGCGCGTTGCGAAATCGACCAGGAGTTCGATGGCGACGGTCGAATAGGTCGCCTGGCGCAGGGCGGCGATATCCTCTGGCCGGGACGTCCTCTCGACGCCGGCTAGCCGGAGCCAGGCTGGATTCTCGCCTGCGCCTTCGCGCAGGAACTCGGACAGCGCTTCGCGGGCCCTGGTGTCAGACCCGTGCAGCACCGCCGCGCACACCGCCAGCCGGTGCGCCAGGGCCCGTTCCGCCATGCTCCTGGGCGGCGGGGCCAACAGGAGATTGACGATGATTGAAATGGCGACGGGGGTCGCGACGAACAGCCAGGCGTAGAGCAGGCCGCGGGCGCCGATCTCGCCGCCCGGCACGAGACCCAACTCGTCCAGGCCGAAGCCGACGATCAGGGCGATGATCGAGCCGACCGGCCGAAGCTTGCTGGCCGAGGTCAAGAACAGAAGGCCGAAGGAGATCAGCGCGATGGCGACGACGCGCCATAGCGGCAGGTCCAGCACCGCCCGGCTCACCAGCATGATGAGGCCGATGATCAGGGTGATCAGCACCCCCAGGGCCAGGTTGGTGACCAGGCTGGTGGCGCGATCCGGCCTGTTGAGGAAGAACACGACATAGACCATCAGGGCCGGATCGGGCAGCCTGTAGAACTCCGCCGCCAGGGCGGTGAGGGCGCAGATCAGGGCCAGGCGCGTGGCGAACTCCAGCCGGCCCCGGGCCGGCCCAAGCAGGCGCAACATGCCTCGGCCCCAGGTGGCGAGCCTAGGCGTGGCAGGCGGCGCCATGATTGATCTCCACCACGGCGCTGGCGCCCAGCCGCATCAGGTTTTGCGGCGGCGACATCAGCCTCAGCCGCACCGGAAAGCGCTGCGCCACGCGCACCCAGTTGAGCTCACGCTCGACGTAAGGAACCGCCCTTGGAACGTTGACCCGATCGGTGTCGAGGACGCCCGAGCCGATGCCCTGCACGACCGCCCTGATCGGCCGGCGCCGGTCGATCATCGAATAGACCGTGGCGCAATCGCCGACGGCGATGGCCTTCAGGTCGTACTCGCGAAAGTTGGCCACCGCGAACCATTCGTCCGAGTTCACCAGGGTGAACAGCGACTGGGAGGGGGCCACGACCTCGCCGGTCGACACCGTCAGGCCGACGACGCGCCCGTCATGCATGGCGCGCACCGTGGTGTCGTCCAAGGCCCTCTTAGCGACCGCCAGGGCGGCCTTGCGGGCCTCTACCGTCGCCGTGGCGCCGGCGACGGTGTCTATGGCCTGCACTGCCGCCTTCTGCTGTTCCTGCGTCTGCAGGAGCGAAGTCGTCGCATCGCGTTGGGCGGTCTCGGCCTGGTCGAGCTGTTGGGTGGGGACGTAGCCTTCCGCCGCCAGCGGGCGCAGCCGCTCGGCCGTGCGGGTGGCCAGCTCCAGGTTAGCCTTGGCCCGCCGGATCTGGTCGTTCGCGACCACGGCGACGGATCGCTGGGTGGAGACGAAGCGACCCTGCGTGCCGAGCGCCGCCTCGGCGAGATGGAGGTCGGCCTGGGTCTGGGCGACGGTCAGCCGGTAGGGGGTCGGGTCGATTTGGAACAGCAGAGCCCCCTTGGCGACCTGCATGTTCTCGGCCACCGGAATGTCGATGATCTTGCCGCCCACCGGCGAGGCGACGTGAACAACATCGGCGTCGATCGTGGCGTCGTCGGTCGCCGGACGAGCCGCCCGGCGCTGGACCGCATAAAGGCCGACCCCGACGGCGGCGGCGATGATCAGCAGCGAGATCACCCTTCCGAGGCGCTTCGGACGGGCGGTTCCGCCCGCCTTCATGCTTGTGGCTTTCATGCTCATTGCCCGAACCAGAACAGCCAGGCCGCGATTGCAACGAGCAGCCCCAGGGCGACGCAGACGAACAGCTGCAGCGGCAGCGCGTCGGAGAGGCCGGACATCACCATGGCGATCCGGGCGACGATAGCCGCCGCGATCCCGGCCACGCCGCAGAGGATCCAGCCGGGGAAGTAGGCGCCGAACAGGATCAGCGACGGCGCGCCGGGCGAAGCGCAGCCGTTCAGCGTCACGAGGACCCCGAGCGGGCCCAACATTGTCAGATGCGGTCTTGGTCGGCCCATGCTTTGTCCCTGGGATCGCTCGTCCGCCGGCTGCACCTTTCAGCGAAGCTATGCTCGGTGTCTGGCGGCGGCTTGCCTTCCTTTGTAGCGTTTTGCCCTTACGCGCTCATTCGGCTCGTCGCCAACGGGGCGGCGGAGCGCTTCGCCGCCCGTCTCAGTTGGATGCGGTGAACCGACAAGCCTTGCCGCCGGAGCACGCCTCTACAAGCCGCCTCGCTCAGCGGCATGCGAATAGCGCGGTCGCTACTCGCTGATTCGGAAAGGCGCCGCATGGTTAGAGGCTTCACCGTCCCGCGGTCTCCGCTCGGGCTTGCGGCGATCGATCCGCCGCCGCCGTGGCACTACTCGGGTGACGTGATCGGAGTCGAATATTGGGCCGATCCGAGGTCGACGGCAGCTTTCCTGCCGGAGGGCCTCGTATCGGACCCCGAGTCCAACGGCCATGCCGTCATCATGTTCCTGGACTGGCAATTCACCGCGCAGAACGAGGAATACCTGGATCCCGCACGGTATCAGTACCGAGAAGCATTCATCCTCATCGATGCTTGCTGGGGCCAGACGCCGGTCACGTTTTGCCCGCTGATCTACGTCGACAACGACGCCGCCTTGGCGCGCGGCTGGATTCAGGGCTTCCCCAAGCGTCTCGGCAGCGTTTTCCAGACGAGGGCGTTTGCCGCACCAGGGCCGGCGTCCCCGCCAATCGGGCCAGGCGGTCGCTTCGGCGCGAGCCTGTCGACGCACGGCGTGCGGCTCGCCGAGGCGCGCGTCACCTTGGAGAGCAAGGTCGACGATCCGACGTCGATATTCAATCGGCCGACGGCTCTCTTGCGTTACTTTCCGCGCCTGGAAAAGGACAAGCGCAACGCGCCGGCGGTGCACGAGTTGACCTTATCCATGACTGAAAACCTGCGGATGGCCGATCTGTGGATTGGCGACGCGGAACTGAGCTTCTTCGAGGCCCGAGGGGAAGAGATGCACCGCCTGGGGCCGCTGCGGGTGGGATCGGGCTTCCGCTACAGCATCGCCTATTCCGTGGCCGATACGCGCTTACTGGCGGACTTCATCGCCTGACGCGCTCGCAGCCGCTAACGCGCCTTACAACTCCTTTCAACACGTTACACCCACGCCGAAGCGCTCAGGCGTAAGTCTTTCGTCGCCGGTGGCCCCTGTCGCGCCGCCAGGCGCCGAGTGTGACCGAGCATGGAGCGAGACAATGACTGTAGCGAGCGCCGTTGAATTCGAACAATCTGGCGAGGGAGTCTTGCCGGCTGCGCTCGCGGTCAGCCTGATCCATCTTCTGGAGTGTGCAAAGCGCCACTTGGACCAGGATCGGGAGAAGGCCAAGGCGTCGATCGCACGCGCCGCGTCGCTCCTGCAGTTTGAGTTTGACCGACGGACTGCCAACGCCGACGGGGGGGACTCACAGGGCGCTCTGGTCGCCTGGCAGGTGAATCGCGTGCGGGCCTATATCGACGTCCACCTCGAGACCTCGATCCAGATCCGAGACCTCGCCGCCGTGGCGCGCCGCAGCACCGCGTACTTCTCCCGGGCGTTCAAGGCCACGTTTGGGGAAACGCCGCATGCCTTCATCGTCGCCCGGCGACTGCATCGCGCCGCCGAGTTGATGCTGACCAGCGACGACCCTCTGTCACAGGTCGCCTTGGCCTGCGGGTTCGCCGACCAGGCTCATCTTTGCAAGATGTTCAAACAGCGGCATGGCCAGAGCCCCGCGGTTTGGAGGCGCCAACGTCGGGACGTCGGTTCAAGAACCGCAACGTCGACCGCCGGCGCCGTTGTCCGCGAGCCGCCGCTCTCTGACATCGCCGCGTGATCCTGCGAGGAGGACTGCGGCATGGCCGTTCCCCCGCGGAGGATGTCGACCGAGCGGGCTGTCGAGCTGGCCTGGCGGGGCCTCCTCGTGCTGATCGCCGCGGGTTTGCTGCTGGTGATCCTGACTCGCTGGACCGAATGGGAGGGCCGAGCCGGATGGCAACAAAGCGACGACGCCTACCTGCAGGCAGACCAGACCTCGATAGCAGCCAGGGTGTCCGGATACCTCCGCGCGGTGCCCGTGCAGGACTTCCAGCGCGTCAGGGCAGGGGCGGTCTTGGCTCAGATCGACGACGATGACTACCGCGCGGCGGTGGACCAGGCGGAAGCGGGCGTAGCGTCGGCCGAGGCCCAAGCGGAGGCGCTGAGGGCGCAGCATCCGTTATTGCAAGCCAACGCCCGGGCGGCCCGGGCCGTGGTCGACGCGATGGCCGCCAACCTCGAGCAGAACGGGCGGGATCTGAAGCGGCAGCAGGCCCTGTTTGCTGGCGGCTCCTCGACGCCCGAGGCGGGAGAGAAGCTCTCCACCTTGGCCGCGCAGATGAGCGCCCAACTTCGGCAGGACCAAGCGCAGGCTGACGCGGCCGACCGTCAGCTGGGCGTACTCACGGCGCAGCAGGGACAGGCGCGCGCCGCGGTCTCCGCGGCACAGGCGGCGCTGCACACGGCGCGCATCAACCTGGGCTACACGCGCATCGTCGCGCCGCAGGACGGCGTCGTCGGCCAGCGTCAGGTGCGACCGGGACAATTCGTGCCCGTGGGCGGTCAGGTCACCACCTTGATCCCGCTCCCCCGCCTTTGGGTCATCGCCAACTTCAAAGAGACACAGCTCACCCACATGGCGGTCGGCGACCGAGCGCTCGTGACGGTGGACGCCTTCCCTGGCCGCACTCTGCGAGGTCACGTCCTCGCGTTCTCCCCGGGTTCCGGCTCTCAGTTCGCGCTGCTGCCCCCGGACAACGCCACGGGCAATTTCACGAAGGTCGTCCAACGGGTCGGCGTCAAGATCGTCATCGAGGACGACGACCGCCTCACGGATCGCTTGCGCGCCGGAATGTCCGTGATCGCCCGCGTCGACGCGCGGGATGGAAGGCGATCGTGAGCGAGGCGGGGAGTTCACCGGCTGATAGAGCGCCCGCCTGGGGCCTGGCCGCGGTGCTGCTCGGCGCCTTCCTTTCAACGCTCAACACCCGGCTATCCACGTTCGGGCTCAACGACGTCCGTGGCGCCCTGCATGCAGGGTTCGACGAGGGGGCCTGGATCAGCACGGCGCAGACGACCGGGCAGATGCTGGTCCTTCCGGTTGCGATATGGCTGGGCGCCGCCTTCGGCCCGCGCAAGGTGCTGCTCTACGCCGCCCTGGCGTTCGCCGTGATCTCGCTGGCGAAGCCTTTGTCGCCCAATCTCCCGACCTTTCTGGCGCTGCAGTTCGCGGGCGGAGCCGCTTCCGGCTTCTTCCTGCCCCTGACCATAGGCTTCATCTTGAGGACAATGCCGCCACGGCTATGGGCGGTCGGGATCGCCCTCTACGCGCTGCACCTGGAACTCTCGCTGAACATCTCAGCGTCGATCGAGGGCTTCCTCGCGGACTACCTGTCGTGGCGCTGGATCTTCTGGCAGAACGTTCCGCTCTCGCTCGCCATGGCAGCGTGCCTCTTCTTCGACGGATCCCGCACTCCGCCGAACCCAGGCAAGTCACAGGACGTCTACGGCCTTGTGCTCGGGGGCGTCGGCCTCGCGCTGATCTACGCGGCCCTCGACCAGGGCAATCGGCTCGATTGGCTGAACTCAGGGATGGTCTGGGCACTCCTCGTAGCCGGCGCCATTGGTGTCGCGGGTCTGTTGCTGCATGAGGCCCGCACCCCGCATCCGCTCATCGACCTGAAGGTCCTGGTGCAACCGCCCTTCGCCGCCGTGGCGATCCTTATCGGCGTGCTGAGGCTGACGATCCTCTCGACCGCCTACCTCGTACCGACATTCCTCGGCGCGGTTCGAGGCTTCAGGTCGATCCAAATGGGCCAGACGCTTGTCTGGATCGCCATGCCCCAATTGCTCGTCTGCGCCCTTGCGGCGATGACGCTGCGGCGCCTCGACGCGCGATACTCGGCGTCGTTCGGATTCGTCTGCGTCGCCGTCGCCTGCCTGATGGCGGCGCACGGTCTGACGTCGGACTGGGGCGAGGACCAGTTCTGGCCAGCCCTGCTCGTTCAGTCCGTTGGTCAGAGCTTCGCAATGACCGGCATCATCTTCTACAACGTCCAGTACGTTACGCCTGCCCGGGCGCTGACGCTCGGGGCGTTCCTGCAGACCGCGCGCCTGATGGGCGGAGAGATCGGCCAGGCGTTCGCCGTGACGTTCGTCCGCGTGCGGGGCCAGCTCGCCGACAATCTGATCGGCCTGCACGTGCAGACGGGCGACGCGGCCGCCGAGCAGCGGATGCGCGTCTACGGGGCGGCGACGGCGAGGCTTGGTGATGCGTCGGCGGCGCTGCCGCGCGGCGCAATGCTGCTCGGCGACGCGGTGCGCCAGGCTGCGACCACGCAGGCGATCATCGACGCCTACCTTGTCATGGCGGTCGTCGCGGCGGTGGGGATCCTCCTGCTGATGGCTCAGAAGGCGCCGCCGCCCAACCCAGCTGCGCCGCACCTGTTGCCGGGTCCGCTTCCGGAGGGCCAGACATGAGCGCGCGAACGTGGCTGACTTGCGTCGCGCTACTGGGTCTGGGCGGTTGCGTCGTCGGCCCGAACTACCAGACGCCCCCGCCGTTGGCCGGCGCGAGCCAACCGTGGCGATACGCCGAGCCTTCGCGCGAAACGTCGTCCGAGCCTCCCGACGACTGGTGGCGGCTCTATGACGATTCCCAGCTCGACGCGTATGTCGCCGAAGCCTTCGACGCCAATCACGACCTTGCCGCCGCCGAGGCCAATCTCGCCTCGTCGCGGGCGATCCTCGAAGCCGCCCGCGCCGGTCGGCTGCCCAGCACGACAGCGAACTTCGACGCGATCTACGGTCGCGACCCGGTCACCGACGAGATTCTGGGAATCACGGGGCGCCGAAACCAGACGGTCTGGAAGTTTGATGACCTCCTGGACGTCTCCTACGAACTGGACCTCTTCGGCCACGTGCGCCGCTCTATCGAGGCCTCCAAGGCCGACGCTCAGGCGACGGCCGCGGCGCGCGATGCGGTGAAAGTGACCGTCGCGGCCGAGACGACCCGAGCCTACGTCTCGATTTGCGTCTTTGGCGAGCAGCTCGCGGTGGCGCGCCAGTCGCTCCAGGTCGTGACCCGTCAGCTGGACATCACGGCGCGGCGCAAAGCAGCGGGAGCAGCGACAGACTTTGATGTCGTCTGCGCGCAGGTACTCGCGTCTCAGGTGAGGGCGACCATCCCGCCCCTCGAGGGACAACGGCGCGCCTCGCTGCTCGAGCTGACCGCCCTGATCGGCAAGACGCCGGCCTATGCCCCGCAGGAAGCCCTAGGCTGTGTCGCGCCGCCGCGCCTGCAAGCCTCCATCCCGGTTGGCGACGGTGCGGGGCTGTTGCGACGTCGCCCTGACATTCGCGAAGCTGAGCGTCGACTCGCCGGCGGCACGGCGCGCGTCGGCGTCGCCACCGCGGAACTCTATCCGCGGATCAGCCTGGTCGGCTCATTTGGAGGGGCGTCGGGCGAGATCAACGCACTGACGGCGGAGCGAGGCCTGGCGTGGGGCGTCGGGCCGTCGATCAGCTGGTCGTTTCCGAATCAGGCCGCGCCACGAGCACGGGTGCGGGCCAGCCAAGCGGACGCCGCGGCGGCGCTCCAGGATTTCGACTCGACGGTCCTGCGCGCGCTCAAGGAGACGGAGCAGGCGCTGACAGCCTACGGCTCAGAGCTGGACCGCCGCCAGGCGTTGGGAGACGCGCAGAGACAGGCGCACCACGCATTCGACCTGGCGCAGGGCCAGGTGGCGGCTGGCTCGATCAGCGCGCTCGACCTGTTGACCAGCGAGCAGCAGATGGTCGCCGCCGACGCAGCGCTCGCGAGCTCGGACGGCGCCCTCGTCGACGACCAGGTGGGGGTCTTCAAAGCGCTCGGCGGCGGCTGGCAGGGGCGGCGGCTGGCCGCGAACTCGCCATGACGAGTGCCGGCGGTATCAGAGCCTTGGAGCTTCACAGCGTCGGCGTGGGCAGAGAACCCGCGGGACAGGCGCTAGCGGGCTTGGCGTTTGCCGCGCCGCGCCGGGCTGACGTCGGAAGCCTGCAACCAGCGGTCCATGACCGTCGGCGCGCGGCCGTCGCCGCGCTCGCAAGTTTGCGCCGCGGCCGGTCGGGAGATCTGACCCGACCGATGCGCCGGTCGTTGGTCGCCGCATGGGCGAACGTCCGCGCGTTTCGCATCGACGAGTGCCTCGCCGCGGCGAACCGGCTGGAGCCTCTGCTCGCCGATCTCGCCGAGTCTGCCGCCACAGCCGCCCGTTCGGAGCTCGATGTTCTGCGCGCGACCGCTCTGGCGGCAGCGGACGCGCCGGCGGCCGCGCTGGCGTTCGCGCGCCGGGCCGTTGGCGGAGCTCATCTCGGCCCAGAGGGGCCGCTGGCCACGATGGTGATCCGCTTCGCGTTCTGGCGCGCCGGCGACCTGGAGGGTTTCCACGCACAGGGCCGTCCCTCTCCACCCGCGCCCCAGTGCAGGCGAGGTCGCTTGTGCATCGCGTTCGACCGGGCGGTGGAGTCGGCCTGGGAGGCCCAGCAGCTGCGCTTCGCCGCTTCCCGCCGCCTTGCCGAGGACGCTCTCGAGATCGCCGACGGCGCCTGCGCCCGCCCCAACCCGGCCGGCTTGCTCGCGACGGCCGTGCTGGCGGAGGTCGCCTACGAGGCCGGCGACATGGAAGCTGCGAGAAGGCTGTTGGAGCCTTCTCTTTCCAGCATCCAGACGCACGCGTCGGTCGACAGCGCGGCGCGGATCTATCCCCTGGCGGCCCGGCTGGCGGCGGCGCGCGGCGAGTTGCAGTTTGCTGTGCTGCTGCTGCGCGAGGGAGAGCAGCTCGGCGAGCGTCGGAACTGGCCGCGCCTCATCGCGGCATGCCTGCAGGAGCGTGTTGGTCTGTATCTCGCCGACGGACGGTTGATCGACGCCGGCGACTGCGCCGACCGCCTTTCGCTGCTGGCGGCCCAGGCGCCGGCCACGGCCCATCTGAACGAACTGACGACCGCGGCCGTACTGGCTTCATGCCGGGTGGCGCTGGCGGCTGAACCCGGCCGCGACGTGGTGGCGCGTCTGCGCCAGCTACACCACGACGCCGTCGCGCGCGACGACCTCCATCTCGCTGTTCGCATCTCTGTTCGCCTGGCCGAAGCACTCGCGGCGGTCGAGGACGCCGCCGAGGCGGCGGTGGTGCTGGCGCGAGGGCTCGCCATTGCAGCCGACACAGGGCTCTATCAGACGTTCCTGGACGGCGGCGTCAGGGTGGGTGAGTTGGTTGCGGAGCTGAGCGCCGCGCCGGGCCGCGCCTGCCGCATAGCCGCCTACGCCGACCACCTGGCGCGACATTGGCCGCGTGCCGAAAAAGCCGCCCATGCCCCGCAGCGGAGCTCAGGGCCGCTCAGCGCGCGCGAATGCGCCATTCTTCGGCTGATTAGTCGCGGGTTCTCGAACAAGCAAGTCGGACGCGAGCTCGGGATCGCCTTCGAGACTGTAAAGACCCACGCCAAGAACATTTACGGCAAGCTTGACGCGGCCAACCGCGCTGAGGCGGTTGCCCGGGCGGAGCGCCTGGGCCTGATCTGACTCCCGCGCGGCCGACCATCCCCCGACGGGAGCGCCAACTTGCCCCGACCGGGGGATTGGGGAGCGACTTTGAGGAGCGCACTTTGGCGACGAGAACAAAGCGCTGCAGAGCGCGGCGGATTTCTCGGTCCAACGCAAATTCGGAGCTGCACCCGTGAGCGAAAAGGTTGCCAGGGTTATCGTTGACACCCTCCAGTCAGCCGGGGTCCGTCACTGCTACGGCATTGTCGGCGACACACTCAACGTCATCGCCGAATGCATCGCCGAAAGCGATATCTCGTGGGTGCATATGCGCCACGAGGAGGCCGGCGCCTTCGCCGCCTCCGCCGAGGCCGTGCTGACCGACAACCTCACCGCGATGGCCGGCACCTGCGGCCCGGGCTCCCTGCACTTCATTAACGGGCTCTACGAAGCCTACCGCAATCGCGCCCCGGTCATTCTCCTCGCGACCCAGATCGTCACCAGCGAGCTCGGTTTTCGCTTCATCCAGGAGGTGGAGTTCAAGACCGTCTTTAGCGACTGCTCCGTTTTCTGCGACATGATCTACACGCCCGAGCAGGCGCTGCGGAAGACGGTCCTTGCCTGCCAGACCGCTATCGCCAAGCGCGGACCGGCCGTCCTCATCGTGCCGGTCGATGTCGCGAAGGCGAAGATGCATGACACGACGCCGTTCCGGGTCCATCGGACCCGCCCGGTCATTCGTCCGAACGACGCAGAGCTGAACCAGATGGCGGCTCTCATCGAGGCTGGGGGCAAGATCGCCATCTACGGGGGTTCGGGGTGCCAGGGCGCTCGCGAACAGATCCTCGCTCTGGCTGACCTCCTGAAGGCGCCGATCGCCCACACGTCACGGGCGAAGGACTTCCTCGAATACGACAACCCCCACAATGTCGGTATGACGGGTCTGTTGGGCAACGACGCTGGATTCCACACGGTGTCGAACTGCGACACGCTCATCATGCTCGGGGCGGACTTCGCCTGGCGCCAGTTCTATCCCGCCAACGCGACGATCGTGCAGGTCGATCTCGAGCCGACGCACCTCGGCCAGCGTCACCCCGTCTCGCTCGCGGTCACCGGGGACATCGCCGCCACCTTGGACGCTCTGATCCCTCGGCTGGCGCCGCGCGCGGAATCCAGGTTCTACGACCACGCTATCCAGCGTCATCGCGACGTCCTCGCCGCCCAAGAGGCGAAAGCAGGGGCGCCGGGCCCGCACGAAGCGATCCCAGGCAAGCTGGTGGCGACCATGCTCAGCCGCGCCGCGTCAGCCGATGCGCTCTTCGTCGCCGACGACGGCACGCCCGCAGTCTGGATGCTGCGTCATGTCGCCTTGAAAGAAAAGCGTCGAACGTTCGCCAGCCTGCTGCACGGCACCATGGCGAGCGGACTCGCATCGGCGCTCGGCCTGCAGACGGCGCAGCCGGGGCGGCAGGTGATCGCCATGTGCGGCGATGGAGGGTTCACAATGCTGCTGGGCGATCTTCTGACCGCCGTGCAGGAGGAGCTCCCCGTCAAGGTGGTGGTCTTCGACAACGGCAAGTTAGGCTTCGTCGAGATCGAGCAGAAGACCGAGGGTATCGTGAGCCTCTACACCGACTTGAAAAATCCGGATTTCGGAGCGGTCGCACGGGCGATGGGGCTTTGGGGCGCCAAGGTCGATCAAGCCTCGGAGCTCGAAGGCGCGATCGCCTCGCTCCTCGCGGAGCCCGGTCCGGCCTTGCTTCACGTCAAGGTCGAGCCGATGGAGCTCGTCATTCCACCCTTCATCGATCCCGGCGCCGCCACCGGCATGGCGCTCTACTCGGCGCGTGCGGTGCTGCAGGGCAAGGGCCACGACGTGCTCGAAATGATCTCGGAGAACCTCTGAGGCTCGCACACCATCGACGCGCCCCCGGGAGGAGAGAGCATGACATCCGCAGCCGCCGATCCGCTTGCCGCCGCCCGCCCAGTGGCGCGCTGGCGGGACTATGTCGCGCTGATGAAACCGCGGGTGATGTCGCTGGTGACCTTCACTGCGCTCACCGGCCTCTTTTGCGCGAACGGCCATGTCGATCCGATCCGGGCGGCGACGACGATCCTGTGCGTCGCGGTCGGGGCCGGCGCGTCGGCGGCGTTGAACATGTGGTACGACGCTGACATCGACGCCCTGATGCGGCGCACGCGCTCGCGGCCGGTGCCGGCCGGCCGCGTTCAGGGCGCCGATGCCCTGGCGATGGGGCTCATCCTCTCGCTATTCTCGGTCGGCCTGATGGGGCTGGCGGTGAACTGGCTGGCCGCGGGCCTCCTCGCTTTCACGATCTTCTTCTACGCCGTCGTCTACACGATGTGGCTGAAGCGCTCGACGCCGCATAACATCGTCGTCGGCGGGTTCGCGGGCGCGCTGCCACCGGTGGTCGGCTGGGCCGCCGCGACCGGGACCGCGCCGCTAAACGCGTGGCTGCTGGTGGCCATCATCTTCTTCTGGACCCCGCCGCACTTCTGGGCGCTGTCGCTGACCACCCAGGACGACTATCAGCGCGCCGGCGTGCCGATGTTGCCGCTCGTCAAAGGAGAGGCCGCCACCCGCCGGCAGATCTTCATCTACAGCCTGATCCTCGTCCCGCTGGCGCTGGCGCCTGGGTTCACACACCTCGGCGGCCCGATCTACCTGGCGGTGGCCGCGCTCGGCGGGGCGGTATTCCTGGCGCTGGCGGCTCGGCTGTTGCGCCGCGCCGAGCGGGCCGATGCGCGCAGGCTCTTCGCCTTCTCGATCCTCTACCTCTTCCTGCTGTTCGCGGTGCTCCTCGGTGAGCGCCTGTTCAGCGTCCTGGCGCCGCTCATGTCTATGCAGCCCTAGGCCAGGCGGGCGCGGCGGCGGCGTCCTACGGCGGGTCCAGGCCCCACTTGGTAAGAACGGAGCGTGCTTCGACGTGGTCCTGAGTCCCGCCGCCCTCGGTGAAGCTGGCCAGCAACGGCTTGAGCACTTCCTCGGCCGCGCTACGTCGGCGGCGCGCGAGACTGGTGGCGGCCCGGAGGGCCCATGCGCGGGCGCCCTGCTGCTGCGCCACGGCAAGCGCGGCTTCAAACAGGGCTTCCGCCTCGGCGGTTTCATGCGTCAACTCGCCACGAACACGCTGCACCTCGCTCCAGATCCAGCGCTCGCCGGTGTCTTCGACCCGTTGCAAGAGGCGGTCCGCGAAGTCCCGGGCGACGTCCTCGGCCCCCGCGGCGCCCAGGCGCAGTGCAAGCTCCGTCAGCAAAGAGGCGTACCGAGGATGACCACATTCCGGCGGCAACCCTCGGGTCAGAAACGCTCGACCTGGCCCGACGTCGCCGCGTCGCGCGGCGACGGTCGCCCGAAGGACGTTCACCCAGGTGCGGTAATCGCTTGGCGCACCGCGCGCGACGCAATCATCGAGCATCTCAGCGTAGCGGTCTGCCGCCGCCAAGTCGCCGACGCACATGGCAAGCGCGGCGCACGCGTCCGCAAGCACCGCCGCTCGCGTGAAAAGGTGCCCGGCTGCCTTGGCCCGGTCGAGATTGTCCTGCCCCACCGCGGTAGCGGTGTCGGGCAAGCCGTTCAGCCACAGAAGGCTGACCAGCGTATTCCGCGACACCACGTCTGCATCAAAGCCGTACGCCAATCGCGCACTGACGCTCCAGGTCGGGGCCAGCGCCTGCGCCCGATCACTCGCGGCGCCGGCGGCGGCGAGGTTGCCTCCGACCAGCTCCGAGACGCTAACCATTCGTTCGGCGACCACTCTGTCGAACGGACTCCCGAGGAGGTAGGCGAGCTCACGGTAGAGACGAGCATCTTCCCGCGCCTTGGGAATGTTGGGCGTGGCGCCAATGTGGGTGTTCCAGAGGCCCCATCTGATGCGCAGCCGGGCGTGCACATCATCGAAGTCTTCCGCAAGCTCCATGGCCCGGGCGCAGGCGATCTCGGTACGCTCCACGTCATGCGGGATGATGTCCATCAGCGCCTGAACCAAAGCGATGTTCAGCGCCATCTCATCGCGGCTGTTCGGCTCGACGACCCTCAAAGCCGCCTCTATCCAGCGTTGACTCTCTTCGTCTCTACCGAGGCGGCTCCAAATGGGAGCGGACGCGAGGGTGAGCGGCGCCGCCAGCGACGGATCACCGTTATCGGACAACGACCAGTCAAGCGCCGATTGCGCGTCCTGGATGTGTCGGCTGAAGTAGTCCAGCCATTCGCGTATGGGGCGCGCATCGATCCGGGCTTCCTCATTGCTGAGGACCTGCATCGTCCAAGCCGCGTGTCGCGCAGCCGTCGCGGGCAGCTCGCCGGCGGCCTCCAGCTTGACCCGCGCGTAGTCCCGCGTGGTGTCCAGCAACCGATATTGGACGGGAGTGCGCCAGGGCTCAGTTGAAACAAGGCTCTTTGAAACAAGGTCGGCAAGGGCTTCCAGCCCATGGGCCCGCAAGGAGTCATCGGCGACAGCCTCGGCGGCGTCCAGAGTGAACGAGCCCACGAACACCGACAACGCCCGCAACAGCCTAGCTTCTTCGGGAGACAGGAGATCGTAGCTCCAGTCCAGCGCTGCGCTCAGAGTCACATGCCGGGGAAGGGCCGTGCGCCGGCCTGGCCAATGCAGTCGCAGCCGACTGTCGAGCAGGGATTGCGTCGTCGCCAGGCCGAAGGCGTCAACCCGCCCGGCGGCGAGTTCGATCGCCAAGGGGATTCCGTCCAGCTTGCGACAGATGTCGGCGACAAGCAGCGCGTCAGCGGGGCGGCGGTCGAGCTTGCCTGCGCCAGCAGCCACCCGCTCGACGAACAGCTGCGCGGCGGGGTAGCCGCACACCTCTTCGAACGACAACGTCTCTGATGGCGGTGGCGTCTCGAGCGACGCCAGGCGATGAACCTGCTCGCCCAGCGCCTTCAACGGCTCGCGGCTCGTCGCAACGACGTGGCACTGCGGCGCGGTTTGCCAGACCGCCTCGGCCAGGGCGGCCGCGCCTGCGATTACGTGTTCACAGCTATCGAGGATGAGCAGGAGGTGACGCGACCGCAACTGGGAGGCGACGTCCGCGACCGGGTCGCCTTCCAGGCGGTTCAGCCGCAGAGCTGTGGCGACCGCGCCAGCGACACTGTCGTCGCCCTTCTGGATCGCGAGATCGACGAACGCCACGTCGCCATCGAACGCGCGCGACATCCGATCGGCAAGCCCCAGCGCCACCGTCGTCTTTCCAATGCCGCCGGGGCCTACGAGGGTGACAAAGCGCTCGGTCGCGATCATTCGCTCGAGAGCGTCGACCACTGTCTCGCGTCCGATCATCTGCCGGAGAGCGGGTGGTAGGGCACGTCGATCATGCCTATCCGGCGCCGGGGCGGCAGGAGCGCTGTTCGCTTCCAGCAGCACCGGGGCGACGAAGCAATACCCGCGGCCGGCGACGTTGGTTACGTAGCGGGCGCCTGGGTCGGCCTCGGCAAGAGCCTTGCGCAGTACGCTGATCTGGACGCGAAGCGCGGCCGGCTCAACGTTGATTCCGCGCCAGACGCTGGCGAGCAATTCGTCAGGGCTCACCACATCGCCCTGACGCTCGAGCAGGTACAGGAGGATGTCCATCGCCCGACTGCCGAGGACCACGGGGACGTTTTGACGAAGCAGCAGCCGTTCGACGGGCCGAAACTCGAACGGACCGAAGAGGAAGCGATCGCCTGGTCTATGTTCGCCAGCTGCGCTCACATCGGTGTCATCTCAGCTGCTCGATCAGAGTCTTCGCCTCAATGAGGTCCCGGCTCCCGAAGCCCTCGGAATACCGCCCGTAGGTGGCAAGAAGCGCTTCGAGCGCTTGCTCAGTCCTCCCTTGCCGGGCCCAGAGCCTACTCAAGCTCATTGTGGAACGAAGCTCCCACGATAGCGCGCCCTGCCGGCGCGCGAGGGCGACGCCATTCAACATCTGCTCGGCTGCAAAGCCCCCCTCGCCCTGCGCTTGTGCGAGCAAGCCTTGCACCCGCAACACCTCGCTGGAGCACCAGTGGTCCTGGTTGCGGTCCTCGCGGGTGAGCCGTTCCATCCATGCGACCGCGGCGTCAATCCGACCAGCCTGCAGAGCCGCCTCGCAGATATGGGCCAGCACGAGGACGCTGAACGCCTCCAGCCGTGCGCTGGCGAGCCTGCTGAGCCCTTTCGACACCAGCCGTGCGCCAGCCTCAAAGTCGTCGCGCCGGGCTTGGGACAGACCGAGCAGGCAAAGCGCAAACCCGGCGTCGCTGTCGATCGAATGCGTCGATGCGTGTTCAAGCAATTCAACCGCATCATGCTCCACGACGTCGATGTCGGGATCCGAGAGGTAAGTGTTGAGCATCGCCCACGACATGGCGACGCCAATCGGAATGGCAAAGCCCAGCGACCGCGCATCTGCGACCGCCTGCTTGCCCATCGCCCTGGCCTGCTCAGGCCGCCCTATGATCCACAGCGTGTTCGAGAGGAGGCTTTGCGCGTCGATGAGCCGATCGTAGCCCGTCGCCTTGAGCATCGCGACGCGTGCAGCGTCGGTATCGATCATCAGGTACCGTTCAAGGTGCTCGCGCGCCCCACCGAACTGGGCGGTGTGATGCTTCGAGTGTCCCAGCATCCATTGGCCCATCGCCTGTGAGCCCGGGTCCGACGACCCTTCTACGAGGGCTGCGCTCTTCTCGGCGGTCGCGAGGGCCTGGGCATACTGGGCGGCTCGAATCTCGCCTCCCCAAAGCACCAGGTAAGCAAGCTGCTGCGCCGGAACATCATTCAACGCGGCGGCGCGCTCGAGGGTCTCGTCCCAGGCAGCGATTGTGGTTTCGGCAAAGCCACGCGTGAAAAGCTCCGTGCTCGCGAACGCGATCTGTATGCGCAACTGCTGTTGGCTCGTGGCGCCGCTGGCATCGATGGTCGCCGCAGCCTTGACCATCCAGGCCCGGCCTTCGGCGAGCAACGCTCTGCCCAGCCATAGCGGCGCTGAATAGGCTGCGATATCCGCGCCGAGAAGCTTGTCGCCCTCGTCCCCGAACGCCCACTGCAATGCCGAGCGGATGTCCTCCAAGTCCACATTGGACGCGGTCGGCATATCCGGCTCGATTTCATCGGCAGAGGGGGATCTCAGAAGTTCGCGATAGTAGAGCGCGTGGCGTCGTCGTGTCGGCTCGCGCTCGCCGGCTTCCTCCAGTTTCTGCCTCGCGTAGGTGCGGGTTGTATCCAGCAATCGATAGCGTGTTGTCGGTTCGGACCTGTCGTTCGACAAAAGAGACTTCGCAAACAGGCTGTCGATCGCGTCGAAAAGGACCCCGTCCGTAATATCGTCCGAAAGGGCGACGTTCTGGGCGGCATCGAGTGTGAAACTGCTCGAGAAGACGGAGAGGCGGCGCAACACCGCTTGCTCGGCGCTCGACAGAAGATTGTAGCTCCAGTCGAGGGTCGCGCTGAGTGTTTGCTGCCGCGGCGGCGCGGTCCTGCGGCCGGGCCAGTGCAACGCGAACAGGCTGTCGAGCAGGGCCGCGGTATCACGGGCGCCGAGCAGGGCGGCGCGACCCGCCGTCAGCTCGATGGACAGGGGCAGGCCGGCAAGTTGCCTGCACATGCTGCCGACGATCGCGGCTTCCTCGTTGCTCAACGCGCCGATCGCGCCCGCGCTCGCCATACGGTTGGCGAACAGCTGCGCCGCGGGATAGGCGAGAGCGTGCGCCGCCGAGAGCGGTTCGCGTTCGGGCGGGCTGGCGAGCGAGGGCAGTCGAAAGATGTGCTCCCCCTCCACCTGGAGCGCTTCGCGGCTGGTCGCCAGAATCGACAGGTGCTCCAACTCCACGAACAGTCGCTCGGCGACTTCGGCCGCTTTGCCGATCACGTGCTCGCAATTGTCGAGAACCAGCAGGATTTTCTTGCCGCGCAAATGCGCGATGAGTTCAGGCAAGGGGTCTTCCGCCTGAACCGGCACGCCAAGCGCCGAGGTCACCAGGGCCGCCAGGAGGCTGGCGTCGCCCACGGAGCTCAGCTCGACAAAGCAAACGGCGCCCGCGAAGTCGCGCAGGAGCGCGTTCGCGATCGACAGCGCCACAGTCGTCTTTCCGACCCCGCCGGGGCCGACGATGGTGACGAACCGCTCGGAGCGAAGCTTCTCGCTGAGCTCGCGCACGATCTCGTCCCTGCCGACCATGTGCTCCGATGAGGGGGGCAGGGCATAGGCAGAACGGGTTACAGGGTCCGGCTCTGGCGCCCCCTCCACCTCCAGGCGTGTGGCAGGCTCGACCAGAATATAGCCTCGACCCGGCACATTGAGCACGTAGCGCCCACCCTGGACGCCGTCGCCCAGCGCCTTGCGCAATTGGACGATATGGAAGCGAAGGCTGGCCTCCTCCACGAAGACGTCGGGCCAAACCTTGTCGATCAACTCCCTGCTGCCGACGAGCTCTCCTGGCCGCTCAGCCAGCGCGGCAAGGATGTCGAACGCCCGGCTACCAAGCCGGACGACGTCATCCCCTCGCCTGAGCAGGCGCTCGGCGGGAAAGAGCTGAAACGCTCCGAACGAGATCGCGCTTCGCGCCGCCAATCCAGGTTCCCTCGGCATTGAGTGGGGCCAATGCTGACAAGACATTTTGCTGCCTGCCGGCTAGTTCCGAACCAACTACGCTGACTACGACCGTGTGTTCAAAACCCGGCGTGATGGCGAGGGTCGGTTAGGTCAGGCGCCAGCGCCCGCGCTCATAGTCGGCCCAAGCAGCGTCGTGGGATTGGCGCACGTTGCGGCCGTCGCGCACGGAGATGAATCGCTGCAGATCAAAGGCGATTTGTTGCCGCCCCAACCGGAGCCTCAATGTGCCGCCCCCCACTGACTCTGCCTGATGATCACCGAAGCTGGACGCGCGGCGATCGCAGAGCACCCGGAGGAGGCGCCCAAAGCGAGGACGGCGCGGCATCCGCGTCAGTTACTGCGCACGGCACACGCATTGCGACAGTCCACATCCCGTCTACATCCCGGAATGGACCTGCCAGACCGTGAACAAAACGGATAGGGATGGAACACAAAACGCTGAAATAACAGCTACATAGCGGGAGAGCACTACGTTGACATCGTAGGGGTCGCTGGTTCGATCCCAGCCGCGTCCACCATTTTCCCCTGATCTACCCGTCCTTCTCGGTCAACTTCCGTGGGCGATCGCGCAGTCGTGGTCCTGCAACTCCTCGCCCGAGGCAAAGTCGCCGTGGGCCGGATCGGCGCGGCCGGCGAGCAGCACGAACCCGGGCTTGCCGCCCGGGAACGTCGCGCCGGCGAGGACCAGGGTCCAGGCGGCCATGTCCTTGGCCGCTCCGGGCATGCCGTCGGCCAGGACGCGGAAAGGGTCCGCCGTCGGCGTGTCACCGTCGAGCCGGATAGCATGATAGGGATGGCCCTCGAATATGAACCGGGCGCTGGACCACCGCCGGCCGATGCGAGGTAGATCGGCGGTCAGCGCCGCCACGCTTCGCGGCGTGAGGCAGTCCACGTGCAGGTGGAGCAGATCCTGCGACCGCCCATAGGGGGAATTGACGGACACGGCCATGTCCTGGCGCGGCATGGTCTTGCCGATCCGGGCGTCCACATAGGTCTGCGCGCGCCAGGCGTCGGCGAAATAGTTCGGCGCGCCCGGCGCCAGGAGGCGCGCGTCCTCTATGCCGGTGACGTCGATGGTCGGCATCACCAGATATTGTTCAGCGCCGTCCTTGTCTTTCAGCACGGCGTATCCGCGCTCCACGCCCTGGCCCAGGGCGACCTCTATGCACGGCGCGGGCCGGCCGCTTTGCTGCTGGTCGGGCACGCATTGGTCATGGACGATATGCCAGAGCACCTGGCCATCGCGATGCGGTGGCGGGGCTGGCAGGCCGGGATTGGCCGCGCCCGTACAGGCCCCGGTGAACAAGGCGAGGAGCACGGCGGCGGCCGACGCGGGGACAGCGAAGCTTCTGGTCATGTCGACCCCCTGCATAGACGGTCCGCGCGCCCGAACCATGATAGCCGCCCCCCGCCTCGCGCGGGTAAGCGGCTAGCCTCCCTGAATTTCCGACGGCCCGCCAGATATGGAGCGTACGATGCGGTGATTGGACGCCGCCAACATGAGCATGGCGTTCCGAACCAGCGCCATCGCGACAAATCCTTCGGTCGTATAGAATAAGTTGTTTCCCCTGCGGCTTACCCACCCCCTCTTGCGCAGCAAGCCGACTTTGCGGCGAACGGTTTCAGGAGGTATGCCGGTGCTGGCTGCAATCGATCTCAGATTTGTGCCAAGGCCAGGCAGTTCCGCGATCGAGCCGCTCTCCAGGTCATCCATATTTGCTTTGGCGACGCGCGGATCCTCTAGTGATCGCGCCCCTATGACAGCCAAGATCCAGTACTGCTCGAAGTCACCCCCGAAGGTTTGGTTTACCAGGTGACAAAGCTTCAGAAGCGGTGACAACAGGTCCTTCGCGACCGCGGGGTAGTGCCGCCGGAGGGTCGAAACCATCGGTTCGTTCCCGGCGCCGGGACGCAGGCCCTGATCGTCGCTCGAACGATCCGCGCCCCGTCGACCTTCTCCATGCGCTGCAGGTTTCACTTAAGCGTCTTCCGAGGAAAAACAGACCAAAAAGCGACGCTTCCCCGGCCACGAGGGCGCACATTCGTTGAATATCGCGGAAACGCCCTGATGCGTTCAATCTCGTACAAACACGGGCAGTGTCGCCGGCCCTCCACGACCCGACGCGCCGCGTGCCAAGTCCAAAGCCGCCAATTCAGGGCAGGGTGGGCCTGCGGAGTAAGCCGCCGAGTTCGCGGTTCACGCGGGCCAGCACGGGGCGCCAGTCGCCGAGCGTGTCCTGATTGAATATGCGCATATGGGGATACCAGTCGCAGCGCGTCTGCTTCCATCCCCAGCGCCATTCGCTGTTTGCACGGTTGAGAAGCCACACCGGCTTGCCCAGCGCTCCCGCAAGGTGTGCGACTGAGGTGTCGACGGCGATCACCAGGTCGAGCGACTCGATCAGGGCGGCTGTCGCGGCGAAGTCTCCGAGTTCCTCCGTTCGGTCGATCACGTCGTCGCGCTCGAGAATTCGATTTTCGCGGGTACTGCGGCCCTCGAGCTTCTGCAGGCTCACCCAGGTCACGGCTCTGTCGCGTAGGAGCGGTCTCCACTCCGCCAGATCAGTCGAGCGCCAGTGGTCGCTGACCAGAGCCGGGTTGCCTCGCCATACGAAGCCGACGCGCGGCCGGTCCGACGGAAGGCGCGCTCGCCAGGCTTCGACCTCCACGGCGTCGGTCCGAAGCCAAGGCGCAAAGGGCGGCAGGGTCTCCTGCGTCAGGCCGACCCGGGCCGGGATGCTCATCAGGGTGATGAAGGCGTCGGCCCGAGCCCTGGGGATCTGCGCCACCTCGATCACCTCGACCGGGAACGGAAGCTCCGTGAAGCTCTGCCGCATCACGCGTTGCAGAGGTTTCGCGACTGCGTAGACGACCTCGGCGGGTTCCGGCAGCAACTGCAATAGACGGGCGAACTGAAAGTTGTCGCCAAATCCCTGCTCGCCCAGGACCAGGAGCCTCTTGCCCTCGAGCGCCTCACCCGCCCACCAAGCCACGCCAGGCACATTCGGCCTTGCGAGATCGAGGCCAAGGCTGCTCCCCAGCCAGCGCCATTCGTAGAGGGGCCAGCCGGAGACCCAGTCACCAAGGGTGAGCGCCGTCAGTCCAAGGCTGAAGAGACAGGCAGGATGATTGGGGTGGACCTTCAGGCCGTTGTTGAAGGCGCGCGCCGCTTCGCGAAAGCGGCCTTCCACAAGATCCAGCAGTCCAAGCCCGTTCCAGCCGGCGGGGTCGCGACCGTTCAGCGCCAGTCCCTGGGCGTAGGCGGCTCGCGCCTCCTCGGCGCGGCTTGCCCAGAGGAGGATCGAGCCCAAGAGAAAGTGCACGCCGGCGTCAGCGGGGGCGGCGGCTTGCGCGCGGCCCGCGGCGGCCAGAGCCCCGGCAAGGTCCCTCCGGTGGAACAACAGGTTCGCGCGGGCGCCTTCAAGGATCGGAGAGCCGGGATTGCGCCTCAGAGCCCGGGTCAGGACCCCCAGAGCCGTCCCCATGCGGCCCAGCTTGCGAAGCGCCCCGGCCGCGCCGACCGCGGCGCGAACGTCACCGGGCTGGAGACGCGCCGCGCGGCGGAAGGGCGCCAGCGACGCCTCGTGATGTCCGGAAGCCTGCAGAGCCGCGCCGAGCGCAAGGCGCGCTTCAGCCGAGCGCGGCGCCGCAACCACGGCGGCGTTCGCCGCGGCGAGTTCACCGGCCCGATCACTCCTGCTGGCGCACACGCGGGCCAGAAGCAGATGCAGGGCGAGCGGCCGCCCCTTCGGGTCGAACGCGGGTTTGAGGACCTCCAGCGCGCGCTTCGCCTGGCCGGACTCGAAAAGCATCCGGCCGTAATCGCAACGAGCGTCCGCCAGCATCGGGTCGAGAGCCAGGGCCCGGCGAAAAGCGCGCCCCGCGCCGGCCCGATTCCCCTGGGCCGCCAGAACCGTTCCCAGATTCGCCCACGCCGGCGCAAAGCGGTTGTCGATGCGGCGAGCCCGCGCCAGAGCCTCGAGCGACCGTTCGAGTTCTCCGCACCCAAACAGGGCGAGACCGAGAAGGCTGGCCGCTTCGGCGTCCCGCTGGGAGATGACGCTCGTCGCGAGCGTCTCCACCGCTTCCGCGGGCCGCCCGACGCGCAGCAGCGCGACGGCCCGCGCGCGGTGGCCCGTGGGGCTGTCGGGGAAACGCGCCAGGACGCAGTCCGCGGCGCTCAGCAGCCCCTCGAAGTCACCGCGCGCGAAAAGTTGTCCCAACCTGCGAAGTTCACGCCTGTAAGAGGGATCCTTCGGATCATCGGCGTTCGGCGCCATGCGCGCGGTGGAAGGCATCAGTAAGCCACGGCGATGTCGATGACGTCCGAATAGCCGCCGGCGCGGGCCGTCCGCTGACCGCTGAACACGCGGCCATAGACAGGGCTGCTGTTCGCGCCGCTGCCGCCTTGGATAGTCAGGGAGGACGACAGAGCGCTGCCTGACGTTCCCCACGCCGTGTCGCCGCTGCGGTCGCCGGGGCTCCGATAGAGGGAATAGGCCAGGGTGCTCGAGGGATCGCCGGCGAGCTGCATCTTTCGGACCGAAGCGCTCGCGCCTGGACCCGCGCCGGCGTCCAGAGCGATCGTATAGGGGACCGCGCCATCGGCGCCCGAGCAGTTGACCTGGATCGAGCCTCCGATCACGTCGACCGCCGAACCCGAGAGGATGTCGATGGCGCCGAAGGCGACGCCCCCGACGGCGCTGACGCTGCAGGAGGGCGCGGCCGTGGCCGCGGTGACGCCGGCCAGCATGAGGCCGGCGACGATCCAATGCGACTTGACCGGCCAAGGGCGAAATCCGCCCAAGGCTTGCCGCCCGGGCCAAGCGAAGTTCATCGGGTCATTTCCCCCACACAGGCTATCGGACCGAGCTTCGCCCCCGGCGCCGTCTTGGCGGGGACGGTCAGAGCCGCCGTGCAAGAGGCGTGGTCCCATTGGACGGAGAGCGCATTCTGGTCGGCGAGGTCGGTCAGCCAGACCTCCCCGCCGTCCGCTACGCGCGCCTGGACGCCGCCGGGGCTGACGGTTACGCGCGCACCGATCGGCGGCGCCTTGCCCTCCCCCGTCCGAAGCACGACCAGGGCGTTGCGCGTGCGACGAATCGGGAAATCGACGATGACGCCCGACCGCGCCCACGGACGGACATAGACTTCGCTGGCGTCTATTTCGACATCGAGCGGCACCTCCGCGGGGTCGATGCTGATCTTGTTCTGCTGATAAGGGCCGAGATTGATGATCAGAGCCGTACCGTTCGCACCCGTGACCGCGGCAGGTTGATTCCACAGCATCACGGGCACCCCCGCCACATCGCCGGTCCGGACGAGGGCGAAGCTGCTCTGGATGGGCCGAGCCGCGAAGACGGTCCCGCCGATCGCGCCGACGAAACCGGCCGCCTCCAGGCGAACGGCCTGGCTCGAGCCGCTCAGGGCCAGGTCGCCGGTGAGCTGCGCGGAGGGGGCATTGTAGACCAGATGACCCTGGAACGTCTGGTCGGCGGCGCTGCTGACCTGGGCGCGCCAGCCGAAGCCCGGCCCGGTCGGCATCCCCGTCCCGACTTCCGCCGTCTCGACCGCGCCGTTGCGCGCGGCGGTCACATCGGCTGAAGCCGTGACCGTGCGCCCGAATTGCATGCTGAGGCTGAGGCCGGCGGTCCAGCCGTGCCCTCGCAGGTCATCGCCGAGGGAAATACCGACGTTGACCTTGTGGCCGAAGGTCTTGGACCACCCCGCATTCACGACTTCCCGGGTCGACCCGTTGTAGCTCGACCGGTAGATGTAGCCGGCCGTCAGCGATCCGAACCGATCGAGCTGCAGCCCGCCGCCGGCGGACACCTGTTCCCGGGGCCGCGTTTCGCCTGCCGCCTGAGCGAACTGAAAGTATCCCGGCTCGAAGTATTGCCATTGGACGTCCGCTCCCCAGGCCCGCCAATGGCTCTCGAAGCCGAAAAGATAGTGCGCGCCGCGCTCGGCGGCCCTGCTCGACGCGAAGCCGGCGACGCTGGCGCTGTAATCGACGGACGCATTCACGGCGCCCAGCGTTCCGATGCGGGTCAAGGTCCCTAATCCCAAGGCCCGCCGGCCCGTCTCGGCCTCCCCGCGCAGCTCGGCGGTCAGCCAATCGTTCAGACCCCGACGATAATCGCCTACCGCAACGGGGGCGCCGTAGCGGTCATTCGCCTCCGCGAAGTTGAGGCGCAGGAAACCTGCGTAGAAATCGAAGTCGGAGAGTCCGGCCGACAATAGTTTCGGCGCCACGTAGTAGGATTGGCTGATCACCTGTTGTCGGCCAAGCAGATCCGTCACGACGAGCTGCATCTGGCCGCCGCCGGTGAGGACCGGGACGTTGGTGATGGCGAAAGGGCCGGCCGGCGCCGTGGTGCTCAGCCTCACCTGGTTGTTGGTCAGCACCTCGATCGCCGAGGGAAGCGCGGCCGAGCCGCTGAGCACGGGGGTAGGATAGGTGATGAAGCCGGGGTTCGTGTCGAAGTCGCGGGAAAAGCGAACGCCGGCGAAGCGGACGGGACGCGACCAGTCGCCACCCCCGCCGATCGCGTCTCCTACCGTCAGATCGGCCATCTGGTCGGGAAAAGGCCGTTCCCAGTAGGTCGAGCCCCTGGTGAATGTGACCTGTTCGCCGCTCCCCCGCAGGTAGCCGGTGGCGTCGAACAGGCCCGAGCCGTTGAACACCACGCCATCCAGGACGGCGCCGTAGCTCGTCAAACGGCCATCCTGGATGGTCGCCGTGGCGTCATAGTTCAAGTAACCGCCAAGCGGCGGCGCGGAGACAGCGTGCTTCCGATTGCTGTGGGCCACAAGCGCCGTGGCGTCGAACGCCTCGGGAGGGACCTTGATCGTGATGGTCTCCGACAAGGTGTTCACCGCGTAGGCTAGGCCCGAGACGGACTCCAGCGGATAGGCCTCGCGCCCATCTGGAAGCTGTACGCTCGTCGTGGGGAGAAGGCGCAAGGCTCGCCAGTCGGTCGCGAGCACCGCCAATCGCGCATCGGGCAAACAGACCGCCTGGATTTCCGTCGCGTGGGGATCGCCATTGATCGAGACGTCCAACACCAGTTCAGGCCAGCGAGCCGTGTCGACGCCGTCGAGGGAGGCGATGGACCGCGCGTCGCCGCCACGTCCCTGGCCGGAAGCAAACCGAGCGCCCCATTCAGGCAGCGACGTGCAGAATCGCCCACCCGGCTCGGGCCGGCCAGGCGAGCCTCTGTTCAGGTCGTTCGGGCTAACCATCTTCGCGCCAACCGCCGCGGTTGCGGCCCCAGGAGAGATGCTGACTGCGACGACAACGAGGAGGAGGCTAAGGGACCTCGCCATCGATATCGCCGGAAACCGCCGCGCCCTCGCCCTCGACCTGCGCGGAGAAGCGGCCAGGCCGCGCCTCAGCGATCTGCGTCGTGAATACGCGCCGTGTTCCCGCGAGCAACACCACGTTGGGTGTCAGGGTCTGTGTCCACCCCGACCCGCTCATGGCGATCCGCCGCACCCTGGTGTGCGCCGCGCCGGTATTGCGGACCTCGAGGCACGCCTCGTGGCCTGGCGCATGGCAAGCGGCGATCGCAAGCTGAGGGGCGACCTTCATGTTCGGGCGCACGAAAAGCGGAACAGAGTTGGTGACGCGAAACGAGACCGAGGCCTCCGTCTCGGGTTTGGTGGCGGGCGCCGAAACGTCCGCCACCATCACGCGAAACGCCCGCTCGCGCTCGGGGTCTGGAACCCCCCGAAACGCGAGGCGGAAGATCTGGCGCTTGCCAGGCGGCACGGAGGTTATCGCCGGGCTGACGACGACGTCTTCCGTCGGAGCCAGCCTGTCCTCACCGTTCTCCTGCCTCCAGTCGACCACCGACGCCTGAAGATCGAGGGGCTCGGATCGGTAGTTTCCGATTTCCAGGACGGCGACGCGTGAGCGGGGGCTGATCTCGAGGGAAAGCGGACCCACCGAAATCCCAGACCCCGCCAACGCGCGTGCCGCTAGGGCAAGACCCACTACCAAGGCGATCATGCCAAAGAAATAGCCGGCCCGCTGGATCAGAACAGTCATTTGCTGCGTGTCACCCGCAAGGTCGTTCTAGTAATTGATCGTCAGGCCGACAGTGCCTGCGTAGATGTCGGCCTTGGCGGTCGTCGGCACCACGATCTGTCCATAGATGGCCTGAGTCGAAGAAACGCCGGTCCCGACGAGGGTCGCGCCACTGGCGCTGGCGCCGGCTCCGCCCGCGGAGGCGAAAGACAGCCCCGCGGTCAGCGTACCGTTGGCAGACACACTTCCGATGACCGGGACCGTATCCGTAGCCGCCGCAAGCGTAGCGGTTGTCCCGTTGGTGCAGTTCCACGGCACGCTTCCTAAAGCGGTCATGGTGGACTGTGATGGCGTCAAGTGGTTGAGCGCGCCGCTCTGGCCAAACGCCAGGGTGGCGTCGCTCAGGAAACACTCCGCCGTGATGCTCGCGTTCGCGCTCAGGACGGCGTTCGCCGTCCCCGCATACGCCCCACTCGCCATCGCCAGCTGTTGCAGCCCCGCGAGAGCGCTTACTGATAAAGCCAAATGCTTTTTAGAGATTATCGATTTTAACGACCGAGACATACTCAACCCTTATTCAGTGGCAATACGCGCCACGTCGCGGGACTGCTCACCTCCCGTTCGCGCACGCAACTAAGTTGCGCCCCACTTTGGGTGGGAACGGGTGCGACGCGGCGACGCAGACCAGAGGTCCGAGACGTTCAATTTCGCGGTGCTCTATCGCGCCTGGCCGACAGTTAGAGGAAGCTTACCAGCCGGCCGGGCCCCGAGTGTTCGCAGGCCAGGGCCAAAGAAAAGGGCCGCCTCGCGGCGGCCCAGGTCTCGTTCAACCGATGAAGCTTGATCAGATCGCAACGGCGGCGCGGAGGCGCCGGCGGGCCGCGTAGCCGATGCCGGCGAAGCCGACCAGCATCATCGCCCACGTGGCGGGTTCCGGGACGCCGCCGGATTGGAAGGTGATCGTCGCCGCTCCCCCAACGCCGTCGTTGGCGACGGTGACCATATCGCTGAACGATCCGTCGCTCTCGAGCATCCTCACGCTCAAGGTGCCGGGCGCCCACCCGCCACCACCAAGGAAGTCCCACTTGGCGATGGGCTCGTAGATATTGGCGTTCTCACACCCGGTGCTGTTGCAGGCGGGAAGCACCCAGGTGTAGGTGCCCGGGATCTGCACCCAGCCGTCCGCCCCGAACGCCTTGGCGTAAGCCGGATCAGGCGCCCACGAGCTGTTCAGCTGGATCGCATCGCTGGTGTCGTAGCCGGCGCCGAACGGATCGAAGCTGGCTTCGCCGTCGCTAGCGACCATAATCGGGGGCGAGGAGGTGGGAATAGCCCCAACGTACCCTGCCACATTGTCTTCATAAACCGTCTGAACGCCGAACGCCATCGCGCTCGATCCCGCCGCCAGGGCGGCGAGCAAGGCGGCGGCGCCGACCAATGCCAACTTCGTCATCGTCATTTACCCCTCAGCAAGCGGGGATGTTCCCGCATCGCATCAAATGCATGTCAAAATTAAACGGTCAAGCCGTTAATCGAACACATAACTGTCTTTTCTACGGCCGAAGGGTCGCTATGTGACGCAGCTGGGGCGTGATCGGCTACTTCACCGCAAAATTGCCATTGGAATCGACGCGGCTGCGCCGAAGGCGGGAGCGGCGGCGCCTCACTCCAGAATGGCCGGCAGATCCAAACCGCGCTCCCGCGCGCACGCCACCGCTTCCCCGTATCCCGCATCGGCGTGGCGCATGACGCCGGTGGCGGGGTCGTTCCACAGGACGCGCTCCAGGCGACGGGCGGCGGCGGCCGTGCCGTCGGCGACGATGACCATCCCGGCGTGCTGCGAGAATCCCATGCCGACGCCGCCGCCATGGTGAAGGGAAACCCAGGTGGCGCCCGATGCGGTGTTGAGGAGGGCGTTGAGCAGCGGCCAGTCGGAGACCGCGTCGGAACCGTCGCGCATGGCCTCGGTCTCTCGGTTGGGCGAGGCCACCGAGCCGGAATCCAGGTGGTCGCGGCCGATGACGATCGGAGCCTTCAGCTCGCCGCTGGCGACCATGGCGTTGAAGGCGAGGCCGAGGCGATGGCGATCGCCCAGGCCCACCCAGCAGATCCGCGCCGGCAGACCCTGGAACCTGATCCGCCGGGCGGCCATGTCCAGCCAGTTGTGCAGGTGCGGGTTGTCCGGGATCAGTTCCTTCACCTTGGCGTCGGTCCTGGCGATGTCCTCCGGATCGCCGCTGAGCGCCGCCCAGCGGAAGGGCCCGATCCCCCGGCAGAACAGCGGGCGGATATAGGCCGGCACGAAGCCGGGGAAGGCGAAGGCGTCCTCCACGCCGGCCTCCCTGGCCATCTGCCGTATGTTGTTGCCGTAGTCGACGGTCGGCACGCCGGCCTTCTGGAAATCAAGCATGGCGCGCACGTGGATGGCCATCGAGGCCTTGGCGGCCGCCTCCACCGACTTGGGATCCTGGTCGCGGGCGCCGATCCAGCGCTCCAGGCTCCAGCCGGCCGGCAGGTAGCCGTTGATCGGATCGTGGGCCGAGGTCTGGTCGGTGAGCAGGTCCGGGCGCACGCCGCGGCGGTAGAGTTCCGGGAGCAGCTCGGCGGCGTTGCCGAGCAGGCCGACCGACACGGGCTCCCTGTCGGCGCAGGACTTGGCGATGATCCCCAGGGCTTCGTCCAGGCTCTCCGCCCCACGATCCAGATAGCCGGTACGCAGGCGCATCTCGATGCGGCTCGGCTGGCATTCGATGGCGAGGCAGGAGGCCCCGGCCATCACCGCCGCCAGCGGCTGGGCGCCGCCCATGCCGCCGAGCCCCGCGGTCAGCAGCCAGCGGCCGGAGAGGTCGCCGCCGTAGTGCTGGCGGCCCATCTCGACGAAAGTCTCGTACGTGCCCTGAACGATGCCCTGGGCGCCGATGTAGATCCACGAGCCGGCGGTCATCTGGCCGTACATCATCAGGCCCTGGCGATCGAGTTCGTTGAAATGGTCCCAGGTCGCCCAGCGCGGCACGAGGTTGGAGTTTGCGAGCAGCACCCGGGGCGCGTCGGCGTGGGTGCGGAACACCCCGACCGGCTTGCCCGACTGGATGAGCAGGGTCTGGTCGTCCTCCAGGCGGCGAAGGGTCTCGACGATACGGTCGAAGCTCTCCCAGTCGCGGGCGGCGCGGCCGATGCCGCCATAGACCACCAGCTCGGCCGGGCGCTCGGCGACGTCGGGATCGAGGTTGTTCATCAGCATACGGAGCGCTGCCTCCGTAAGCCAGCTTTTGCAG
Source organism: Caulobacteraceae bacterium (assembly GCA_028290905.1). GTDB lineage: Bacteria > Pseudomonadota > Alphaproteobacteria > Caulobacterales > Caulobacteraceae > Acaudatibacter. The sequence continues at coordinate 21,150 of JAQGIW010000065.1, read as the reverse complement.
GTCAGCTCCGATCCGCGCGGGGCGCGGACGACGCGCGTGTCGTCGCGGCGAGTGGTCATGACGGTTCAGTCTCTTCCTGGTCGCGCTTTGGGACGGCTACGGGCGCCCTTCGCCTCAAAGCGCTTGGGCAAAGGCGATGCAGGTTTCGAGAACCTTGGCGAGGACGGCGCGGGCGGGGGTGGCGCGGTCGGAGTCGTAGGGGGGCGGCCAGTTGGCCGGGGTCAGCGGATCCGCGGGCTCGTCCATGTAGGCGCGGCAGGCCAGCTCCATCTGGATCGCGTGGACGCCGTCGGCCGGGCGGCCATGGGTGCGGGTCGTCCAGCCGCCCTGGAAGCGGCCGTTGGTGACCTGGGTAAAGCCCGTGACGGCGCAGGCGGCCTCCACGGCGGCGGTCAGGGCCGGATCGCAGCTCGCGCCGCGCCAGGTCCCGATGTTGAAGTGCGGCAGTTCGCCCTCGAAGAGGCGCGGGATGAGCGAGCGGATCGAGTGGGCGTCGTAGAGGACGACGCGGGCGTGGCGCGCTCTCAGCCTTCCGAACTGGGCGGCGAGGGCCGCGTGATAGGGCTCGAAGTAAAGCCGCCGCCGCTCGTCGACCTGCGCCGGGTCAGGCTCGCGGCCCGGGCGATAGAGGGGCTCGCCGTCGAAGGTGGTGATGGGGCAAAGCTCGGTCGTGGCCTGGCCAGGATAGAGCGAGGCGCCGCTCGGGTCGCGGTTGACGTCGATGACGGTGCGGCTGATCGAGGTGCGGACAGTGGTCGCCCCCAGGGCGGCGGCGAAATCATAGAGCCGCTCCACCCACCAGTCGGTGTCCTGGCAGGACAATGTGGGCGAGGCCAGGTCGCGTTCGATGTCGGGCGGGATGTCGGTCCCGGTGTGGGGGAAGGCGACGATCAGGGGCGCGCCCCGCTCGTTCGCCGCCAACCAGGAGGTCGGATCCGCCGTCATGCCTTCGTCTCCACGCCCGGAAGGGCCACATCGCCCGCCGCGGTGATCACCGCGCCGGTGTTCACCAACCTAATGGCCGACTGGATGTCCGGATGCAGATGCCGGTCGTCGTCCAGATGGGGCACAGCCTCGCGGAGGCGCCGTCGGACCGCTTCCAGGGCGGCGCCGCACGGCAGCGGGCGGTGGAAATCGCAGCCCTGCGCCGCCGCGAGGAGCTCGATGGCGACCACGGCGGCGACGTTGTCGGCCATGCCGATCAGGCGGCGCGCGCCATGCGCGGCCATGGAGACATGGTCTTCCTGGTTGGCGGAGGTGGGGATGGAATCGACGCTGGCCGGATAGGCCTTCTGCTTGTTCTCCGAAACCAGGGCGGCGGCGGTGACCTGCGGGATCATGAAGCCGGAGTTGAGGCCAGGCCGAGGGGTGAGGAAGGCCGGCAGGCCGGAGAGGGAAGGGTCGACCAGCATGGCGATCCGGCGCTCGGCCAGCGAGCCGATCTCGCACAGGGCGATAGCGATCATGTCGGCGGCGAAGGCCACCGGCTCGGCGTGGAAATTGCCGCCGGACAGGGCCTCGGCCTCCTCGCCGTCCTCGAAGATCAGGGGATTGTCGGTGACGCCATTGGCTTCCGCGGCCAGGGTGTCGGCGGCCTGGCGCAGGAGGGTGAGACAGGCGCCCATGACCTGGGGCTGGCAGCGCAGGCAATAGGGGTCCTGCACCCGGGCGTCGCCCACGCGATGCGAGGCGCGGATGGCCGAGCCGGCCATGAGCTCGCGCAGGGCGTGGGCGGTCTCGACCTGGGCCGGGTGCCGTCGCAGGGCCTGGATGCGGGGATCGAAGGGGGTGTCGGAACCCTTGGCCGCCTCGGTGGCCAGGGCCCCCGTGATCAGGGCGGTCTGGAGCAGGCGCTCGGCTTCGAAGAGGGCCGCCAAGGCATAGGCCGTGGAGAATTGCGTGCCGTTGAGCAGGGCCAGACCCTCCTTCGGTCCCAGCGCCCGGGGTGAGAGGCCGGCCCTCGCGAGGGCGGCCTCCGCCGGCAATCTCTCTCCTTCGTAGATCCCCTCGCCGACGCCGATCATGACGGCGGCCATGTGGGCGAGGGGGGCGAGGTCGCCGGAGGCGCCCACCGAGCCCTGGGCCGGGATCACGGGCGTCAGGCCGCGGGCGAGCAGCGCCTCCAGCAGGGCGACGGTGGCGGGCGCGACGCCGGACGCGCCCTGGCCGAGGCTGGCCAGCTTCAGGGCCAGCATAAGCCGCGCTATGGGGACCGGCATGGGCTCGCCGACCCCGGCGGCGTGGGAGAGCACGATGTTGCGCTGAAGACGGGCCAGGTCGCAGGCCTCGATGCGGACGCTGGCCAGCTTGCCGAAGCCGGTGTTGACCCCGTAGACCGCCTCGCCGCGCGCCAGGATTCGTTCGACCGCCGCCGCGCTGGCCGCGATTCGCGGCGCGGCGGCGGGGTCGAGGCCCACCGAGGCGCCGCGGTAGATCGCCCGCCATTGGGCCAGACCGACCTCGCCGGGACTGAGGACGATCGGGCTCATGCGCCGCCCCAGACCCGGGCGTGCAGGGGGTTGAAGCCGATCCGATAGACCAGCTCGGCCGGGCGCTCGATGTCCCAGATCGCCAGGTCGCAGCGCTTGCCCCTCTCCAGGGTTCCGATCTTGCCGGCAAGGCCCAGGGCGCGGGCCGCCTCGCGGGTCACGCCAGCCAAGCATTCGGGAACCGTGAGGCGGAAGAGGGTCGCGGCCATGTTCATGACCAGCAGCGGGGAGGTGAGGGGCGAGGTGCCGGGATTGCAGTCGGTGGCCAGCGCCACCGGCACGCCGGCGGCGCGCAGGGCCGCCACCGGCGGGGCCTTGGTCTCGCGGGTGAAGTAGAAGGCGCCCGGCAGCAGGACGGCGACGGTCCCCGCCCGCGCCATGGCCGCGATCCCATCGGCGTCCAGGTGCTCGAGATGGTCGGCCGACAGGGCGTTGAAGTCGGCGGCCAGGGCCGCGCCGTGGAGGTTGGAGAGCTGCTCGGCGTGCAGCTTCACCGGCAGGCCGAGCGCCCGGGCCGCCTCGAACACCCGCCGGACCTGAACGGGCGAGAAGCCGATCCCCTCGCAGAAGGCGTCGACCGCGTCGGCCAGGCCCGTCTGCGCCGCCGCCGGCAGGATCACGTCGCGGACGAGATCGATGTAGCCATCCGGATCGCCCGCGTACTCCGGCGGCAGGGCGTGGGCCGCCAGCAGGGTGGTGGTCACCGCCACGGGCCGCTCCTCGCCCAGGACGCGGGCGGCGCGCAAGGATTTCAGCTCGTCTTCCAGGCTCAGGCCGTAGCCGGACTTGATCTCCACCGTGGTCACGCCCTCGGCGATCAGGGCGTCGAGGCGCGGCAGGGCCTCGTCGACCAGCTCGGCCTCGGCGGCGGCGCGCACCGCCCGCATGGTGGAGAGGATGCCGCCACCGGCGCGGGCGATGGCTTCGTAGCTCGCGCCGGCCAGCCGCTGTTCGAACTCGGCCGCGCGGCTGCCGGCATAGACCAGATGAGTGTGCGGATCGATGAGGCCGGGGGTGATCCAGCGACCCTCGCAGTCCACCGTCTCCTCAGCCTCGAATGCCGGCGCGGCCTCGGCCGGCCCCGCGTAAAGGATGCGCCCGTCCTGGGCCGCGACGAGGCCATGCTCGACCTCACCCACACCCGGCCGGCTGGGCGCCAGGGTGGCGAGGCGGGCATTTGTCCAGACCCGATCGCAGCGCATGCCTGCTCCTTTCGTCCCGGGGACACTTGGCCAAAACCGCGTTATTGTCTAGACAATATCTTGAGAGAAAACGCGGAGCCGCCATGACCAGCCTGTGGTTCGAGACCGCCCTGCTGCCCACCGGCTGGGCGGACGGCGTGCGGCTGACGATCGAGGCGGGGGCAATCGCCGCCGTCGAGACCGGCGCCCTGCCCCGGGCCGGAGACGAACGCGCCGCCATCGCCACGCCCGGCCTTGGCAACGTCCACAGCCACGGCTTTCAGCGCGGCATGGCCGGGCTGACGGAATACCGGGGAAGCGGAGAGGACGACTTCTGGAGCTGGCGGGAGCTGATGTACCGCTTCCTCGACCGGCTGACCCCCGACGACGTCCAGGCGATCACCGCTCAGGCCTATGCCGAGATGCTCGAGGGCGGCTTCACCCGGGTGGGGGAGTTCCACTATCTGCACCACGATCCGGCCGGCAGGCCGTACGCTACCTTAGGCGAAATGGCCGGGCGGATCGCGGCGGCGGCGAAAGCGACAGGGATCGGCCTCACCCTGCTGCCGGTCTACTACGCTCAGGGCGGGTTCGGCGGAGCGCCGCCCGCCCCCGGCCAGCGCCGGTTCCTCAACGACCCGGACCGGTTCGCCCGCCTCATGGAGGAGAGCCGCGCCGCCATCGCCGGTCTCCCCGACGGGCGGCTGGGCGTGGCGCCGCATTCGCTGCGGGCCGTCACGCCCCAGGACCTGAAGGCGATCGTTCCGCTCGCCGGCCCCGGCGGCGTTCACATCCACGCCGCCGAACAGACCAAGGAGGTGGACGACTGCCTGGCGTGGAGCGGGCAGCGGCCGGTGGAGTGGCTGCTGAACGAGATCGGGCTCGATCATCGCTGGCGGCTGATCCACGCGACCCACCTGACGCGGAGTGAGACGCGGCGGCTGGCCGCGAGCGGCGCCGTCGCCGGCCTCTGCCCGATCACCGAGGCCAACCTGGGCGACGGGATCTTTCCCGGCGAAGACTATCTCGCGGCCGGCGGGACAATGGCCATAGGCACGGATTCCAACGTGCTGATCGACGCGGCCCAGGAACTGCGCACCCTGGAGTATGGCCAGCGGCTGACCCGGCGGGCGCGCAATGTGCTGGCGACGGCCGAGCGGCCCTCCACGGGCGCCACCCTGTTCGGCCGCGCCCTGGCCGGCGGGACCCAGGCGCTCGGCGAGTCGTTCACGGGATTGGCGACGGGCGCGAGCGCCGACATCGTGTCTCTCAACCCGGTCCGCGCCGCCCTCGTCGGCCGGTCGGGCGACGCGGTGCTGGACGGCTGGATCTTCGCCGGCGACGCGCGCTGCGTGGAGACAGTGTGGCGGCGGGGCGAGCGGGTGGTCGAGCATGGCCGCCACCGCGACGCCGCGGCGATCGGCGCCGCCTATGCGGCGACGTTGAACGGGCTGCTGGCGTGAAGCCGCCCAGCCTGGCGCGGCGAATCCGCGCCGACATCGAAGAGCGGATCCGTTCCGGCGCCTGGCCGCCCGGCCATCGCCTGCCCACCGAGCACGCCCTGCTGGCCGACTACGGCTGCGCCCGGATGACGGTGAGCAAGGCCATGGGCGCCCTGGCCGCCGCCGGCCTGATCGAGCGGCGGAACAAGGCGGGATCCTTCGTCGCCCATCCGCAGGTGCACGCCGCTGTGCTGGAGATCCCCGATCTGCGCGCGGTGATCGAGGCGCGCGGCGAGACCTACGCCTACCAGGGCCTGCGCCGGGCGATCCGACGGCTCAACCCCGCCGACCCCGATGAGGCCGCCCTCGGCGCCCCCGGCGAGGCGCTGGCGCTGGTGGGGCTGCACGTCGCCCACGGCGCCCCCTTCGCCGTCGAGCGGCGGGTGATCGCCCTGGCCGCCGTGCCCGAAGCCGCCGCGATGGATTTCGGCGAGGAGGCGCCGGGCAGCTGGCTGCTGCGCCAGGTCCCCTGGACCGAGGCCGAACACCGGATCACCGCCGTCAATCCCACGCCGGCCGAGGCCCGCCGCCTGGCGGTCGGCCGGTCCGCCGCCTGCCTCCAGGTCAAGCGCTGGACGTGGCGCCAGGGCCAGGGGATCACCTTCGTGACCCAGCTGTTCCCCGGCGGGGCCTATGACCTGGTGGCGCGGTTCGGCGCCGATCGGCGCTAGCGCAAACGCCATCCAGGTGGAATCACCTGGATGGCGATGATTTGCGCGAGACTCATACGCTGGGGCGTTCGCTGATCGCCGAACCAGTTCCCAACTTCGGCGGCGAACGCCCTAGGAGAGCACCGTCTGATTGGGCTATCGGATTGGGAAACAGGGACGGGAGCGCGCGATGGCGGGATTGTGGTTTGACGAGCTGGAAGTCGGGCAGGTGTTCAAGCACGCCATCCGGCGGACGGTCACCGAGACCGACAATGTGCTGTTCACGGCGATGACGCACAATCCGGCGCTGCTGCACCTGGACGAGGAGTATTGCCGCACCGAGACCGAGTTCGGGCAGCGGCTGGTCAACAGCTGCTTCACCCTGGGCCTGATGGTGGGCATCTCGGTGGGCGACACGACGCTCGGCACGGCGGTCGCCAACCTGGGCTGGGACGAGGTGCGCTTTCCAAAGCCGCTGTTCCACGGCGATACGGTCCGGGTCGAGACCGAGGTGATCGACCTGCGCGAGAGCCGCTCGCGTCCCGACCAGGGGATCGTCACCTTCCTGCACCGCGCCTACAACCAGCACGGCGAGCTGGTCGCGCACTGCAAGCGCTCGGGCCTGCAGCGCAAGCGGCCGCCCCAATGACCCTGGGCTTGGGGACCCTCCGCTCGATGCTGTTCGTACCCGGCGACAGCCCCAAGAAGCTCGCCAAGGGGGACGGAGCCGGGGCCGACGCCCTGATCCTCGATCTCGAGGACTCCGTCGCGCCGAGCCAAAAGGCCCAGGCGCGCGAACTGGTCCCAGCCTATATGGCCGAGCGGCCGCCGGGCGCGCGGTCATCGCAGCTGTGGGTGCGGATCAATCCGCTCGACGGCGAGTACGCCCTGGCCGACCTGGCTGCCGTCGTCGCGGCCTCTCCCGACGGGATCATGCTGCCCAAGGCTGACGGTCCGGCGGAGGTCCAGCGTCTCTCCTACTACCTCGATGCGCTCGAGGCCCAGGCGGGCCTGGCGGCGGGGTCAGTCGGCATCCTGCCCGTGGCGACCGAGACCGCCAAGGCGCCCTTCCAGCTGGGCGGCTATGCCGATGCAGGCCTCGCGCGCCTGCGTGGGCTGACCTGGGGCGCGGAAGACCTCAGCGCGGCGATAGGGGCCAGCACCAACCTGGACGCCCGGGGCGAATGGACCCTCACCTACCGGATGGCCAGATCCCTGACGTTGCTCGCCGCCCACGCCGCCCGTGTCCAGGCCATCGAGACCCTCTACGTCGATTACGCCGACGACGCGGGCCTGAGGGAGTCCTGCCGCCGCGCGCGGGAGGAGGGGTTCACCGGACGCATCGCCATCCATCCGGCCCAGGTGGCGGGGATCAACGAGAGCTTCACGCCCTCAGCGGCCGAGATCGACCACGCCCGGCGCGTCGTCGAGGCCTTCGAGCGGGCGGCCGGAGCCGGGGTCGTCGGCCTGGACGGCAAGATGCTCGATCGTCCCCACCTTACCCAGGCAAACGCCGTGCTGGCAGCGTCGGCCGCCTATTCGAGACGTTAGAATCCCTGGACTTCCCCAGGGCCACCGGCCTGATAAGGTCGACGCCGCCCGCGAATTTCCGTCTGGAAGGACCTAAGCCATGTCTGAAGCCTACATCATCGACGCCGTCCGCACGCCGCGCGGCGTCGGCAAGCCCGGCAAGGGCGCCCTCTCCCACCTGCACCCGCAGCACCTGGGGGCGACGGTCCTCAAGGCGCTGAAGGAGCGCAACGACATCGACACCCGCAAGGTGGATGACGTGATCTTCTCGACCAGCACCCAGAAGGGCAAGCAGGGCGGGGACCTCGGCCGGATGTCCGCCCTGGCGGCGGGCTTCGACATCACCACCAGCGGCGTGACGCTGGACCGCTTCTGCGGCGGCGGCATCACCGCTGTGAACCTGGCGGCCGCCCAGGTGAAGTCCGGGTTGGAAGACCTGGTCATCGCCGGCGGCGTCGAGATGATGTCCTACACGTCGACCATCGCCGCCGAGGAGGCCGCCGCCGGCCTCAAGCCGCTGGGCATGGGCGCCGGCAACATGGCGCTGCACAAGATGCACCCGCAGTCGCACCAGGGGGTCTGCGGCGACGCCATCGCCGCCATGGAGCAGATCACCCGCCAGGCGGTGGATGCCCTCGGCCTGGAGAGCCAGAAGCGCGCCGACGTCGCCATCCGCGAGGGCCGCTTCGCCAAGAGCCTCATCACCGTCTACAACGAGGACGGCTCGGTGGCGCTCGACCACGAGGAATTTCCGCGCCCGCAGACCACCGCCGAGGGGCTAGCCGGCCTGAAGGCTTCCTTCGACGCGATCGCCGACATGCCCTTCCTGCCCGACGGCACGACCTTCCGCCAGTCGATCAATCTCAAGTACCCGGATCTGAAGTGGTCGGGCGTGCACCACGCCGGCAACTCGTCGGGCGTGGTCGACGGCGCCGCGGCCCTGCTGATCGCGTCCAAGGACTACGCCGAGAAGAACGGGCTGAAGCCCAGGGCGCGCGTCGTCGCGATGGCCAACATCGGCGACTGCCCGACCCTGATGCTCAACGCCCCGGCGCCGGCGGCGCGCAAGGCGCTGGCCAAGGCCGGCCTGACCATCGACGACATCGACCTGTGGGAGATCAACGAGGCCTTCGCCGTCGTCGCCGAGAAGTTCATCCGCGACATGCGGCTCGACCGGGCCAAGGTCAATGTGAACGGCGGCGCCTGCGCGCTCGGACACCCCATCGGCGCCACCGGCTCTATGCTGATCGGCACCGTCCTCGACGAACTGGAGCGGCGCGACCTCAAGCGCGGCCTGGTCACCATGTGCGCCGCCGGCGGCATGGCTCCGGCCATCATCATCGAGCGGGTGTGATCGCGGGCGGCGCCTGGCTTCAGGATCAATAGATCGAGGAGGATGACTTCGGGCGATTCCGCTGGAAGACGTCCTCCTCTGTTTTCGCGATGGTGATGGGCGCTTCGGCCGCCACGGCGCGTAGGGATGTTCTCGGATTGTCTCAACCCGGCTCTGTTCACCAGCCTACATAGGACTGTGAGCCCAGTTCAATACACGCCCAATGGCTAAGGTCCGTTGGCGATATCAAGGCGACTTCGCGTCAAACCCCTTGCCACTTGCCTTCAAGGGGGTTACGTTAGGGCAATTCATCGTCGATCCGTCTGGTGCGGCTACCGGAGTTGCGATCATGAATCTCATGAACACCATCACCCTCGCGACCAGCGCCCTGGCCGTTGCCAGCGGCATGGCGTCCAGCGCTCACGCGAACAAGGTCACCTTCCCGGTGACGATCAACAAAGCAAATCAGGCCATTGTCCAGCTGAAGGTCAATGGGATGGTGATCAAGGCGTTGCTGGATACGGGTTTCAACGATCGCATCATCTTTGGAATGAAGGCGGCGGCAGCTCTCAAGCTTCCGGACAACGGCATGGCCCCCGGCGCGAACGGTATCGGCGGAGCCGCCGCGACCAACAACACCAAGGTGCCGGCCGGCAGCTCGATCGTCGGGGCCATGGGAATGGCGGCCGTGGCGCCCGTCGATGGCGCGGGGTTTTTCTTTCCAAACATGAATTTCGGCAACTTCGACGCGATCGTCGGCGCCACATTTCTCAATACCAGCGACGCCACCGGGGCCTTCGTCCTGAACGCGGCCAAGGGCACCGGAACCATCTACGACAAGGCTCAGGCGGCGAAGCTCGCCCTCCTGCCACTCAATACGCCGACCACGGCGGTCGCTACCGGAAGCCTGGACATTCCCGGTCAAGGTATGCCGCCGTCGGCGACGGTGAGTCTGGTCAATGGCGCCCACTCGGCGTCGGCGCCCTTCATCCTGTCGACGGGCGTGTCCGATACGCTGATCTCCCAAAGCGTGGCGAACAGCCTGGGGCCGCTCACGGTCGGTCCCTCGGAGACGGTAACGAGCGAACTCGGATCGTTCACGGTCTCGACGGCGATATTGCAACTGGGCGTTTTCTCACAACAATCTCCGAGCACGATGACCGTCGGAATCTTGCCGGATAGCTTGAATCCGGATAATATAAACGTCATCGGTATGGATTTTTATAGTCATTACTCGGAGTTGATTTGGAATGGCGCCAACTCGACGTTTTCGGCGATGGGAGTGCCGGAACCTGGAACCTGGTCGATATTCCTAGTCGGCTTTGGTGTGCTGGGACTGCATTTCCGGCAGCGTCGGGCCCACCAGTACGCCTCGCGATCGATGGCCGGAGGAGAGCAGCCGCTCGCCAAGCCTCTGTCGGGCTGCGCGAGCGCCTGACCGACGCCGGTGGCGCGGAGCGCCGGGCGCAGGACCTGAACGTCCGCGCCCTCCGGGAAACGCGCCGACGCTCAGATGCTGCCGCAGCCGCCCTCCACGCCGTATTGCCTCCAAGCGCGTGGTCGTGACTAATCGCCGGAGCGGGAGCGGCGCAGCCGGTCGTTGAGAGATCGGCGCTTTCAAGGCGGGAGCGCGGGCGATGGCCGGGTGGGCGGACGGTTATGTCGTTGATATCGCCTACCCCCGGTTCTTCATCCGTGAAACCATGCCCAGTTGGCTGACTACGGTCGCCATGTTGCTGGGCCAGCAGTGGCCTGATCTCTCGAAACCTTTCCGTTACGCCAATCTCGGCTGTGGCAGCGGGCTGACGGACATCGTCGTGGCGGCGACCTGGCCGAACGCGGAGGTCTGGGGCTTCGACTTCAATCCAACGCACATCGCCAATGCGCGGCGTCTGGCGGAACGCGCCGGGCTTCGCAACGTGACCTTCGTGGAAACCTCATTTGCCGACGTCGCACGGCGTCCCCAGGCCGAGCTGCCTGAATTTGAATTCGTTGTCGCCCATGGGATATTGAGTTGGATTTCGGAGAGCAATCGCGAGTGTATATTTGAGCTTATCCGGCAACGGTTGCGGACAGGGGGTCTCGCCTATCTTGGATACAACGTCGCCGCCGGCTGGTCATCCCTGCAGCCTGTCCGCGAGTTGATGCAACTGATCGGTCTCGCGGACAAGAAACGTTCCGACCTCGCCATAGGCGGTATCCTGGAGGCGATAGACGGCCTGCGGGAGGCGGGCGCGCGATATTTTGATCTCCACCCGACGGTCCAGGAGCGGCTCACTTATTTGCGGCAGGCAGATCCGCGTTATCTGGCTCATGAATTACTGACGGAGGATTGGCACCCGCTGACATTTGCTGATGTCGCGCGCGACATGAGCGAGGCTAAGTGTTCGTTCGTCGGCAGCGCTACCTTGACCGATAATATCGACGTGGTCTCGGTTCCGCCGAAAGTGGTCCCCCTCCTGGAGGCGGCCAAAGATCTCCGCCTGAAGGAGACTTTGCGAGACATAGGATGCGCCCAGTCTTTTCGCCGCGATATCTTCTGTCGCGGGCCGGTGGAGCTCTCGGCCGCCGAACAGTCCGGCTACGCGGAGTCGCTGGCCATTGTCAGTATTGGGGCGCCGATCAAGGAGGGAGTCACTTTCAAAACGCCGCTGGGCGAAGTCGTCGGTCCGGCGGAGGTCTATGATCCCCTTCTGAAGCTGCTCGAGCAAGGGGCCCTCTCGGTGCGAGAAGCGCAAGGCGTGGGGAATCCCCCGGGTCGTCCGCTGGTGGAGACCGTGCAGGCCTTCATAATGCTGGTCGCCGGCGGATATGCGGCGCCGCTGCCCATGGGCGGGACCATCTCCGCCTCCCGAAGCGCGTGTCGTCGTCTCAACGTCGCGATCGTGGAGGCCAATGCAAACGGCGGCGACATAGCGTGGCTGGCCTCACCCGTCACGGCCGCGGCCATTCCATCCGATTGGACCGAGACACAGATCGTGCGAGCCCTGCTATCGCCGCAGACCGCAGATGCAGAGAATATCTCGCGTGAAGTCCTGCATACGTTGAATAGGGTTGGGCGAACGGTGCAGCACGAGGGTCAGACAGTCACTGATCCAGACGAGGCTTTGCGTATTGTTACTGAGGCGGTCAAGGAGACGCTCGAGACGCGCGCGCCTATACTTGCAAGATTGGGTGTCATCGATGGATAGCGGGGAAAGCTTCGTCGCCCGCAGCTCCTCTCGCTTCTGGTCTCGATGTCGCTCTCCACGTAATCCTCGCGGCCGTGGCGGCGCCGGAGGCCCGATAGTCCCGCAGCGCCCTCAGTTCGCTCGCCTGCCTGCGCCACCGGAAGTGCGACGGGGCGCCTACATTTCCACAAAGTCCTTCCCGTAGATCGCCGACCACTCGGCGACCTCGTCGATGGTGGACTTTGCCACGTCCTCGCCCAGACGCAGGGCGTCGAGGAGGCGGACCGGGCGGAGGCGGGCGAGGCTCGACCGCTCCTCGATCTGCCGCAGCTGGGCGGCCATGTGCTCCGAGCGGTCGGCCAGCCGCGAGCATTCCGACTGGAACTGCACGCCGTTGAGGCTGGCCACCGCGGCCGGGAGGATGGCCGCCAGAGCGATCAGGGTCGGCGTCGCCCCGCCGTTCACCCAGCTCTCCAGGGACTTGGGCAGCCATTCGGCCCAACCCGCCACGCCCAGCGCCGCCAGCGCCAGATCCACGACCACGATGCCGATCACCCACTGGTTGAGCCGTCGGCTCATCCGCTCGAGCCAGCGGCTCATGCGGTGCTGGGTGAGGTGGTTGCGCTCATGGTAGCGCCTCTGGCCGGCGAGCCAGCGCGTGCGGATCAGCGCCAGGGCCACGCCCGCCCCGGGGCGGAGCCCCGCGCCGTCCCGGGGCCCGGGGACCACCTCCAGGGGGCTGGCCTGGCGAACGATGGAGAGGAACAGCCGGTCAATCACGTCCTGGGCGGAGACGCGAGTGGTGTAGGGCAGCGACCAGTTGTAGGGCGAGCGCAGCGCCGCGGCGTGGGGCAGGAAGGTCATCGCGCGCAGCCGCTCGGAGAGGTAGCGGTAGTCGGCGGCCCGGTGCGCAAGACGGTCGTGGTTGGCGCGGCTGGCCAGCTGCAGGATGGCCACGACGACGGCCAGCTTGGCCAGGCCCAGAACTGTCAGGGCGGTGTCCAGGCCCAGGGCGTCCAGGCGCAGCAGCGGCCGGAGGGGAAACATGGCCAGGGCTCCCACCGCCAACAGGACCGCCACCACCGCCAGGACGTAGCCCAGCAGGAACGAGCCCCGGTAGAGGCTGCCGTAGTAGGCCGACAGGGCGCTGGCCCGGCGACGGTAGGGCTGATAGGCCGGCGCCGCATCGTCGGCCGGTATCCTCGCCGGGTCTTTGAACAGCCCCTCGAACCCCTCCCAGAGGCGATTGAGCGGACCGCTGGACGGCGGCTCGCGGGCGTAGAATTCGCTGATCAGGCTCTTCACGTAGCCGGCCTCGTGGGCCGGGGCGCCCGCGCCCACCAGTTCGGCGACCAGGCTCCACAGGGCTTCGCCCGCGTGGCTCTCCGGGAGCGGGGCGGGCTCATCGAAGTCGGCGCGGCTGCGCAGCAGGGCGATCTCGTCATGGCCGAGCCGCAGCTGGACCACCGGCATGCCCAGGTCGAGCGCCGTGCGGATCGTCTCGCGCGTGCCGCCGATCCGCCCGTCGTCGCGAGGATCGTCGATGGCGATGAGGATGTCCGCCTGGCGCAGCAGGATCTCCGACTGGTCGCTGAACGCCCTTCCCCTTTCCGCGCGGGCGCGGCGCGCCTCGGCGCCCTCGCCCTCGTGGGGTGCTCCCGGGGCTGCGGGCATGTCGCCGTCCAGCTCGATGATGAAGGCGCAGGCGGCGGCGGCGGCGGTGAAGCCGGGCTCGTCGGTCAGGCCGCTGCGAGCGACGAAGGTGGCCCGGTCGCAAGGCAGCACAGCCCCCAGCACCCGCTCCACCTCAGGAAAATCCGGCTTCAGCCCTAGAAAGAGGCGGCTCGCCAACTGGTCGGCGCCGTCCGCCAGCCCGGTAATCAGGGTGAGGCGCGGCGGCGCCTCGGTGGCGAACCTCAGGGACAGGGAGTCCGCCGCCGCCCCGGGCTCGCAGAGCGACACCAGCCGCCCGGCCACCGCGTGAAACACCAGGGCCAGCCCCTCGCTCAGCCGGGTCAGCGCCTCCGCCTCGATCCGCCGCTTTCCGGCGAGGGCCAGGGTGAGGGCGACGACGGGTTTGGCGGGGGCGGAATGGGGCATGACGGCGGCGCTGAAGCTAACATAGGCCTGTGTCAACGTCGCGCCGGGCCCCGCCGGGTCACCCGAGTCCGTGGGACCCTTTGCGCGGCCAGGAAAATCCACGACTGTCGGGGCGGGAAACACCTCGGGAGTCCTCAAGACCATGGCCGACGATCAAACCCTGGCCGACGCCGCGGCGCGCGAGACCATCCCGCTGTGGCCGGATGGTCCTCCGTCCTCGTTGCCGCCCACGCCGCCGGAGACCAGCCTCAAGGCGCCGATGGCTGGGGGGCCGGCGATCACCATCCTGCGCAATGTCTCGACACCATCGCTGACGGTGTTCCGGCCCGATCCGGCCCGCGCGAACGGCGTGGGCGTGATCGTCTGCCCCGGTGGCGGCTGGCGGATCCTCGCCTGGGAGCACGAAGGCGTGGACCTGTGCGTGTGGCTGGCCGAGCGCGGCTATGCGGCCTTCCTGCTCAAGTACCGCCTGTCGGCCACGCCGGAGGACCCGGCCGCGTTCGCGCGCGACTCGCAGGCCATGGCCGCCACCCTCAGCCGGCCGCTGCCAGCCGCCAAGACGCCCCGCTCGCTGGACAGGGTGATGAACGATCCGGCTACCCGCGCCGCGCGCGAGGCGGCCGCCGAGGACGGGCGGCGCGCCGTGGCGATCGTCCGCGAGCGCGCCGGCGAGTTCGGCGTGAACCCGGGCCGCGTCGGCCTGATCGGCTTTTCCGCCGGGGCCTTCCTGGTGGTCGACGTGGCCCTGGATCCGGGCGGGCCGGCGCCCGCGTTCGTGGCCCCGATCTACGGCGGCGAGACTCGCGGGCGCCCGGTGCGGGCCGACGCCCCGCCGCTGTTCACAGCCGTCGCCCAGGACGACCGAATGCTCGTCAGCGTGGTGCGCGGCCTCTGCGACGACTGGTTCGCCGCCGACCGGCCCGTGGAGTGCCACCTGTTCGCCCGCGGCGGCCACGGATTTGGCATGAGCCGGCGGGGGCAGGCCACCGACCGCTGGATCGAGCTCCTCGAAGCCTGGCTCACGGACCAGGGCTTCGCCTCCGCCCTCTAAGTCGCTGCGGACAGGCGCCGCCAGCGTTCGGCCGAGAGGGGCCGGCGGCCGGGAATGCGCCGCAGCCTCTCCAGGTCGTCGTCGCGGGTGGCGACGATGAAGCGCGCCTGGTCATCCCGCAGCTCGACGCAGGTGAGGACGCCGGTCCAGAAGGCGCCGCTGTCGACGGCGATGCGGTGGGGCGCGATATCGGGACCGATGATCGAGTGGCCATGCACCACGGCGAAGTCGTGGATCCAGCCTTCTCCGGCCAGGAACGGCTCGCGGATAGTGGTCAGCCGCTGCCGCAAGGCGTCGTGGAGCGGATAGCGGGGATGAACCCCGGCGTGGACGAAGAGATAGCCGCCCAGCTTCAGGCCGATCTCCAGCCGCGCCAGGGCCCGGCGGACTCCGGCGAGGGGCTGGGTGCGGACCGCCCGGGCCGCCGCCGCCGCCCCGCGGTCGCGAAGGTCGCGCTCGCTGACGCCGAGGTTGGCCAAGGTCGCATCGCCGCCGTTGGCCAGCCAGCTGCCCACGAGGTCCTCGCCGACCGACTCGTCGTGCAGGAAGCGGTCCAGGTAGTCCTCGTGGTTGCCCCGGAGCGCGGTCACCACGACGCCTGGAATTTCGAGGGTTCCGGCGCGCTCCAGGGCGGCGATGCTGTCCGGGCCCCGGTCGATGTAGTCGCCCATCAGGACCAGGTGGCGCTTTCCCGGCGGCGCCGCGTCGATCAGCTTCCGTACGGCCTCGAGCAGGGCGTCGAGGTGGGCGAGCTGGCCATGGACATCGCCGATCGCCCAAGCCCCGACCCCGGCGGGCAGTCGCGCCGGGGCGTCCTCCCAATCCGAGACGAAGATGTTGAACGGCTGGCCGGCGGCGCGGGCGGTCAAGGCGTGGGAGTCCTGCACTAAGTCCCGGCGCCTGATTGCGACGGCGCCAGGGAATGGGGGATCTTTAGTACTCCAGCTTCGGATACCAGTCCTCGCCCCGCCCGTCGGGGGTGCAGTCCAGCACCATCCACAGCGGCGCCGGGTCGGGGGCGCCGCGAGGATCCTGCCCAGGGTCGGCGGTGGGGCCGGTCATCTCGCCGGACCAGAAGTGGCGGATGGTTCCGTCGTGGCGGGTAAACACGTTCAGCGCCGGAATCTCCGAACCGTCGGGCAGGAGCCCGAAGTAGTCGCGGGAATAGGCGCCGTCGAGGTCGGCGTAGAGACGAAGGTTCCTCCAGCCCCGCTCGCGTTTCCAGGCGGTCAGCCGTTCGATGGGCGAGCGGGCGACCACCGCCAGCGACACGCGCTGGCCGATGTCGGCCGCGTTGCCCTCCCAGGCGCCTAACAGATTGGTGCACATCGGGCACGGGCGCTCGCGCTGAGGTCCGAACATGTAGCTGTAGAGGACGAGGGTCTGCTTGTCACCAAACAGGCCGGCAAAGTCGGCCGGGCCGTTCTCGCCCTCGAAGCGGTAGTCGCCGGTGACCTCGCCGCCCGGCGGCAGGGCGCGGCGCTGGGCCGCCACCCGCTCTATGTTCCGCCGCAGCTCGATCTCCTGGGCGAGGAGAGCGGTGCGCGCGGCGCGATACGCCGCGCTTTCGTTCGGGACCCGGACGGGATTGTCGCGCGCCAGTTCGGCGGCGGGCGTCAGGGTGTCGATCTGGGCGTCCATTCGGCTGTCCTCCTCCTCAAGGCCTCCAGCCTAGCGCGGGCGCGGGGGCCTGTCCCACACTACCTATGGCGAGGAAGAGCGCGGTCCTACGCCTCGATTTTAGGCGCCTCGAAGGAAAGGCCGGCCATGTCGAGATTCTTCCGAACGAAGTTACCGCGTGCGCGTTCGCACGCCATCACCACTCCTTCCGAGGAATATCCAGTTGCGTATCCGCGCCGGTTTCGAAATCTCCTATGAGTGTCCGGCGCCAACGCCGATGACCCTGCTGCTCAGCGTCAGGCCCGAGCGCATGCCCGATCTGCTGACGCCCCAGCATCTCACCGCCAGCCCGAACACCCTGCTGCACCCGTTCCGGGACCTGTACGGCAATGCCGCCCACCGACTGGTGGCGCCGGCGGGCCTGATCACCTTCAGCGCCGAATTCGTGATCGAGGACAGTGGCGAGCCGGACCCGGTCCTCCCCGACACGATCCAGCATCCTGTCGAGGCCCTGCCCGCAGAGGCCCTGACCTATCTGCTCGCCAGCCGCTACTGCGAGACCGAACTGCTGATGCCCATGGCCTGGTCGCTGTTCGGCAACACCCCGCTGGGGTGGGCGCGCGTCCAGGCGATCGTCGACTACGTCCACGATCGCATCGAGTTCGGCTACCCCCACGCCAGCCCCACCCGCACGGCGACCGGCGCCCACGAGGACCAGCGCGGGGTGTGCCGCGACTTCGCCCACCTGGCGGTGACCCTCTGCCGCTGCATGAACATCCCGGCCCGTTACGTCACGGGATACCTCGGCGACATCGGCATTCCGCCGATCGACGCGCCGATGGATTTCAGCGCCTGGTTCGAGGTCTATCTGGGCGGCGGCTGGAGGGCGTTCGACGCCCGCCACAACAGGCCGCGCATCGGCCGGATCCCCATGGCCTACGGCCGAGACGCGGCCGACGTGGCGATCACCACCTCGTTCGGCCCGGCCTGGCTGAGGGGGTTCAAGGTGGTCACAGACGAAGTCGTCGAGGAGCCGGTGGCCGCCCGCCGCTTCGCCTAGCCGAATGCGGCGACGATGGCGCGGGCGATCCTCGCGTGCGCCGCGCCAAGGCCCTCGACCGGGCGGGATGATCCGCTCATGAACACCGCGACCAGGATCGGCGAACGGTTGGGGGGCCGAAGGATCGCCACGTCGTTGACCGCGCCGTTCTCGCCGGCGCCGGTCTTGTCGCCTGCCTTCCAGTCCGGCGGCAGCCCCGCGCGCAGCCGGTCGAGCCCCGTCCGGCAGTCGGTCATCCAGGCCTCGAGCTGGCGTCGCGAGGCGGCGGAAAGCCCGTCGCCCAACAGGATCCTGCGCATCGTCCGCACATAGGCCGCGGGGGTGGTGGTGTCTCGGAGGTCCCCCGGCAAGTTGGTGTTGAGGGCGAGCTCGGTCCTGTCGAGGCGCGTCGTAGGATCGCCGAGCCGGCGCAGGTGGCGCGTCAGCCCGGCCGGACCGCCGACCAGCCGCAGCAGCAGATTGGCCGCGCCGTTGTCGCTCTCCTCAATCGCCGCGGCGCATAGATCGCTCACCGACAGGGCGCCCTCGCCGACGTGAGCTGAGGTGATCGGCGAGTGAGGCGGCAGGTCGGCCCGCGAAATCGGGACCATGCGGCCGGCCGTCAAAGAGCCGGCGTCGACGAGGCCGAGGACGGTCGCGGCCAGGAACAACTTGAAGGTGGAGCACATGGCGAAGCGCTCGTCGGCGCGCCACTTCACCCAGGCGCCGCTTCCCGTGTCCCATGCCGCGACTCCGATGCGTCCGCCGACCTCGGCCTCGATTGCCGCCAGAGCGCCAGCGGCGTCCCGCGGACCCGCCGCAGCCGCCAGTGGAGGGGAGGCGGCGAACAGGGCGGCTGCGCCGGCGGACATGAACTCGCGGCGGTGAGGACGGAGACTGGGAATCATGGCGTCGCGCACTCCATGGTCGCTTCGGCCACCGTCTGGAGCGCAAAGCTTAACGGAAACACAAAGACCGACGTAGGCGTGCCGTTGACTTCCTGATAAAAAAAGCATCTCTGCTTAAAAAAGACATCAAAGACCGCGCAGGGAAACGCCATGGCCGACGATCGTTTCGACGCCCCCCTGGGACGCGACCTTCCCCCTGGCGAAGCGCGCTGCCCCGGACCCTCGACGCGGGACCTGATCCTGGCCGACGGCCAGCCGACGCCGGCCGTCCTCACCGAGGAGCGCTACGCCTTCCTGGGGGACGAGGACCTCTCCTACGACCGATACATCTCGCGGGAGATCTTCGACCTGGAGATGAAGAAGCTCTGGCCGAAGGTCTGGCAGTGGGCCTGCCGCGAGGAACACATCCTCAACGTCGGCGACTACGTCACCTACGATGTCGGGCCGCATTCGGTGATCCTGGTGCGCAGCGCGCCCGACGAGATCAAGGGCTACGTCAACGCCTGCCTGCACCGGGGCACCCAGTTCCGGCCCTCCGACAGCAGGGGCGTCGCCCCCATATTGCGGTGCCCGTTCCACGGCTGGAGTTGGCATCTCGATGGGCAGATCAGGGACATCCCGTGCCGGTGGGATTTCCCCCATGTCAAGGACGAGGCCTACCGCCTGCCGGAGGTCAAGGTCGAGCGCTGGGGCGGGTTCGTGTTCATCAACATGGACCCGGACGCCGGGCCGCTGGCCGATCAGCTCGGCGTGCTGCCCGAGCACTTCAAGGACGGCTGGGACCTCTCCAACCGCTACACGGTCCTCCATATCCAGAAGGAATTGGACACCAACTGGAAGGCCGCGCAGGAAGCCTTCCTCGAGGCCTATCACGTCTTCGCAACCCACACCCAGGGCCTGCCCACCGCCGGCGACGCCAACGCCCAGTACGACATCTTCGACGACTACGTGAACCGCTTCATCCATACCATCGGCCATCCCAGTCCCCATTTCACCCGGCCACAGACTCAGCAGGAGATCCTGGAAAAGCTGCGTTCGTCCCCGGAGGGCGTCGTCGTGCCGGAGGGGCGCCTGGCGCGGTCGGTCGCCGCCGAACACAGCCGCGAGGCCCTGTCGAAGGAGTGGGGGGTAGACCTGTCGGGCTACAGCGACAGCGAAATGATGGACTCCATCGAGTACCATCTGTTCCCCAACATGTTCCTCTTTCCGGGCGTGACCCTGCCGATGATCTATCGCTTCCGGCCGATCGGCATGGACGTGGGGCGCACGCTGTTCGACCTGGTCTTCCTCCGCCCCCTGGCCCCCGGCCAGGCCCGGCCCGAGGCGCCGGCGCCGCACCGCCTCACCCCCGGCGAGAGCTACGCCAGCGCCCCCGGCATGAGCCAGGGGCTGGGCTTCGTCTACGACCAGGATACCGACAACCTGGCCATGCAGTACAAGGGCTTCCAGGCCTCACGGAAGCGCGGCGAGACCCTGGGCAACTATCAGGAGGCCCGGATCCGCCGCGTCCACATGACGCTCGACCGCTATCTGAGGGCCTGAGTCCAAGTGAGCGAGCTCGATCCGCGTCTCGACGCCTTGCTGTCGCGGCAGGAGATCTACGACCAGTGCTGCCGCTATCTGCGGGCGCAGGACCGGCTGATGCCGGAACTGCACCGCTCGGTGTTCTGGGACGACGCCACCACCGACTACGGCGCCTACATCGGCGGACCCGACGGCTTCGTGGCCTTCGCCCAGAACGCCCTGAAGGACCACCTCTCGAACCACCACATGATGGGCCAGGCGTTCATCGAGATCGAGGGCGACGTCGGTTTCGGCGAGATCTACTTCCAGGCCCTCCACCGCATCGTCCAGGACGGCGAGGAGAAGGACCTGTGGGTGAGCGGGCGGTACATCGACCGCTACGAGCGGCGCGAGCGGGTGTGGAAAATCGCCCACCGCAGCGAACTGGTCGACTGGGCGCGCACCGAGCCGGCCGCCGACGATTGGATCAAGACCTCGCCCAACGTTCCCCTCGGCTACAGGGGCGATAAGGACCTCAGCAACCAGCGCGAACGCCTGCGTCGACTCTAGACGCCGTCTTACAGAGACCCGCCATGCCGCACACCGAGAACATCGACGCCGCCGATCTGCGCGAGGCCATAGCCAAGCAGAAGATCGCCGACGTTCTCACCCGCTATTCGCGCGGCATCGACCGTTGCGACATCGACACCCTGGGCGCGGTGTTCTGGCCGGACGCCACGACCGACTACGGCTCCGACCGCCAGAACGCTCAGGACTGGGCGAGGGCCACCGTGGCCGCGCTGAAGGGCATGCACCGCACTCAACACGCCATCAGCAATATGCTGATCGACGTCGCCGGCGACACCGCGCGCGCCGAGACCTACTGCCAAGCCTACCACGAGATCGACGGCCCCTCGGGCCGGGTCGAGATGGTCGTAGGCGGTCGCTACCTCGACCGGCTCGAGCGGCGAGGCGGGGCGTGGCGGATCGCCGAGCGCGTCTATGTGATGGACTGGAACCGCAACGTCCCCTCCACGTCCCAGTGGGACGAGGGGATCTACGCGGGGCTGAAGC
>JAQGIW010000301.1 GCA_028290905.1 Caulobacteraceae bacterium | reverse complement strand
AGCAACAGCAGCAACAGCAGCAACAATAGGCCCTCGGACGATGGCGACGGCCGCCTGGTCGCAGACCCGGTTCTGGGCGCCCTCCCCCGCTCTCATCCTCCGCGACCATGGAGATCGCGGGGAGATTCGAGGGATCCCTGGGGTGGTTACGGGGAGACTTCGGGGCGGCTCCGGGGAGTCTTCGGGGAGTCTTCAGGGAGTCTTCGGGGCTGCGCCGGGCGCCCGCCAGGCGCCTCTTGGGAGGTCTTTGGCGCCCTGTCAGGGCGCCGCCCGCCTCACACGTGATTGATATCGTGTGGGTTTTCGCAGGAACCTCTTCCGGCGGCGCTCTCGCCGGGGAGTCGATGCCGTGGCGGCGCAACCGGACGCGACACGCCGCCGCTCGCGCGGCTTCGCTGCATGGGAGGGTTGACGATGGCAAAGAGCGACACTCACCCATGGTTTGCAATATGAATAGTCCAATGTCAAGGGAGCTGTCGACAGCCAACGCTATCGACAGGGGGCGGCGGCACATCCGGCTGAGCCCTTAACGTCGTGGGAAATCGCGGCCTCTTCTCGGCCACGAAGTCAAATTGGGCCTGCGGCTCTTACCGGGATGAACCGCAAGAAATGAGACACTTCGCGCTCGGGAGTCGGATACCCGACGATTTTGCCATTGCAATTGGTATTCAGATAATTTGCTGTCAGTGGGGAGTAGAGGACGCTCGAAGGAGACCTGTGGACCAGTGCGACCGGTACGATTGACCCGCGCCCAGCAGCAGGCCGTGACCCGGGAGCGGCTGCTCGCCGCCGCCGAGCAGGTGATCGACCGCCACGGCTTCGGCGGAGCCTCGATCGATCTGATCTCGGCCGAGGCCGGCTACTCGAAGGGCGCCATCTATTCCAATTTCGAAAGCAAGGAAGCGGTCTTCCTGGAGCTGCTGCGGCTGTACATGGAGCGCGACATGGCCGCGCTGGAGCGGATCGTCGGCCTGGACCCGCGGGAACTGCCCGCCGCCCTCACCGACTGGTTGGCGACCATGGACGCCGGGCGCGATTGCCCGCTCCTGGCGACCGAGCTCCAGCTTCAGGCCCGCAGGAGCCCGGCCTTCGCCAAACGCTACTATGCTCTGCAGGAGCAACAGACACGCACCCTGGCCAGCATCCTCGAGCGCTATTTCGAAGCGGCGTCGGCGCCACTGCCCATGGATCCGCTTGATCTCGCTGCGTCCATGAATGCCCTGGCTCATGGTCTCAGCCTGCAACGTCCTCCGCATAAGGAGGCCGGCGCGCCGAACCCCGCCGGTCGGGTCATCGACGCCATTCTGAAGCTTCTTACCGGACGCAAAGACGAGCCGGCTGGTCCCGTGAAGTCGGTGACGGGATAGTTCCGTTCGAACATCATGGGGGGTGGGCGCCGGCGCGGGATTTTCAAATACCGCTTGATATTTGAAATTCGTTCGGTATGTAGTCCGCTCTGGATGTATTCCGGAGGCGGACTGTGGGTCGACTGAGCGGGAAGGTGGCGATCATCACCGGCGCGGCCGGAGGCCAGGGCGAGGCGGAGGCCAGGCTGTTCGTCGCCCAGGGCGCCAAGGTTGTCATCACCGACATCCAGTCCCACGTCGAACAGGTCGCGGCCGAGCTCGGGGACGACGCCTTCTTCCTCCAGCAGGACGTCGGCGACAGTCAGGCCTGGGCCAAGGTGGTGGCCGAAACGCTTCGCCGGTTCGGCCGGATAGACGCCCTCGTCAACAACGCCGCGATCTTCGATCCCAAGCCGCTGATCGACACCAGCGCCGCGGAGATGGAACAGCATTTCCGGGTCAACCAGCTCGGCGTATTCCTGGGAATGAAGGCGGTGATCGAGCCGATGAAGGCGGCGGGCGGCGGTTCGATCGTCAATATTTCCTCGGTCTCGGGCCTGCGCAACATTCCCGGCCAGTTCGCCTACGCCGCCTCAAAATGGGCCGTGCGGGGGATGACCGGGAACGCCGCGGCTGAACTGGCGCGCTTCGGAATCCGGGTGAACTCGGTCTATCCGGGACTGATCGACACCCCCATGCTGGCGGGAAACTCCCCGGAGACCAATGCGCGCTTCGCCCGGTCCGTCCCGCTTGGGCGCATGGCGGAGCCCGGCGAAGTGGCGGAGGTCGTCGCCTTCCTGGTCTCGGACGCCGCGAGCTACGTCAATGGCGCGGAGATCGCCGTCGACGGCGGCGTGCGCCTATGACGGCGAGGGAGGCTGATCCCGCTCCGCCAGAGGTTGCTCATGGCTGGCCACCTTGAAAGAAACGCGGCCGCGGCGGTCAGGGCAGGATTCTTCTCGCCGCGGGTCGCCGTCGGCGCCCAGGCTCGGGCAAACGGACGCGCCTAGGGAGGCAAGATGAAGATCCTCGTCACCGGCGCGACCGGATTCATCGGCGCCGCCGTCGCCCGAAAGCTGTCGGCGTTGGGCCACGAGATAACGGCGCTGTCGCGCTCCGAGGCGGCGGCGGCGAAGCTGCGCGCCGCGGGGCTGACCCCCGTCCCAGGCGACTTCACCGATCCCGCCAGCCTGGCCGCGCCCGCCGCCGACGTGGACGCCATCGTCAGCACGGCCAGCATCGGTCAGGTCGAGGGCTCTCCGGCGGCGTTCACCAGGGACCGCGACGCCGTGGCGGCGATGGCCGCGTCGCTCGGCGGGTCGGGCAAGCCGCTCATCTTCACCAGCGGTTCGGCGATCTTCGGGGTTTTCACAAAGGGCGAGGCCAGTCCGACGATCTTCGACGAGGACCATCCCGTTCCCCTGCCCGCCTCCGTCTTCGCGCCGGCCGAGGCCGAGGTCCCCGCGCCGTTCATCGCCGGCTTCGGCGGGGCCATGGCGCCGCGCGCCGCAACCGAATTGGCGGTGCAGAACGCGGCCGGGATTCGCGGCATCGCGATCCGCCCCGGTCTCGTCTACGGCGGGGGCGACGGCTACGACGTCCTCAATCTCATCTCCCTGGCCAAGGCGCGCGGCGCCGCGCCTCATCTCGGGGCCGGCGGCGTACGGCAGGGCTATGTCCACATCGACGACCTGGTCGAACTCTACATCCTGGCCCTCGATCGCGCCCCGGCCGGCGCGATGCTCCACGCGGTGACCGACGAGGTCGCCCTGGGCGACCTGGCCGCGGCGGTCAGCCGGCTTGTGGGCGCCGGCGGCAAAACCGAGGCCCTGTCGCTCATGGAGATGTTCGCCCGGGGCGGCGGCGGTGGGGTGAGCCTGTCGGTCAACAAGCGTCTCGCCAGCGACAAGACCCGAAGGCTCCTGGACTGGACCCCGATCCGCCACGACCTCCTGGAGGACGTCGAACACGGCTCCTACGCCGGGTCCTAACAACAACTGCCAACGCCTGACACGCCGACCGGGTCGGCCGGGTCCATGGTCGCGCCACCAGCCGAACCTGCGCGAGGAGCCGGTGATGGACAGAGGCGATCGACGGTGGGACGGGGGCGACGACGCCCCGTGGACAGGGGACGCGATGTCGGCGCCCGAGGCCCGCGCGACCGGGAGCGCGGCCTTGTCGGCCACGCTCTTTAAACTGATCGCGGATGCGACGGAGGTCCTGGACGAGGATCACCGCGCTGCGCGCTCGCTCCTCGAGCGGGCCGCCACGTTGCTCCAATCCGGCGCTCCGGAGCAGGGGCTCAAAGCTCAGGCCGCCCCGAGGCGAGCCGCTCTGGCGCCCTGGCTGGCGAAGCGCATCGCCGGGCACATCGAGGCCAATCTCGACAGGCCCCTCCCCCTGGACGAGCTGGCGGGTATCGCGAAGTTGAGCAACAGCCACTTCTCGCGGGCCTTCAAGGGGGTCTTCGGGGAGACCCCGCACGCCTTCATCGTCTGCCGCCGCATCGGGCGGGCCCGCCAGGAAATGCTCGACGGCCAGGAACCCCTCTCGCGGATCGCCGTAGCGTGCGGCTTTGCCGATCAGGCCCATCTGGCGCGCCTGTTCCGGCGGGCGACGGGTCTCGCGCCCAGCGAGTGGCGGCGGGCCAACCGATCCGCCGTCGATCGCCCCCGTCAGCAACACGCTTTGGGTCAGCAACACGCCCTTGTATGACTGCGCAGATCGAGCGGCGCGTTCGGGCTGTCGAGAAACTCCACCGTCGTGAACAGCAGCTCCGTGTCGCCGACGTTCTCCAGGTCGTGGACCATGAACTCCCCTGGCCCGAAGGTGAGGTGCTTGATGTCGCCCGGCGCGTAGACGATGTCAGCGACCCGGCCGTCATCGAAGTGCGACCGGCCGCTTCCGCCGGTGACCGACGTCCAGAAGTAATCGAGCACGTGGGTGTGGAAGCCCAGGCGCTCGCCCGGCTTCAGCCTGACCGCCCAGACACGCACCCGGTCCGTCTGCGACAGCAGTGCGTTGCCGACCCGGCCGTCGCCGGCGTGCGCGGCGTATTCCACCTGAAGTCCCGGCGCCATGCCCTCGGGCGGGCTCGGCCAGGCGTCGATCCGGTGTGTTCCCATGGCTGGGCCTCCCTGCTGCCGCCCAGCCGATCATGCGGGCGGCCGCGACGCGCGGCTTGAAGCTTCGTGACCTCCGCTGAAGGCTGGAAACCTTCAAGCGTGGTCTCGTCATCTGAGGCACGGATGCGCGGCCCATGACCCATCCCGCCAGTAACCCTTCCCTGCTCAATCGTCGGGAGGCCGTCCGGACGGTCGGCGCGAGCGTCGCCCTCGCCGTCGCCGCTGGCGCGCCAGGCGGCGTCCTCGGGGCGCAGCGTGCCGCGAGCGCCTTCTGGCCCAATGGCGCGCGATTGGCGATGAGCCTGTCGCTGATGTTCGAGGGCGGCGGCCAGCCGATCTCGGGGGCGGGAGGCGTGATCCCCGATCCCATCGAGAAGGGCGTCCCGGACCTGCCCACCAACGCCTTCTTCGCCTACGGCCACTATGAGGGCATCCCCCGCATCCTCGACCTCATGGACAAGCACGAGATCAAGCTCAGCTCGTTCATGATCGGTAAGGCCGTGGAAACCAGCCCCGACATGGCTCGGGAGATCGTCCGGCGCGGCCACGAGGCCGCCGCCCACGGCCGGGTGTGGTACAATTCCTATCAGCTCCCGCGCGACGAGGAGAAGCGCTTCATCGCCGACAGCGTGGAGACGATTCAGAGGGTGACCGGCCAGACCCCGATCGGCTGGAACGCCTATTGGATGCGCAATTCCATCCACATCCTGGAGACGCTGCAGGATCTCGGCTTTGTCTATCACATCGACGAGCCGAGCCGGGACGAGCCATTCATCATCCCTGTGCGCGGTCGCGACTTCGTGACGGTTCCCTATACATTTCACATGAACGACATCGTCTCCTTCCCGTTCGTAGGCTGGAATCCGGCCGCCTACGAGCAAGCGCTGCGCGACGAGTTCGACCAACTCTACGAGGAGGGCGCCCATCGGCGCCGCATGATGGTGACGAGCCTGCACGACCGCATCTCCGGCCACGCCGGCCGGGTGCGCGCCCTCGACCGCTTCCTCGCCTACGCCAGGGGCAAGGGCGACGTCTGGTTCGCCAGGAAGGATGAAATCGCCCGCTACGCACTCGCCAACCGCTCCAGTGTCCCCGTCATCGATCGCGCCCCGCCGAGCATCACGGGGTTGCCCGGTCCGACGGCCTGAAGAGGGAGTGGTGGCGATGGGAGCTGGCCGCGCGCCGATCACACCATGAAGCGCTGGGTCGTCATCCTCGCCGCCCTCGGTCTCATGGCGGTCTTCGCATTCTTCGGCTGGGCCTTCTACATCAGCGGGGGCTTTGCCTGGACGGGCGGCTCGAAAGCCATCGTCATCGCCCTCGTCGCCGGGGCGGTGGGCGTGGGCGCCCTGACCGGCGTGCTGATGTGGCTAGCCTTCTACTCGTCGCGCAAGGGATACGACGATCCCCCGAGCTTCGATGAACCCGATCAACGAGGGTAGAAGATACATGCCCACTAGATCCTTGCCCCTAGGGCTTCCCGTCGGGCTGGCGCTCTTACTGTCGGCGCCGGCCTTTGCCGCCGACAGCGTCCGGATCGACCAGCTCGTCGTCGCCGCAACGATCCCAGATGCGCAACGCGAGGCGACTCTCAAGGCGGTCCGCGCCTTCTACGAATTCTGGAATACAGGCGACGAGACCTTCTTGAAGCAGGCCATCGCGCAGACCTTCACCGACCGCACCCTGCCGCCGGGCCGCCCGCAGGGACCCGAGGGACCGGCTTTCGCGTCGCGCCAATTCCGCGCCGCCGTGCCCGACCTCAAGGTGGCCGTGGAAGAAATGATCGTCGAGGGCGACTATGTGACAGTGCACATGCGGTTCACCGGCCATTTCACCGGCAGGTTTGGCCAGGCCCAGGGCAAGGCTCAGCCGATCGACTTCACCGCCACCGATCTCCTCAAGGTCGAGAACGGGCGCATCACCGACAACTGGCACATCGAAGACAATCTCACGTTGCTCCAGCAGATGGGCGTCGCCAAGGTCAGTTCGTAGGCGGTGGCCATGAGAGATCGTCCAGAACAGCCAAATGCCGCTTGATATCGAAACCCGGCTGATATCGTGCGATACACCGTCCGTGTTCGCCTTCCCGGGGTTGTCTGGGATGCTCCATCCACACGAGTCCGTCACAGATGATATGATCGCGTTCGGTCCCTTCCGGCTGTCCGCCGCCGAACGGTTGATCGAGCGGGCCGGAGAGCCCGTGCCGGTCGGCGGCCGGGCCATGGACATCCTCATTGCCCTCGTGGAGCGCGCGGGCGACGTCGTCAGCCAGCGCGAGTTGATCGACCGGGCTTGGCCGAACGTCACCGTCGACGACGGCAGCCTTCGCTACCACATCTCCGCCCTGCGCAAGTCCCTCGGTGATGGCCAGGACGGCGCCCGCTACGTGATCAACGTCCCCGGACGCGGCTATTGTTTCGTTGGTCCGACGACCCGGTCCGACCCCGTCGACTCCGCGCCAAAGTCGGCCGACCCGGTGGGAACGGCCCATGCCATGCCGTCGCGCCCCCGACGGATGGTGGGGCGAGACGCGGCCGTCGAGGCGATCTCGGCGCAACTGGCGGCCAGCCGCTTCGTGACCCTCGTCGGCCCGGGCGGCGTCGGCAAGACGACTGTCGCCGTGTCGGTCGGCCACGCGCTCGCGGCGAGTTACGACTCCGTATGCTTTGCCGATCTGGGTTCCCTGGCCGATCCGCGGCTGGCGCCGAGCCTGCTGGCGGCCGCATTGCGTCTCGCCGTCCATTCCGACGACGTGATCCCGAGCCTGGTTGCGTCCCTGCACGACAAGCGGATGCTCATCATCCTCGACAGTTGCGAACACGTGATCGAGACCGTGTCGAACCTGGCGGAGGCGATTTTTGAGCGGGCGTCCGGGGTACATATCCTGGCGACGAGCCGCGAGGCCTTGAGGGTCAAGGGCGAGCACGTCCATCGGCTGGCGCCGCTGGACTGTCCACCGACAGGAGACGCGCTCACCCCGGCTGAGGTCCTGGCCTATTCCGCGGCGCAGTTGTTCGCGGACCGGGTTTACGCGCTCCAGGACGCTGACGCGCCAGCGGTGGCGCGCATCTGCAACAAGCTCGACGGCATCCCCCTGGCCATCGAACTCGCCGCCAGCCGCGTGGAGGCCCATGGCGTCGAAGGCGTCGATAGGCTGCTCGACAGCCGCCTGAGCCTCCTTTGGCAAGGCCGGCGCACCGCGCCGCCACGGCAACAGACTCTGAACGCCACGTTCGATTGGAGCTACCACCTGCTGGACGAGGCCGAACAGACGACCCTGCGCCGGCTTGTCCCCTTCGCGGGCGCTTTCTCCCTGGAAGCCGCGGAGTTCGTCGCTTCGGGCGCCGAGGTCGGGGCCAGCGAAATCGCGGAAATCATGGTGAGCCTCGTCGCCAAGTCACTCGTCGCGTCGGAAACCCACGCTGGGCGAGTGCGGTATCGGCTTCTGGACACCACCCGCGCCTATCTGCGCGGGAAGTTCGCCGCACTCGGCGAGGCCGATGCGGCGGCACGGCGTCATGCGGAGTTCTTCCGCGACCTTCTTGACCGGATCGGAGCAAACGCGCCGGCCTTTTCCGAGGCGCGCGGGTTCCGCGCCTACAGCGAACACCTGGGCAACGTTCGCGCGGCGTTGGAATGGGCCTTCTCGGACTGCGGCGACGCCCGGCTTGGAACAGCGCTTGCGGCGACTGCCGCCCCGCTCTTCCTTGAAATGTCGCTGCTGACCGAGTGCCGACGCTGGACCGAACGTGCGCTGAACACGCGCGCCGCCACAGAGGATCCGCGGAGCGAAATGGAGCTGCAGGCCTCGCTGGGCCTGTCCCTGATGTACACCGAGGGCAATGGCGCGTCCGTCCTCAACGCGCTGACGCGGGCGCTGGATCTGGCCGAGCGGCTCGGCCAACTCGGCGCGCAGTTGCGCTTGATCGGATGCCTCAATCAGTACCATTACCGGAGCGGCGACTTCAGCAGCGCGGTCGCGCTGGCCGAGCGCGCTCTTGATGTGGCCCGAGAGATGGCCGACCCGACTGGGCTGGCGGTCGCCGAATGGATGTTGGGCACGTCCCAACATGTGGCTGGCGATCTGAAGAGCGCGCTCATCCACTGCCGCGGAGCCCTGACGCCCCCAATCGCCACCACGCATGCTGATTTCATGCATAACGGCATCGATCTTCGGATTCGGACACTTTGCGCCTTAGTCGGAGCCCAATGGGGGTGCGGCGACGCGGACGAAGCCGCGGAAACGGCGCGCTATGCTGTCACCGAAGCCGCGGCGCTCGAACATCCCGTGAGCTTGAGCGCCGCGCTGATTTGCGCGGCTTTCGTGTTCCTCCGGATCGGGAATTTGTCGGACGCTGAGGCGCTCATTGAGCAGGTGGCCTCGGAAGCGGAGAAAAACTCGCTAGCTCCATTTCAAGCAGCGGCGTTGGGTCTCAGGGGCGGATTGGCGCTCCGACGGGGTGAGGCGGCGAAGGCCATCCCGCTCCTGTCGGACTGCCTCGAGATCATGCGGTCGCGGAGACACGACGTGCTGGTGTCGCTTTTCGCCCGCGACCTTGCTCAGGCGCTGGCGATGACCGGACGGCTCGACGAGGCGCTGGCGACGATCGAACGCGTAATATCTGAGGTTGAGACCGTCGGCGCATCCGTCGACCTGCCGGAATTGTTGCGCCTGAAGGGATCATTGCTGCTAAAGATGCGCTCCTCGAACTTGGCCGCCGCGGAAGACTGTTTTCGCCGATCGCTCGATCTCGCGCGCTCACAAGGGGCTTTGATCTGGGAGCTGCGCACGGCCGCCACTTTGGCTCGCGTGCGGGCGTATCAGGGCGACCGAGCGGCGGCCCTGGACGTGCTGGCGCCCGTCTACGCGCGATTCACCCAGGGGTTTGAGACGGCCGATGTGCGCGCGGCGCGCGAGCTTCTCGATGCGCTCCGCTAAGCGGCGCCGGCCTCATTAATTCCGGTATCACTTGATATCGGAAGTCCAGTAGGTATCTTCGAGCCCGACCCGTGCTCCATTTCCCTCGAAGAGTGGGATGCCCAGCCCTCACGACTCCCTCACGAAGGACGTGATCGCCTTCGGTCCTTTCCGGTTATCGGCCGCCGAACGGCTGATCGAGCGGGCTGGAGAACCCGTGCAGCTTGGCGGCCGGGCCATGGACCTCCTGATCGCCCTGGTGGAGCGCGCGGGCGACGTCGTCAGCCAGCGCGAGCTGATCGACCGGGTCTGGCCCAACGTCACCGTCGACGACGGCAGCCTGCGCTTCCACATCGCCGCGTTGCGCAAGTCCCTCGGCGATGGCCAGGACGGCGCGCGCTACGTGGTCAACGTTCCCGGACGCGGCTACTGCCTCGTCAGTCCGACGACGCGTTCGTCCGACACCGCGCCCGCGCCCGCGCACGCATCGCCACCAACCGCGCTCGGCGATCTCCCGGCGGTGCTCACGCGACCCATCGGGCGTGAGCAGATCATCGGCGAGATCGCGGACCGACTGCCCCGACGGCGTTTCATATCGATCATCGGAGCGGGCGGAATCGGAAAGACGACCGTCGCCTTGGCCGTGGCGGAGCGACTTGCTGGTTCGTATCGACACGGCGTGCGCTTCGTGGACTTGGCGCCGCTCGGAGAGCCCCGCTTCGTCCCGAGCCTCCTCGCCCGCGTCCTTGGGCTGTCGATCGCCACCGACGATCCCATTCCCAGCCTGGTCTCCTACCTGAGGGATCGGGACATGCTGATCGTGCTCGACAACTGCGATCATGTTGTCGAGGCGTCGGCGCTCCTCGCCGAAGCCCTGCTGAAGGGCGCGCCTGGCGTCAACATTCTGGCGACCAGCCGGGAGGCCCTGCGGGCGGAGGGTGAGGTGACGCATCGGCTGGGTTCCATGGGCGTTCCCCCGGCTTCGCCGGCTCCTACGGCGGCGACGGCGCTGACCTTCCCAGCCATCCAGCTCTTCGTGCAACGGGCGACGGCGAATGACGACAGCTTCACCCTCTCGGACGAGGAGGCGCCGATTGTCGCCGATATCTGCCGTCACCTGGACGGGATACCGCTGGCCATAGAACTGGGGGCGGCGCGGATCGACGCCCTGGGCATAAGGGGATTGGCCGCCAGAATCGAAGATCGTTTCGCCCTCCTGATGAAGGGCCGGAGAACAGCCTTGCCGCGGCACCAGACGTTGCGGGCCATGCTCGACTGGAGTTTCGACCGGCTCAGCGCCGCGGAGCAATACCTTCTGACGGTGGCGGCGGTCTTCAAGGCGCCCTTCTGCCTGGCGTGGGTGATCACCGTCGCGACGCCCTCCGATGATCCGGGCTTCGATGCGACCGACGCGCTGGAAGGTCTCCTGTCCAAGTCGCTCGTGACGAGCGATGTGAGTGGGCGCGTCGTCCGGTACCGGTTGCTCGAGCTGACACGGCTCTACGGCCTGGAGAGGCTGAAGGAGCAGGGCGGCGCCTCGCGGATGCGGCGGCGGCATGCCGAGTTCCTGCGGGCAGCGCTAGAGGTGGCCGAGCTCGACCGGGCGGACGCGGCCGCCGGGGCGTGGTTCGACGCCTATCCCCATGCGGTCGACGAGGTTCGCGCCGCCCTCGACTGGGCCTTCTCCGCTGACGGGGATGCGGAGCTGGGATGCGCCTTGACCGCCGCCGCGGCGCCACTCTGGATCCACTACACCTTGATGGGCGAGTGCTGCGAGCGGGTCGAGCGCGCCCTGGAGCGGATCGGGCGTGTCGTCGGCGAGGACCCGCGACGCGATCTCCGGCTCAATGCCGCGCTTGCCGCCGCGCTGCTCTTCGCGCGCGGGGTCGGCCCGGCCATGGGCGAGGCCTGGCGACGAGCCGCGGCGTTGGCTGAACGCCTGGACGACGCTGACTACCGATCGAGATGCCTCTGGGGGCTTTGGCTCAGCCACTTCATGACCGGAGACTTTCGGGGCGCGCTAGGCGCCGCCAGGCGATTTCGCGCCATTCCCGAGGACAGGGTCCCCCTCGCTGACCTGCTCGTCAGCGAGCGACTCCTCGGCGCCACTCATCACGTGCTGGGCGACCAGGAGGAGGCGCGCCGGCACATGGACACCATGCTCGACCGTTACGAAGCGCCCGCGGATCATTCCCACCGCGACCGCTATCAATTCGATCAGCGGGCGGCGGCGCTCTCGGTCCTCGGACAGATCCTTTGGGTTCAGGGTTTGCCGGATCAGGCGATGCGCACGGTGGCGCGGGCCGTCGACGAGGCGAAGTCGATCGGACATCCGCCGTCATTGTTCTATGCGCTCTTTAACGGCGCTTGTCCGGTGGCGCTTCAATGCGGCGATCTCGCCCTGGCCGACCAATACATCGAACTTCAAAGTGAAACGGCGGCAATAAACAGTTATTGGAAGCTCTACGTCGCGTGCAGCAGAGGCGTCCGCCTGATCGCGAGCGGCGATCCGCTCGAAGGATCGCGCCTCATTCGCGAAGGCGTCTCCGGCATGCCCACGGCCGGCTTTCAACAACGCTACGTCTCGTACCTGGGCGACCTTGCACTGGGCGGGCTTCGGGCCGGCGACGCCGATGGGGCCGCCAGGGCGGTCGAGGAAGCTCTGCAGCAATCCGACCGGAACGAGGATCGATGGTGCGTGGCCGAGCTCCTGAGGATCAAGGGCGAAGTCGCCTTGGGCGGAGGCCGTGACGCGGACGCCGAGGCCCTGTTCCAGAGCTCCTTCGACTGGTCGAGACGACAGGGAGCGCTGTCGTGGGAGCTGCGGACGGCGACCAGCCTAGCCCGCCTCAGGCGCGCGCAGGGACGTCCCGCCGAGGCCGGCGCCGTGCTGCGCCACGTCTATGACCGGTTCACGGAGGGCTTCGGGACGGTTGATCTCATGCAGGCCCGTGATCTCCTCGCGATACTGCAGCCTCCAGCCCTGAGCTAGATCCCGCGCCGCATCACTGAAACCACCGTGAGACGAGGCGGCGCAGACCCTAACAACAACTGCCAAGGCCTCACACGCCCGTCGGATCGATTGGGTGCATTGTGCTCCCGTCGCAATCGCGACCGGAAGCGACGCCCGCAGCGTCCCCTCGTCTGCAAAGGAGCCCAGGGCATGTCAGCCCGCTCTTACGCGGCCAGCCCACGTCTCCCCGGCGTCATATCCGCCCTCGGCGAGCAGCCGGTCTTCAATCCGGGCGACGCCGTCCGGATCCTGACGCGATCGCCCGTCGGCCACTACCGCATGCCGATCTATCTGCGCGGCAAGACGGGCTCGGTCGAAGCCGTGATCGAACCGGTTGGCGTCGACAACGAAGAACAGGGCTTTGGCCGCAACGCCGGATCGAAGCGCCACTATTACCGCATCGCCCTTCCCATGACGGAGATTGAGGGACCAGCTGCGGCGGTCCCTCCGATCTTCCGCGGTCATGCGCCTGGGCGCAATCCAGCGTCAGCTGGCAGCAAGGACTCTGCCGTCCATCAAAGCGGCGCGCGCCGCCTAAGGCCGCGCCCTACCCGAACAAGGACACCCATATGACCATTTCAGAGAAGCTTCTCCGCATCGACCTTCCGGTAAATCTGGAAGCTGTGAAGGCTGCCTTCAGCATCGGAGCCCTGGTCTTCGAGGGTGATCTGCCGGCCTCGATCTTCCATCTCCAGCTAATCGGGAACGACATTGCCGAATGGGGTGCCGAGGCGGAGGTCATCGCGGTCTTCCACACCAATGCCGGCCACGCGACTCTGCATGACAGCGCCTATGACGCGGACCGCAACATCGCGACCGGCAATCCCTACAAGGGTCTAATCGCCGACTTGCAAAAGCGCGGCGTGCAGGTCGAGCTGTGCGGCGCCACGGCGAAGGTCCACGGCTGGGGCAATGGGGATCTGCTCCCTGGCATCAAGATCAACACCGACGCCATGGCGCGAACGATTCAGCTCGTTCAGCAGGGATTCGTGAAAATTACGGAGTGATCCCGTACCGCGCCGAGCCATTGCCGAGTGGCTGGCGAGACGGACTTGCGCGGACATCTGTTGAGGTCGAAAGGACGAGGCCATGAAGGACTGCGACGATGCGCCGGCGACATCCGGCCCATCTTTACTGACGACGGTGACGAGTTTCATCGCCGGATCTCTCACCTCCGCGGTGCTGACGGCGACCGCGGCGGCACTTGCCGCGGCCCCGGCTGCCGCCAGCCCCTACTCCGATATCAACGCCGCCGCGGCGGCCAGCCCCATCACCGTGCACTCGCTGCGCCGCCACGTGAGCATGCTGGAGGGATCCGGGGGCAACATCGGCGTCCTCGCCGGCCCCGATGGCCTGCTGATGGTCGACGCCGGGATCGCGGTCTCGCAGCCGAAGATCGTCGCGGCGCTGAGCTCGATCGAGCCCGGGAAGGTGCGCTACGTGATAAACACACACTGGCACTGGGATCATACCGACGGCAACGGCTGGCTGCGCAGGACCGGAGCGACGGTCATCGCTGACAAGCAGGTGGTCCGCCGCCTGACCCAGACTATCCGGGTCGTGGAGTGGGAACACACCTTCACGCCGATACCCCCAGCCGAGCTTCCGAACCAGGTCCTCAGCGGCGACAAGACACTGCACATGGACGGCGAGACGGTGCGAATCC
This sequence comes from Caulobacteraceae bacterium, assembly GCA_028290905.1. GTDB lineage: Bacteria > Pseudomonadota > Alphaproteobacteria > Caulobacterales > Caulobacteraceae > Acaudatibacter. The sequence goes on along the minus strand of JAQGIW010000301.1, from coordinate 2,519 downwards.
GGCATTACCAGCCGGGTCACACCGACGGCGACATGTCGGTCTACTTCGCCAACGCCGATGTCCTTCAAACAGGAGACACGTTCTGGAACGGCATGTACCCGTTCATCGACTATGTGACCGGCGGCAGCATTGACGGCGCCATACGCGCGGCGAACACCAACCTCGCGATGGCTGGCGCCAACACCGTCGTCATCCCCGGCCATGGGCCGGTCGGCAATCGCGCCCAGCTCATCGAATTTCGGGACATGCTGATAGCGATCCGGGCCAAGGTCGCCGCGCTCAAGGCCAAGGGAAATTCCCTGGAACAGGTCCTGGCCGCCAAGCCCACCGCTTCGTACGACGCCAGGTGGGGGACTTCGGTGATCAATGGCGCTCTCTTCACCACGCTCGTCTACCGCGGCGTCTAGAGCAAGCCACGACGATCGAGCTCGAGGCGAGCCACCTGTCGCTCGTCACCACCCGCGGGAAGTCGCCGGCCTCATATTGCGGGCGGCGGGTCGAGCCTAACAACAACTGCCAACGCCTCACACGCCCGCCGGAAGGATCGGGTCCATGCTGGTCCCGTCGCGAGTGCCGGTGCGCAGTGGGGAATCATCCACAATGACCACGGATGAAAACATCTTCTCCGGTTTGAGGGTCCTGGACATCGCCAGCTTCATCGCGGGTCCGGCGGCGACGACAATATTGTCGGACTACGGCGCCGATGTGATCAAGGTCGAGCCGCCGGGGATCGGCGATCCACAGCGACTGTTCCACATGGCGCCGCCCAATCCTACCTCCGAGGTGAACTATGCCTGGGAGCTCGAGAACCGCAACAAGCGGGCCATCTCGCTCGATCTGAAGTCGCCCGACGCCCCGGAGATCCTGCGCCGCCTGGTTCGTTGGGCCGACGTGCTGGTCACCAACTATCCGCCGAAGGTTCGGCACGCGCTCGGACTGTCCTACGAGGCGGTCGCGCCGCTCAATCCGCGGCTGATCTACGCTGACGTCACCGGATATGGCGCCGCGGGTCCCGAGGCGGACAAGCCCGGCTTCGACATCACCGCCTTCTGGGCCCGCACCGGCTTGATGGACGCAGTCCACGACGCCGACAGCGCCCCGACCCTCCTGGTCCCCGGCATGGGCGACCACGCCACGGCGACCGCCCTGTACGCCTCGATCGTGACCGCCCTCTATGTGCGCGAGCGGACCGGGTTGGGCGGCCATGCGACGACCTCGCTCATCGCCCAGGGGGTCTGGGCCGGAGGGAGCTGGGTCGAGGGGGCGCTGCATGGCGCCCGCTTCTACAGCCAGCATGATCGCAAGGCGCCGCCGAGCGCGGTGGTGAACCCCTACCGAACCCGTGACGGCCGCTGGATCCTGCCGTGCGTGCTCCAGCCCAAGGACTGGCCGGGGTTCGTGGCGGCCATCGACCAACCGGAACTGCTGCAGGATCCGCGCTTCGCCGACGTCCCGGCCCGCGTGACCAATTCGGCCGCCCTCGCCGGGATCCTCGACGACCTCTTCGCCGCCGAGACGCTCGCCCACTGGCGGGAGAAGCTGGACGCCGCGCGGGTCATCTTCAGCGTCGTGCAGACCATGGAAGAGGTGGTTAGCGACCCGCAGATGCTCGCCAACGAGGTCCTGCTGCCGCTCGCGGAGCCGAACGGCCGGGCGACGCACACGGTCAACAGCCCGGTCCAGGTGGTCGGCTTCACCAAGGTGCGGCCCCGTCGCGCCCCGCGCCTGGGCGAACACACCGACGCCATCCTCGCCGAACTCGGCTTCAGCGAGGCCGAGGCGGCTGCGCTGCGCGAGAGCCACACCGTCGAGGCCCATCAGGCCTGAGCCAACCGCCGCCTCAACTGATCAAGGGGAAGACGCCATGACCGAGGACGAAGTTCGCAGGACGGCGTTCGCGATGCCCCTGACCAGCCCGGCCTACTCGAGGCCGCCGTTCCGGTTCGTCGATCGCGAATTCATCATCATCACCTACCGCACCGACCCCGCCGCCCTCGCCGCCGTGGCGCCCGCGCCGCTCCTGACGACGGAGCCGGTGGTGAAGTTCGAATTCATCAACATGCCCGACTCGAGCGGCCTGGGGTCGTACACCGAAGCTGGACAGGTGATCCCGGTGACCTTCCGCGGCCAGGCCGGCGGCTACACCCACGCGATGTACCTCAACAGCGAGGCCGGCATCGCCGCGGGACGGGAGCTGAATGGCTATCCCAAGGTGCTGGCGCAGCCGAAGCTGGAAGTGCGCAACGACGCCCTGGTCGGAACGCTGGACTACAACGGCGTGCGCGTCGCCACCGCGACCATGGCCTACAAGCACCGACCCGTGGATCTCTCCGAGGTTCAGGCGTCGCTGGCGGCGCCCGGTTTCCTCCTGAAGATCATCCCCCACGTCGATGGAGCGCCGCGCATCTGCGAACTCGTACGCTTTCACGTCACCGACCTCGTCGTGAAGGGCGCCTGGACCGGACCGGCGTCGCTCGAACTGCACCCGCATTGCTTCGCCCAGGTCGCCAGGCTGCCGG
>JAQGIW010000297.1 GCA_028290905.1 Caulobacteraceae bacterium | reverse complement strand
TGCGAACGCCGCGGCGTCGAGGGCCGCGCGCGGGCCGGCGGCGGCCCGCTCGAGGGCGGGGGCGTCCGCCTCGGCGAAGGCGAGGGTGAGATCCGCGCCGCTCCAGGCGGCAAGGGCCGCGCGCCGGGCGCCAGGCGCGCACGCGAGAGTGGCGCGCCGGTCGGCGAGGAGGATCCGCGCCGCAGGCGATGCGGCGGCCTCTTCGCCCGCGCGCCCGAGCGCGATGGCACCGGCGATCTCCCCGTCGGTCGCGCCGGCCTCCCGGGACGCCCAGCTGGCCCGGCCGAGCGCCTGGTTGGCGGCGGGGTCGGCGCAGGCGTCCCCGTCGCCATGGCAGCGGCGCACCGCGTCGCTCACCGCCGCCAGCCGGTGCGCCAGGAGCCCCTCCGGGGGGGCCGCCCAGGCGTCCGGCTGCTCCACATGGAGGGGTCGGGCGGCCGGCGCCCGGGCGGGATCGGCGAGCAGCGGATGCAGGCGCGCGCCAAAGGCAAGGGAGCGCCCGGGCGCGGCGAGGCCGCGAGCATGGAGGGCGAAGAGAGCCTCGGCGAGGGCCTCGGCCTCGCCGGCGTCCTGGACGTGGCCCAGGCGCAGCCCCCAGGCCGCCAGGCGGCGGGCGTGGCGCGCCGGACCGCCGGCCAGCAGAGGGTCGACCTCGACGTCGGCGCGGAGGGTGAGGGGCAGGTCTCCCAAGGGATAGTCGTCCGGCAGGGCGTCCGCCCAGTCCAGCCACGCCTCCACCCGCGCCGCCGGCCAGGCCACGGGCGCAACGACCTCACGCTCACCGTAAGCGGTCTTGATTCGCCGGTGGCGGGCGGCGAGGGGAGCGGCCGTGGTCCAGGGCGTGTCGAAGCGCATGGCTTTCCTCTTCGTCGGCCCTCCGAGGCTAGGCCGGGGAGCTCGGCGACGCAATAGATGTGGTGACATCCCAGCCGTTACCCACAAGATGTTGAGCGAGCGCCGTCGTGACGCCGGCCCTCGACGGCGGCGCGGGGGGCGCCTATAAGGGCGCCGTGCTCAGGGACATCTTCACTTGGTGGTTCGGCGCCACGATCGGCGCGCGCAATCAGATCCGTCGCGGCAGCCGGCCCGTGGGCGAGGACGAGTTCGGCAACAAGTACTACGAGACCGTGGATCGACGGTTCGACTACGACGGCCACAACCGCCGCTTCGTGATCTACAACGGCTACGCCGACGCCTCGCGGGTCCCGCCGGACTGGCACGGCTGGCTGCACCACACCTTCGCCGAACCGCCCACGCGCCAGCCTCTGCCGCGGCGCCCGTGGGAAAAGGACTACCGGCCGAACCTGACCGGAACGATCTGGGCCTGGCGCCCCAAGGGCTCCATCGCCCGGGGCGGCCGGCGCGCCGAGACGACCGGCGACTACGAACCGTGGAACCCGGAATAGGCCGGGGCGTCCGCCTCGCCGTCGTCATCGCCGGCCTGGCCTGGGTGACCGTCGGACCCTCCGGGGCTCAGGACGTCGGCCAGCCACCCCCGCCTCCCGCGGCGCCCACGGCTCCGGCGGCCGCCCCCGAGCCGCCGGCTCCGTCGGCTCCCGCCTCACCGGCGACGGCCGCCAGCGTGGGGGCGCCGAAGGTCGCGCCGCCGGCGCCCGTCAACCTCGAAGCGCTGCCGCCTCCGCCTCCAGAGGTGAAGGCCGAGGCGCCCAAGCCCAAAACCCCGCCGCCCGGCCCGCCCCTGCCCGCGCGCGCGCCCGCCGCGGTGCTGCGCGTGCTGGACAAGGTCACCGCCGAGACAATGGCCTTCGAAGCCCCGGTCGGGCGTCGCGTGCGCTACAAGAGCCTGGTCTTCGAGGTGAAGGCCTGCGTCACCCGCGGGCCCGCCGATCCGCAGCCGCAGCCCTCCGTCTATCTGGTGATCACCTCGGATGCGGGTGTCGCCACCGGCGCGGCCCTGGCCCCCCGGCAGGTGTTCAAGGGCTGGATGTTCGCCAATGCCCCGGGTGTCAGCGCCCTCAGGCACCCCGTCTACGACGCCTGGCTGGTTGCCTGCAACGCGGCGGCGCCGGCCATGTAGAGCGGCGTGCCCCGCAGGTTCGTGGGCGTGCCCAGGGCGTTGGCGAGACGCCGCCGATAATCATCCTTGGCGATTTCGACCGCCCCGAAGCTCGCCAGGTGATCGGTCATGAACTGGGCGTCGAGCAGGGTGTAGCCCGCCAGGCGCAGCCGCGCGACCAGGTGGACCAGGGCCACCTTGCTGGCGTCGCGCTCCTCCGAGAACATGCTCTCCCCGAAGAAGGCTCCGCCCAGCGCCACGCCGTAGAGTCCGCCCGCCAGCCGTCCCTCCCGCCACGCCTCGATGCTATGCGCCCGGCCCCGCGCGAACAGCTCGAGGCACAGGGTCTCGATGGTGTGGTTGATCCACGTCTCCATGCGCCCGGGCCGCGGAGCGGCGCAGCTCGCGATCACCTCGGGGAATGCGGTGTCGAGCCGCACGGTGAAGCGGTCCGACCGCACGGTGCGAGCCAGCCGGCGGCTGATCCTGAGCCCGTCCAGCGGAATCACCCCCCGGCGCGCCGGCTCGACCAGGAACACCCGCGCGTCGTGCCGTGCATCCGCCATCGGGAACACCCCCCGGCGGTAGCAGTCGACCAAATCATCGGCGGTGAAGCGGGGCAGGGGTGTCTCACGTCTGTTGAAGCCAGCGCAGGATGGCTTTTAGAGCACGTTCCCGCCCGGCAGAGTCGCCGGAGGTCTGCCTCTCACCCCTGCTCCCGTATCCACCGCTCGAGCCAGTGGATGTCGTAGCAGCCCGCGATGATGTCGGGTTCCTGCAGCAGGTCCTGGAACAGGGGGATGGTGGTCTCGACGCCGCCGACCACCATCTCGGCCAGTGACCGGCGCATGCGGGCGAGCGCTTCGGCGCGGTCTCGGCCGTGGACGATCAGCTTTCCCGCCAGGCTGTCGTAGTAGGGCGGGATCGAATAGCCGGCGTAGAGCCCCGAATCGAGACGCACCCCCAGGCCGCCGGGCGCGTGGAAGTCGGTCACCAGGCCGGGTGACGGCGTGAAGGTGCGCGGGTTCTCGGCGTTGATCCTGCATTCGATCGAGTGTCCCGCGAACCTCACCTCGTCCTGGGTGAACGAGAGCGGCAGGCCGGCGGCGATGCGGATCTGCTCGCGCACCAGGTCGACGCCGGTGATCGCCTCGGTGACGGGATGCTCCACCTGCAGGCGGGTGTTCATCTCGATGAAGAAGAATTCGCCGTTCTCGTAGAGGAATTCGATGGTGCCGACCCCCAGGTAACCGATGGCCTTCACCGCATCGACCACCACCCGGCCGATTCTGTCCCGCGCGTCCGAGTCGAGTGCGGGGGATGGGGCTTCTTCCATCATCTTCTGGTGGCGGCGCTGGAGGGAGCAGTCGCGCTCACCCAGGTGGCAGACGGCCCCGAAGCTGTCGGCGACCACCTGCAGCTCGATGTGGCGCGGCCGGGCGAGGTAGCGCTCCATATAGACCGCGTCGTCCCCGAAGGCGGCCTTGGCCTCGCCTCGCGCAGTGCCGTAGGCTTCGGCCACCTCCTCGCGGGTGTTGGCGACCTTCATGCCGCGTCCGCCGCCGCCGGCGGCCGCCTTGATCAGCACCGGAAAGCCGATGGCCTCGGCGGCGGCCATCGCTTCGGCCTCGGTGGTCAGCGCCCCCTCGGACCCGGGCACCACCGGGATGCCGGCGGCCGCCACCGCGCGCTTGGCGGCGATCTTGTCGCCCATCACCCGGATGTGCTCGGGCCGCGGGCCGATGAAGGTGTAGCCGTGGGCCGTGAGGATCTCGGCGAAGCGGGCGTTCTCGGACAGGAAGCCGTAGCCGGGATGAACGGCCTGGGCGCCGGTGATCTCGCAGGCGGCGATGATGGCCGGGATGTTGAGGTAGCTCTTGGCGGCCGGGGCCGGGCCGATGCAGACGCTCTCGTCGGCCAGGCGCACGTGCATGGCGCTGGCGTCCGCCTCCGAATGCACCGCCACGGTGTGGATGCCCATCTCTTTGCAGGCGCGGTGGATGCGCAGGGCGATCTCGCCGCGGTTGGCGATCAGGATCTTGTCGAACATCGGGCGGCTCAGCCGCCGACCGGGCCGAGGACGACCAGCGGCTCGCCGTATTCCACCGGCTGGCCGTCGGCGACCAGCAGCTCCGCCACCACCCCGGCGCGGGGGGCGCCGATGGGGTTCATGGTCTTCATCGCCTCGACCAGCAGCAGGGTCTGGCCCTGGCTGACCCGGTCCCCGACCCGCACGAAGGGCGGCGCGCCGGGCTGCGACTGCAGGTAGACTGTGCCCACCATGGGCGACTTCACCGCCTCGCCGGCCGGCTTCGCGGGCGCGGCGGCGGCCGCGGGTTCACGCTGGACAGGAGCCGGGGTGGCCAGGCTTGCGGGAATCGCCGCCGGAACCGGGGCGGCGACGAGCGTCTTGGCGACACGGATCCTCAGGTCGCCGCGCTCGACCTCGATCTCGGTGAGGCCCGTCTCGTTGAGGACGTCGGCCAGGTCCCGCACCAGGCGGACGTCGAAGGCCTCTTCGTCCGGCGATTCGCCCTCGGGCCCGGATTCAGTCATGGAGGTTCAACCTTGCTGTGTAGGACCGGCTGTCGGGGAGCCGGTCAGGAGGAGGCGCACAGGCCGCAGACAGCCTCGATCGCCAGTTCATAGCCCGTGGGCCCCAGGCCGCAGATTACCCCGGACGCGACCAGGGAGACATAGCTGTGGTGGCGGAACGCCTCGCGCGCCGCCGGGTTCGACAGATGGCACTCGACGATCGGGATCTCGAGGGTCTTGAGCGCGTCGTGCAGGGCGACGGAGGTGTGCCCATAGCCCGCCGGGTTGATCACCAGGCCGGCGGCGGCGAGGCGGGCCTCCTGCACCCAGTCGATCAGCTCGCCCTCGTGGTTCGTCTGCCGGAAGTCGACCTCGCGACCCTGCGTGCGGGCGCGCGCCTCGCAGCGGACGCGGATCTCGTCCAGGGTGGCGCGGCCGTAGAGGTGGGGTTCGCGAGTGCCGAGCAGATTGAGGTTCGGGCCGTTCAGTACAAAGATCGGTTTCGCCATGCCGCTCCGCCCGCCCGCGCGTGGCGGCCTTGTAACGGCCATGCGTCGGGGTCACAAGCATCGCCCGGAAATCGAGGGCTGAGAGAGAGGCGAGCGGTGCGGCTGACGGTGAATGGCGAGGACCGCGTGTTCAAGGCCGTCGCAGACATCGCCGCCCTGGTGGCCGCCATCGGCCTGGACCCGCGCAAGGTGGCCGTTGAGCGCAACCTCGCCATCGTGCCCCGCTCGGCCTATGGATCGACGCCGCTCGCCGACGGCGACCGGATCGAGATCGTGCACTTCATCGGAGGCGGTTGATGGATGGATCTGTCACCCTGGAAGACGACAGCTGGACGGTGGCGGGCCGCACCTTTCACTCGCGCCTGATCATCGGCACCGGCAAGTACAAGGACTATGCCGTCAACGCCGCCGCCGCCGAGGCCGCCGGAGCCGAGATCGTCACCGTGGCGCTGCGCCGCGTGAACCTCTCCGACCCCAGCCAGTCGATGCTGGTCGACCACGTGCGGCCGGACCGCTTCACCTACCTGCCCAACACGGCGGGCTGTTTCACCGGCGAGGAGGCGGTGCGCACCCTGCGCCTGGCCCGGGAGGCGGGCGGATGGAACCTGGTGAAGCTGGAGGTGCTGTCGGACACCCGGACCCTCTACCCCGACATGGAGGAGACCCTGCGGGCGCTGAAGATGCTGGTCGCCGAGGGCTTCCAGGTGATGGTCTATTGCAGCGACGACCCGGTCTACGCCCGCAAGCTGGAGGACGCCGGGGCGGTGGCGATCATGCCGCTGGGAGCCCTGATCGGCTCGGGCCTGGGCATCCAGAACCGCCTCAACATCCACCTCATCGTCGACCAGGCCAAGGTGCCGGTGCTGGTGGACGCCGGGGTCGGCACAGCGTCGGACGCCACCGTGGCCATGGAGCTCGGCTGCGACGGGGTGCTGATGAACACCGCCATCGCCGAGGCGCGCGACCCGATCCGCATGGCGAGGGCGATGAAGCACGCGGTGATCGCCGGTCGCGAGGCGTTCCTGGCGGGACGGATGCCAAGGAAGATGTACGCCGACCCCTCTTCCCCCCTAAGCGGGCTGATTTGAACGCTCGGCGGCATTATGGCGAAATTTCGTTAAAATCGTTTCCAATTGCGCACGGGTCTGGTAGTCAACGACAGGGGTGGGATCGTCCGTGACGCCGCCGGCGGTTCCGTTGGCGCGTACGCGAAGGAGCGAGCAATGACCCCGATCAGCATGCTGGTGGCCGCCGGCGCAGCGAGCTTGTTCGCCGCCGCGGCGCAGGCAGCGACGTATAACGATGTAGCCGACTTTTCGTCGGCGAGTTCGACGGGAATATGGAGTTATGGCACCGGCGTGACCGGGACAAGCTTCACACCTTACACCAACTACAACCCGGGGTGCCTTGGCCCAGGTTCGGGGTGCTGGCAGACCGCCACGCCGGTAAATCTGGTCCCTGCGGTCATCGCCAACCTGAGCGGCGCGCCTATCAACTTCGGCACGGTGGTTCTGCCTACCGACGTTCTCCTGATTCACCCAGGTCCGAGCACCGACTCGATCGTGCGATTCACCGTTCCCGTCACCGGACACTATAACGTGTCGGGCTTTTACGAGCTTCTCGACACCAACCCGACCGGCGTCAACGCGATCATCGCCTCGGGTGGTATGATCTTCGCGTCCTTTCTGCTGACTGGCCCCGGCGCGATGCATCCCAACACGCCAGGCCAAAGCCAAGCATTCAGCGCGACGGATCTCTTCCTCCCCGCGGGCACGATCATCGACTATGGCGTCAACAACGACGGAAACTACCTCAACGACTCGACCGGCCTGGGTCTCACCTTCACCCTGGTGCCCGAACCCGGCGCCTGGGCGATGACGCTGGTCGGACTGGCCGGCCTGGGCGCAACGCTCCGCGCCGCCCGTCGCAAACGGGCCATTGCGATCGCCTGACCGAGAGTTTGACCCTATGAATGATCGTCGCCGGTCGCGAGGCCGGCGGCGTTTTCATGGTGGAATCGCCATCGCCTTACGGAAGTACAAAGGTGAAGTTCATGGCGATCCGCAACCGCATCACCGAGCTGCTAGGCGTCGAGTTCCCCATCGTCCAGGCGCCTATGGGCTGGATCGCCCGCTCGCCCCTGGCCTCGGCGGTGTCCAACGCCGGGGGCTTGGGGATCATCGAGACCTCGTCGGGCGAGCTGGACGCCATCCGCGAGGAGATCAAGGCGATGCGGCGGCTTACCGACAAGCCGTTCGGGGTGAATATCGCCCAGGCCTTCGTGCGCGACCCCGACATCGTCGGCTTCGTGGTCGACCAGGGGGTCAAGTTCGTGACCACGTCGGCCGGCGATCCCAACCGTTACTGCTCGGCCCTCAAGGCGGCGGGACTGACCGTATTCCACGTCGTCCCCTCCCTGCACGCCGCGCTGCGGGCGGTGGAGGCCGGTGTCGACGGCCTGGTGGTGGAAGGCGGGGAGGGCGGCGGGTTCAAGAATCCCCGCGAGGTCGCCACCATGGTCCTCCTCCCGCTGGTCTGCTCGAAAGTGGGGGTGCCGGTGGTCGCCGCCGGCGGCATCGTCGACGGCCGCACCATGGCGGCCGCCTTCGCCCTGGGGGCCGAGGGCGTGCAGATGGGGACGCGGATGGTCTCCTCGGCCGAATCTCCGGTGCACGAGAACTGGAAGAACGCCATCCTGGCGGCCAAGGAGACCGACACGGTGTTCCTCAACCGCTTCGGCCCCGGCCCGGCCCTGCGCGCCCTGCGGACGGAAAAGACCACCGCCTTCGAGCGTGAACCGCCCGAAATGATCATGGGCGAGTTCCGCGACGCCCTGGCCCTATACTTCGGCGGCGACATGGAGGCCTCCATCGCCCTCTCCGGCCAGGTGGCCGGCCGGATAGACGCGGTCAAACCGGTCGCCCAGGTGATCGCCGAAACGATCGCCGAGTTCGAGGAGACGGTGGCCGAGATGGCGACGCGATACGGCGCACCCGGTTTGCATCGCCGGGGGTGACACATTAGGAATGTGCAGCCCTGCGGGGCCGCCTCGATCGGGAGCACGACCATGGAAAACGCGACGACGCGCCCTTTCGCCTCGTCCGTTTCCCTTTCCATGGACTCCCATGCTTCCCTTCATCACTCTCGACGGCCTCGCCTTTCGCGCTCGTGACGGGCGCACCCTCTTCGAAGACCTGACGCTCGCCTTCGGTGGCGAACGCACCGGCCTGGTGGGCGCCAACGGCTGCGGCAAGACCACCCTGCTGCGGCTGATCCTCGGCGAGCTCGCGCCGGCGGCCGGGGCGGTGACCACGCGGGGGCGCATCGGTTTCCTGCGCCAGAGCCTTGCGCCGCCTCCCGGCGCCAGCCTCGCCGACCTGTTGGGCGCGTCCGAGGACTTGGCGCGCCTGGACCGCATCGATCGGGGCGAGGGGACCGAGGCCGACCTGGCGGACGCGGACTGGAGCCTCCCCGCGCGGCTTGGGGCGGCGCTCGCCGAGGTCGGCCTTGCGGCCTTCGATCCCTCCCGCTCCGCCGCGTCCCTGAGCGGCGGCGAGGCCACGCGCGCCCGCCTGGCCGGCCTGCTGATCGCCCGCCCCGACATGATCCTGCTCGATGAGCCGACCAACAATCTCGACGCCGAGGCCCGCTCGGCGGTGCGCCGGGTGCTGGCCGGCTGGAGCGGCGGCGCGCTGGTCGTCACCCACGATCGCGCCCTGCTGCGCGCCATGGACCGCATCGTCGAGATCAGCGGCCTGGGACCCCGCGTCTATGGCAGCGGCTACGATCTTTATGCCCAGCGGCGCGAGGAGGAGGCCGGAGCGGCCCAGCGGGACCTGGAGAACGCCGCGCGCGAGGCCAAGCGGGTCGAACGCGAGGTCCAGGCGACACGGGAGCGTCAGGACCGCCGCGACGCTGCTGGCGTGCGCGCCAAGGCGCGGGGCGACCAGCCGCGGATCGTTCTGGGCGCCATGGGGGCCCGGGCCGAACAGACCCGCGGGGGCCAGAACCGCCTCGCCGACCGCAAGCGCGCCGACGTCCAGGCCACGCTGGAGACGGCGCGGGCGCGGACGGAGCGGCTTCGAAAGCTGGAGTTCGCCCTGCCCTCATCCGGCCTGGCGGCGGGAAAGCTCGTCCTCGCCATCGAGGACGTGGCCTTCGCCTGGCCAGGCTCGACGCCCCTCATGTCCGGCCTGAACATCCGGCTTTTGGGTCCCCGGCGCCTGGCGGTCACCGGGGCCAATGGGGCGGGGAAGACCACCCTGATGCGCCTCGCCGCCGGCGAGCTCGCGCCGACCGAGGGGCGGATCACGCGCGGGGCGGCGGCCGTGATGCTGGACCAGCGCGCCGCCCTGCTGCGCGACGACCAGAGCCTGATGGAGAACTATCGCCGGCTGAATCCGGCGGCTGACGACAACGCCGCCCACGCCGCCCTGGCGCGGTTCCTGTTCCGCAACGTGTCGGCGCTGAAGCTGGCCGGGGACCTCAGCGGTGGCGAGCGGCTTCGCGCCGCCCTGGCTTGCGTCCTGATGGCGCCCCGGCCGCCTCAGCTGATCGTTCTGGACGAGCCCACCAACCACCTCGACCTGGCTTCGATCGAGGCGATCGAGTCAGCCCTGGCCGCGTACGACGGCGCCTTGCTGGTCGTCAGCCACGACGAGGATTTCCTGGCGGCGGTGGGCGTCGACGCAACCCTGCGCCTTGCGGCGCCTGACGACCGCCCCCTTTAGAGGACGGGTCCACCTCTGCCGGCCCTGTTCACCAGGCTCAGAATCAACAGCACGATGAAGACCAGCAGCAAGACCTTGGCGATGAGCGCCGCGGCGCCGGCCAGGGCGAAGAATCCCAGCGCGCCGGCGACGATGGCGAGAACAGCAAAGACGAGAGCCCACCAAAGCATGACATGATACTCCCGCAAATCCTCGCGGACGAACACAATATCGACCGCCGATTTGCTCAGGGGTAACGGTCTGTGCCGCTGCGGGTTCCGACAGGAACCTTGGGCGGGGGCAGCCAAGCTGCCCCCGCCGGGGCGGTTCAGGCGGCCGCCAGGCCTTGCATCACCGCGGCCAAGTGGCGCACGCGCTCGGGACCACCGAACAACTGGCGGTCCAGGCCGACACGCTTGAACCAGTAGTGCAGGCCGAGCAGGTCGGTGATGCCCATGCCGCCGTGCACCTCGGTTGCAGTGCGGGCGACGAAGCGGCTGACCTCGGAGAGGTGAGCCTTGGCGTGGGCGGCGGTGAGCGAGGCCTCGGCCGGGACGGCGTCCTGCGCGTAGGCGGCGTACCAGATCAGGGCCCGGCAGGGCTCCAGCTCGGCGGCCATCTCGGCGCACAGGTGCTTGACCGCCTGGAACGAGCCGATCAGCCGGCCGAACTGCCGACGCTCCTTCGCGTAGGCGACGGCCTTGTCGATCATCACGCCGGCGGCGCCCAGCATGTCGGCAGCCGTCATGGTCCAGGCTGCGTCGCGCAGGCGCCTCAGGGTGGCGGCGATGTCCCCCGACGAAAGGGCTTCGGCGGGCGTGGCCTCGAAGCGCAGCTCGCTGACGCTGCGGGTGACGTCGATGGTGGTCAGGAGAACGCGGGTCAGGCCCGGCGCGTCGCCGGCCACCAACCACAGCCCACCCGCGCTGTCCGCGACCAGGACGATGTCGGCCTCCGCGGCGTCGAGGGCGAAGAGGGCCTTGCCGTTGAGCCGGCCCCCGCGAGCGCCCACCCCGGCGCCGTCCCGGGCGCCGCTGATCGTCTCGGCGATGGCCGCGCCGGCGAGGCTGTCGCCGGACGCGAGCCTGGGCAGCCACGCCTGCTGCTGCGCCGGCGACCCCGCGCCCGCGATCGCCAGGGGCGCCAGAATCGCGCTCCCCAGGAACGGCGTCGGGGCCACGTGAGCGCCCAAGGTCTCGGCGATCAGGGCGGCGTCGAGCAGGCCCAGGCCCAGGCCGCCGTGCTCTTCGGCGATCAGCAGCCCGGGGACACCGAGCTCGGTCAGGGCGCCCCAGACGTCGCGCGCCACCGGCTCGCGGGTCTCGGCGAAGGCGCGGACGCGCTCGAGCGGGCAGGCGCGGTCGAGCGTCCCGGCCAGGCTCGCCTGCATCAGCTTCTGGTCCTGCGACAGCGCGAAATCCATTGAGGTTACGCGTCCACCGTCTTCGGCTCGCGGGGCATGCCCAGGCCGCGTTCGGAGATGATGTTCTTCTGGATCTGCGCCGTGCCGCCGCCGATGATCAAGCCGAGGTCGAACATGTAGCGCTGCTGCCAGGCGCCGTGATTGCGCAGGTGCGGGCTGTCTTCGTAGAGCGCCCCCAGCTCACCGAGGACGTCGATGGCGAAGGCGGCCAGCTGGTGGTTGAGCTCGCATCCCTGGAGCTTGACGATGAGGCCGGCCAGTCCCGGCTGTTCGCCGGCGAGCTGGCTGGTGATCAGGCGCAGGCCGTTGAACTTCATCGCCATGACCCGCGCCTGCAGGCGCATGAGCCGGTCGCGGAGCACCGGGTTGTCGATCAGGCGCTCGCCCGAGACGGTTTCCTCGTTCATCATCGCCATGATGGCCGCCAGGCGGGTCTCTGCGGCGTTGGGGTCGCCCAGCATGCCGCGCTCGTGCTTCAAGGTGGTGTTGGCGACCCGCCAGCCTTCGCCGCGGGCGCCGACGATCTGGATCTTTGGGACCCGTACGTCGGTGAAGAACACCTCGTTGAACTCGGCCGCGCCGGTCATGGTCTTAAGCGGGCGAACCTCGATCCCCGGTGTTTTCATCGAGAAGATCAGGTAGCTGATGCCGGCATGCTTGGGGGCCTGGGGCTCGGTGCGAACCAGGCAGAAGATCATGTCCGCCTGCTTGGCGGTGGAGGTCCAGATCTTCTGGCCGTTGACCAGGAAGTCGTCGCCGTCCTCAATGGCCTGGGTGCGCAGGGAGGCCAGGTCCGAGCCGGCGCCGGGCTCCGAGTAGCCCTGGCACCAGATGATCTCCCCGGCCAGGGTCGGGGCGATCCAACGCTGCTTCTGCTCTTCGGTCCCCACCTCCAGCAGGGTCGGGACAAGCATCGAGATGCCCTGGCCCGCCAGGCCACCCGGGGCGCCGGCGCGGGTGAAGCCCTCGGCGATGATCCGCGACTTCAGGATGTCCGGCTCTGCGCCGAACCCGCCATATTGCCTGGGAATCGTGCGCGCCGCGTAGCCGTGGCGGATCAGCGTCTTCTGCCACGCCAACACCTGCTCGCGCGTGGCGCCGACCGTTGACGGCCAGCGGTCGCGGTGGGTTTCCAGGAAGGCCTCCACCTCCGCCGCGAAGGCCTGGTATTCCGGTCCGTAGGCGAGATCCATGTCCGGACCCTACATCCGGCCCCGGAGCTGGGCTAGACTGACCACGCGTAAGCCCTGGCGCCGCACGACCCAAGCGCCGGAAGTTCCCGAGGATATTGCCCGCGCCGTGATTTCTCCGCGCGCTACGCCGAGGACGCGCCGGTGCACGAAGCCTTTCACTGTATCCGCGCCAATGTCCGGCTCGGCAAGGCGACGGTGGAGGGGATCTATCCCTTCTGGATCGTCAGCCGGCACACTTCATGCGCTCGGCCACCCAGGACGCCGAGGTGGGCGGTCAGAGGATCGCCGAGGGGATTGGCTGTGGCTGGCCTATCCCTCCGGCAATCGCGACGAGGTCGTGTTCGACGATCCCGATGTCTTCAAGCCCGAACGCAGCCCGAACCGGCGCCTCGCCTTCGGCTTTGGCGCTCACCATCTGTCTGGGGCGGCACCTGGCGAAAATGGAGATGCGGATACTGTTCGAGGAGCTGATGCCCCGCCTGGAGTCCCTCGAGTTCGCCGGCCAGCCGAGCCGGTCCGAGGCCGCCTTCGTCAGCGGCCCCAAACAGCTGCCGATCCGCTACCAGATGGCGTAAGCGGGCCGGTCCCCAACCGCTCGGCAAGGTGAACCGGATCGGGATCAGCACCGCCGCGCCGCCGACGGCCTGGCCGTTCTCGGTGCGGGGTTTCATGCGGAAGTAGCGGGTCAGGCCCAGCGCCGCCTTGGCGAATCCGTAGCCGCCTGGAGATTCGCTCACCGCGTCGCACGCCGTCACCCCGCCCGCGGCGGTGACCTCGCAGGCCAGGGTCACCGCTCCGCCCACGTTTTCGCGGATCGCCCGGTCTGGATAGGCAATCGCCACTTGGTGGGCGTCGGGGCGTGTCAGCCAGTCCGGATTGGCGTAGAGGGTCAAGCCCGTTTACAGCTTATGTAAAGATCTGGGTGTTCCGCAGCGCCAAGTGAACATCGTTAGTGAATTCATCCTGCTCTTTTCGGGTGCATTGTGATCTGTCACCTGGGCACGTCTTCCACCTTCGCGGGCTCGCGCCGCCGTCAGGAATCATTGCTTCCGGGTGCATCGCCCCTGGCGCAATGGGCGGTAAAACGCGCTAGGCTGATCCATGGCCGACGAAAAACCTCCCGTACCGATCCTCCCCGCCGCCACCATCCTGCTGGTGCGCGACGATCCCGTGTTCGAGGTGCTGATGGTCAAGCGCCATCACCAGATCGATTTTGCTTCCGGCGCCCTGGTGTTCCCGGGCGGCAAGACCCACGCCGGCGACCACGACGCCGCCTGGGAGCAGCGGGTGCGCGGTTGGGATCGCACGGCGCCGGAAAAGCGCGCCCTGCGCATCGCCGCCATCCGAGAGGCCTATGAGGAAACCGGCATTCTCCTGGCCCGTCACGCCGACGACGCACCCTTCCGGGGCGACGAGCGGGCCGGCGAGGCGCGCAACGACATCGCCCACGACCGGCGCTCGTTCCTCGACCTGGTCGATGCACTCGACGTGCAGCTGGACCTGGACGCCCTGACCGTGTTCGCCCGCTGGATCACCCCGGCGATGATGCACAAGCGCTTCGACACCTGGTTCTATGTCGCCGCCGCCCCGGCCGACCAGTTGGCGGTCTGCGACGGCTGGGAAACTGTCGACGCCGAGTGGATTGCCCCTTCCGAGGCGCTGCGGCTGGCCGACCTTGGCCAGCGCACGGTGATCTTCCCCACTCGCATGAACCTGCAGCTCCTGGCTGAGGCGTCGGACGCCGTGAACGCCGTGGCGAGAGCGGCCGCCCGCACCCTGGTGGTCGTCGAACCCAAGGTCACCCAGACCCCCGACGGGCCGGTCCTGGCCATCCCCCCCGACGCCGGCTACGGCGTCGTCGTCGAGCCCCTCTCTCGGGTGCGCGGTTAGAGTGGGTTCCAAAAAGCGGGAACCGGTTTAGGCCGCGAACTGCTCCGCGAGCATCCTCTCTTCCAGGCTGCGACCGGCGTCGAACAGAATGGCGAGGCTTATGGTGCGGTCCTCCATGACGTCTACGCGCATGACGTTCCTGACCTCGACGTTGTCGGCCACAGCGCTCACCGGGCGCTTCACCGCGTCGAGGATCTCGAAGGAGACACGGGCCTGGTGGGAGAGCAGGGCGCCGCGCCAGCGCCGCGGGCGGAAGGCGCTGATCGGCGTCAGGGCCAGCACCTGGGCGTCCAGCGGAATGATCGGCCCATGGGCCGAGAGGTTGTAGGCCGTCGAGCCCGCCGGAGTGGCCACCAGCGCCCCATCGCAGATCAGCTCATCCATCCTGACCCGTCCGTCGATCAGGATGCGCAGCTTGGCGGCCTGGCGCGTCGACCTCAGCAGGCTGACGTCGTTGATGGCCAGGCCGCGATGTTCGCCGCCGACCGCGTCGATCGCGGTCATGCTGAGGGGGTGGATGATCGCCTGCTCGGCCCCGGCGATCCGCCCGAGAAGGTTGTGTTCGTCGTAGTCGTTCATCAGGAAGCCGACCGACCCGCGGTTCATGCCGTAGATCGGCCGTTGCGCCCCCAGATTGCGGTGCAGCGTCTCCAGCATGAAACCGTCGCCGCCGAGGGCGACCACGATGTCCGCCTCTTCCTCGGGCCGGTCGCCGTAGGTTGCGGTGAGGCGACGCCGCGCGTCCTGGGCCTCGGGCCAGTCGCTGGCGACGAATGCGAGGCGCAGGGTGTCCGGATCGAGGTCTGACATCGGCGGTCAAGTGACGTGGATGGCGAGGCCCTGTCAAACGCCCAGTGACGTTTTGCGCGGCCTCGTGGGCGGCGCCTTATTCGTCCGCCTCGCCCTCCAGTTGGCCGGGCGGCGGGCGAAGGTCGGGGTCGTCCTGATAGGGCCGTCCGACCGCCTCGGCCCAGGCGCGCCGGGACGCGGCATAGGTCGCCTGCCGCCGCTCCGCCTCGGCGGGGGTCGTCGCGTTGGTCTGGTTGGTGGAACCGCTCATCGCTGGTCATATAGGCCCCGGGTCGCAGGCTCTCCAGTCCGCTGTTGCTTGTTTGGCGCGGGGGGGCGGGCTGACGAACCCCGCGCGCCGCGTCAGCCTTGACGCGGGGACGTCGGGGCGCGACGGTCGCGACGCTTTGCACCGCGAGAGGAACGACGACCATGGCCGACGGATCGCTGGCGAGCCCGGGCTCGCTGAAAGGCAAGGTCTCGGCGGAGGAGTGGCAGGTACGGGTCGACCTCGCCGCGCTCTACCGGCTGGTGGCGCTCTACGGGTGGGACGACATGATCTACACCCACATCTCCGCACGCCTGCCGGGGCCCGAGCATCAGTTTCTGATCAATCCCTTCGGGATGTTCTTCGAGGAGATCACCGCATCCTCCCTGGTGAAGATCGACCTCGACGGTAACATCCTCCAGGAGACGCCCTATTTCATCAATCCGGCGGGTTTCACTATACACTCCGCCATCCACGCCGCCCGCGACGACGCCCACTTCGTGATGCACCTTCACTCCGACCAGGGGGTGGCGGTTTCGGCCCAGAAGGAGGGGCTGCTGCCGCTCAGCCAGCACGCCCTGATCTGCCTGCCGCGGCTGGCCTACCACGACTATGAGGGGATCGCCCTCAACCCGGACGAGAAGGAGCGCCTGGTCCACGACCTAGGGGACAAGTCGATCATGCTGCTGCGCAACCATGGCACCCTGGCGGTGGGCCGGTCCGCCGCCGATTGCTGGACCGGGATGTTCTACCTCGAGCGCGCCTGCAAGCAGCAGGTGATGGCCCTCGCCGTCGGCCGCGAGAACGTGCGGATCGCCTCCCAGGCCAGCCAGGACGAGGTCCGGGATCAGACGGGCGGTGGCGTCGGCGGCGCCCTGGCGTGGCCCGGCTGCCTGCGCCGCCTCGATCGCCAGAGTGCGGGTTATGACGCCTAAGGCTTGATGACCGGCAGCAGGCATATCAAGCTTTGCAGCCTAGAGTGAGACTAGAGATTGCAGAGCGCCGGCGGTTGACCTTAAGGTCACTTGACGTAGGTCATTGACAACTCGCCTCTCGTTCATCGGAACCCCTCGCAGCGTCGTTCGTTGTTCCGCGAGGACTTCCGTCCGACAGGAGAGGTAAATGAAGACTGCGAAACCTATGCTCATAAAGAGCGCCCTCGCCGCCGCCATAGCCGCTGGTTCGCTTGCGGCGACCGCCGTCCGTGCCGACAGCTATGTCGTCTGCAACGGCTGGAACGAGTGCTGGCGGGTCCACGACAAATACACGGACTACCCGCCCGACGCGCGCATCGTCTATCACGACGAGGCTTGGCGCGCCGCGCATGAAAAGGACTCGCATTGGCGCTGGCTGAGCGATCCGGCCGACGATCACGGCTGGTACGACCGCGACGGAAACTGGCACGCCTTCGCTCACCACGAGCCGTAACAGAGGCGGTCCTTACTTAGTGGGAGGCTGGACGCCGCGGGTCAGCGACCCGCGGCGTCTTCTGTTTGGAGGGGCGCATGGTCACGGTCTTCAGGTAGGCGACCACGTCGACCCGATCTCGGGCGTCTTCCAGGCCGGCGTAGGCCATCTTCGTGCCGGGAACGACGGCCCTGGGATTGGCGATCCAGGAATCGAGGGTCTCCGCCGTCCAGGTGACGCCGAGGCTCTTCAGGCCCTGTGAATAGACGTAGCCGGAGGCGGCGCCGGACCTTCTGCCGAACACACCCCAGAGGTTGGGGCCGAACGCCGCGCCTGCGCCGGGGGCCACCGTGTGGCACGACTTGCAGAGCGCGAACTTCGCCTGGCCGTTGAAGAGGTCGGCCTCGCGATAGGGGGAGGGGAGGGTGGCCAGGATCGCCTGCTGCTCCGGCGTGGGGCGAACCACCGCGGCTGTCGCGGGCGCGGGGGGAGGACGCTCTACTCGGGCGGCAGGCTTGGAGCACCCTGAAACGGCGCAGGCGGAGCCCAGCCCGAGCGACAGCCAAAGCCCTGTATACATGACCCGGCGCGCGAGGCGCCCTATGGTCGGGTCCCCATGGATTCTCCCCGTTCGCGCGATCCCTGGTGGCTCGCCGCCGCCGAGGAAGAGATCACCGAAAAGGCCGCTCGCGCCAGCGGCCCGGGGGGCCAGCACGTCAACAAGACCAGCACGGCCATCGAGTTGCGCTTCGACGTGCGCGGGTCGCCGTCCGTGCCGGAGGACGTCAAGGCGCGGCTCGAGACCCTGGCCGGCAGCCGCCTCACCCAGGAGGGGGTGCTGGTGTTGTTCGCCCAGGAGCACCGGTCCCAGGAGATGAACCGCCAGGCGGCGCGCGAGCGACTGACAGCGCTGTTCCGCGAGGCCGCCGTCCGGCCCAAGGCGCGGCGGCCGACCCGCCCGACCAAGGCCTCGCGCCTCGAGCGGCTCGAGGGCAAGACGCGCCGCGCCCGCGTCAAGGGACTGAGGGGCCGGCCGTCGCCGGAGGACTGAGGGGCCCGATCTCATCCGCGCCGGCGGCGCTCGCGGTTGATGGTCTCGTCCAGGGCCTGCAGGAATCGCGACCGATCCGCCTTGCCGAACGGCGGCGGTCCTCCGGTGATCGCTCCGGTCGAGCGGATCTGTTCCATGAGCGCCCTTTGGGCGATGGCGGCGCCGATCGAATCACGTGTGAAGACGCGTCCGTTGGGGGCGATGGGAGTGGCGCCGGCGCCGAGGACGCGCTCGGCCAGGGGAATGTCGTTGGTGACCACCACATCGCCCGGCGCAATCCGCTCGGCGATCCAGTCATCGGCGACGTCGGGCCCCGCCTCCACCACCACGCGGGTGATCCGGGGATGGCTGGGGATGGTCATGTAGGCGTTGGACACCACGTGGGTATGCAATCCGTAGCGCGCCGCGACCCGGTAGACCTCGTCCTTAACCGGGCAGGCGTCGGCGTCGATGAACACCTCCATTGGGCCTCTCTTCCTCGCACTCGTGATGACCGGACTCGAAGGGACGGGGCCATCGACCTTCGATCCGGCGTAATATAAGGGGCGTCGCCAAGGTTCGTGGCGGGGCGCGAAATGTCACCGTCTTTCGAAAGCTAGGCCTTGTCTGCACCTGCCACTCGCCTCGAACTCACCGACGCCGTCAAGGCCAGCCTGGTCGCGGCCTTCGCCAGGGCCACGCCCAAGCCTTCACCATTCCGCCACTGGCTGCTCGACGACGTTTTCCCTGAGGGAATGACCCGTGATCTTTGCCGCCTGCCGTTTCCGTGCGCGGATCTCCACGGCGTGTCCGGCAAGCGGGAACTGCACAACGACCAGCGCCGCTACTTCGACGCCGACAACAATGCCCGCTTCCCTGTCTGCACCGCTGTGGCCGACGCGTTCCAGTCCGGCGAGGTCGCGCAGACCATCGAGGCCGCCACGGGGGCGGACCTGTCGGGCGCCTATGTGCGACTGGAATATGCGCAGGACATCGACGGCTTCTGGCTGGAGCCCCATACCGACCTGGGGGTGAAGCGATTCACCATGCTGATCTATCTGTCGGATTCGCCGGGCCAGGACGACCTCGGCACCGACATCTTCAGCGATCCCCAGACCTGGGCCGCGCGGCCGCCGTTCATGGACAACACGGCCCTGGTTTTCGTACCGGGCTCGAACACCTGGCACGGGCTCACCCGGCGGCCCATCGGCGGGGTCCGCAGGTCGATCATCATGAACTATGTGACCGACGACTGGCGCGCCCGCGAGCAGCTGGCCTATCCCACCACGCCGGTGCGCGCCTGAAGCAGCGCCCTGACGGCGCAGGCAGCCTGATCGGTGGCGTTGATCGGTCCGGTGGTCCGCGGTGGCTCCGGTTCCCCTTCGAAGCGGCGAATCAGCCCCTGGTCCACCAGGCGCTGTACGAAGCTGACATGGCGCGGGAATCCCAGGTCGAACACCTCCACCGGATGGGGCGTCGACAGGGCCTCGGACACCATAGAGACGCTGTCGCTGGTGACGATAAGGCGGTCCGACAGGGCGAGGATGGCCCGATAGGGATTGTCGCCCTTCAGGTTCCAGAGGAAGACCCGCGGATCGTCGGCGAAGGCTTCCGCGAACAGCGCTCGCACCGCGGCCGGCGTCCGCCGCGAGGGGGTGATGGCGAGGTTCGCCCCGCCCTGGTCACGCAGGCGCTTCAGGCGCGAGAGCAGGCGGGCGCCGTCGCGGAGAGTGAACGCCCGTCCCCTGAGGTCTCCCCCGATAACCACGCCGGCCAACGGCCGTCCGAGGGTTCGGAAGCGCGCCGCCCATAGCCGGCCCGCGTCGGCCAGGTTCTCCGGCGTCAGGTCGTGCAGGGCGGTGGCGATTTTCATGACGTTGCCGCCGGCGGGGATCCTGTCGTGGGCCATGGCGATCACCAGGTCAAAGGCTCGGGGGCGCCCGCGTGGGTCCTGCACGTGCACGGTGACCGTGCGTCCGCCGCTCTCCTTGCGCAGGGCGATGGACCGCGCCACCGAACGCCGGCCGCAGGTGATCAGCAGGTCGGGCCATGGCAGCGACAGACGGTCGGCCGGAGCGACCCGTCCGCTGAGCTGGCGCCAGCGGCTGGGAACGGTCTTCTCGACGACGACGTCGGCCACCGCCTGGGCGAGGCCACGCGCCTGGGTGCGCATGCCGGTCTCCCCGGTGGTCAACGCCCAGGCGGTGATCGTCATTGACGGAAGTGATTCATGAAATCAGGGGAAGGGGGGAGGCGGTGGCGCCGGCTGCAGGGTTCGAACCCGCGACCTTCGCTTTACAAAAGCGCTGCTCTACCAACTGAGCTAAGCCGGCCGGACGGGAGAGGTTATGCCGCACCGATAGGCCGGGTGGCAACGAGTCTTGGAAAACCCCAAAACCGAGCCTTGGGAAAAACGCGTCCGCTGTCCTATATGCGCCGCTCTCATGCCCCGCATCCTCATCACCTCCGCCCTGCCGTACATCAACGGCGTCAAGCATCTCGGCAATCTGGCGGGGTCGATGTTGCCGGCCGATGTCCATGCGCGGTT
>JAQGIW010000258.1 GCA_028290905.1 Caulobacteraceae bacterium | reverse complement strand
GCTGGAGATTCAGAAATTCGCTCCGGAGATGCCACAAACAGCGGCGAATTTCTGAATCGCCACACTAGCTGAACTCCGGGCCGAAGCGGATGTTGTCGCGCTCCAGGCCCTTGGTGATCACCTCCATGCCGCCGATCTTGATCATCCATTCCAGGCGGTGGTCGCGGTATTCGCGCTTCATCAGGCCCTTCTCGACCATCTCGGCGGCGTTGCCCATGCCCGCGCCGGCGGCGAGCAGGTCGGTGATGTCCTTGGTGCCAGCCGCCACGCTCGGACGCTGGTTGGCGCGCTGCATCCAGGCCGCCAGGGGCGTGCCCAGTGCTGGCCGGCGGCCGTGGCCGCGGGTGCCGTTCAGGTAGGGGATGACCGACAGGTCGCCCCAGCCGAAATACTCGCCGTTGAACCACTCGCGGTCGCCGAGCTGCTTTTCGAGCCAGCTGTAGTAGCCGTCGATCTGTTCGTTGGCCCGCTTCTCGAGCTTTTCGGCCAACTCGCCCGTCGCGCGCTTGAAGCTGCGGATTTCGCTGAGGCCCCAGTTGATCGGCTCATAGTGGGTGTCCATCACCTCTTCGAGCATGCGCACGCGGGCGCGCTCGGCCGGGCTCTTGGGCAGCATCGGCGGGCTCGGCCATTTGTCCTCGATGTATTCGAGGATGATGGTGGAATCGAAGATCTTCACGTCGTCGTCGATCAGCGCTGGCACCTCGGCGCGGGGGTTGGCCTCGACATATTCCGGGGTCAGCTGGCCGGCCTCGTCGCGCACCGACAGCAGCGGCTCGAAGGCCACACCCTTCTCGCGCAGGGAGATCTTCACCTTCGCCGCATAGGGCGAAAACGGGTGTTCGTAGAGCCTGATCATGAAAGCGGTCCCTGGAACCAAATTTGGCGGCCTCTCTAACAACGAGGCGCTCATCGCGGAAGATGCGACCGAGGAGTTCGTCGTCGTACATGCCGATCTCATTGGCCAGCTGCTCGGCGTACAGCGCCAGGCCCATCTGCAGCTGATGCCCGGGCAGGCCCTCGTGATAGAGCGTGGTGTCGAGCGAGCAGCGCGGCCACTCGGCCGTGTCATGCAGGTTGAAGCGGATGTACCCCGGGCGCGCCAGCTCCTCTTTGCATATTGACAAGGCGTCATAAAAGTTGCACAATGCAATTGTTTATCTGAACACTCCCTCACGTCTCGCGCGAGCCCCCTGCCCATGCCCTTCCTCCAGAACCGCCGCCATGAAGCCTTCGCCCAGGCCCGCGCCAGGGGCGCGCTGCTGATCGATGCCTACGAGAGCGCCGGGTTCGTGCGCCACAGGGGTCATCCCAGCCGGCTCGCCCTGAAGCATGACGTGGCCGAGCGGATCGCCGAGCTTCGCGGATCGCAAACCGACATCGAAGACACCAGCCCCCTGGGCCTGCTGGCGTCCCTGAGGCGGATCATCAAGGCCGGGGAGAACTCCGAGAACCCCGCCCTGGTCAACGCGGCGCGGCTCGCCATCGTCGACGCCTCCCGCCTGCAGGCCGAACTGGCGCGCCAGCAGGCGGTGGAGTGGAAGCAACTCGATAAGGATTTCAATGACTTCGCGTCGCAGAGCGGCGCCGTTGCGGCCCCGGAAAGGGAGACCGAGCGCCCCTCACCGCCCCACCAGGCGCCCGCCGCCGCCCCGCCAGCGCCCCGCGGACTCCCCACAATCGCCCCGCGCGCTCCCCTGAACCTCCTCGCCAGCGCCGCGGCGTCTCCCCTGGCGCTCCCCCAGACGTTGGCGGGTGGGCGACAAGGCGTCGATTTTTTGGCGTCTTTGGCCGATAGACGCCCGCCGGTGACTTGCGCCCGCTCTCCCTCGCCTCGCGCGCCTCCTCTCGGCCACCGGTCCAGGCGTCTCCCGGCGACCGCGCCGTGAGCGACATCGAGGATCTGGCCTCCGGCAAGGGGAGCGGGGACGAGAACTTTCCGGTCGCCTCAGCGCTGATCGCGGCGAAGCACCGGGCGGTGGTGCTGGCCTTCTATCGGGTGGCGCGCCTGAGCGACGACGTCGCCGACCATCCGGGCCTGACCCCGACCGAAAAGCTGCGGCGGCTCGACGCCGTGGAGGCGAGCCTGACCGGCGCCGCCGAGGGCGTGCCGGCGGTCACGGCGCTGCGGCGCGTCCTCACCGAGAGGGGGCTGACCGACCGGCACATGCTGGACCTGCTGACCGCGTTCCGGCGCGACGCCGTCAAGACGCGGTACGCGGACTGGGGCGAACTGATGGACTATTGCCGCTATTCGGCGGCGCCGGTGGGACGGTTCGTGCTGGACGTGCACGGCGAAGCGCGGACCACCTGGCCCGCCTCGGACGCGCTCTGCGCGGGGCTGCAGGTGATCAACCACCTGCAGGACTGCGGCAAGGACTACCGCGACCTCGACCGGGTGTATGTGCCGCTCGACGCCCTGGCGGCGGAGGCCCTGGACGTCCGGGCGCTGGGCGAGGCCCGGGCGAGCCCGGCGCTGCGGCGGGCGATCTCCGGCCTGGCCGGGCGGACGGCGGGCCTGCTGGAAGTGGCGAAGCCGCTGGCCGGCGCCGTGCGCGATCTTCGCCTGTCCATCGAGGTCGGGGTCATCCATACCCTGGCGGGAAGCCTCCTGCGGCGGCTGATGGTCCGCGACCCGCTGTCGGAGCGGGTCCATCACGCGAAAGTCGAGGCCGTCGGCGTGGCGCTGGGGGGAGCGGCCGCGACCCTCGCGGCGCGGCTTTCGGCTCGCCCGGAGCGCCAGGCCGAGGCATAGGGGGAAGCATGACTGTTCCCGTCACCACCGAGGCGAAGGTCTCGGGCAGTTCCTTCTACACCGCCATGCGCGTCCTGCCGCGCCAAGAGCGGGCGGCGATGTTCGCCATCTACGACTTCTGCCGCAAGGTCGACGACATCGCCGACGATCCCGGTCCGACGCGCGAGGAGCGCCGCGACGCGCTGGACCGCTGGCGGGCGGACCTCGAGGCCCTCTACGCGGGAAGCCCGCCGGAAAGTTCCCGGGAGCTCGTCGGGCCAGTGCGCGAATACGGCCTCGCGCTGGCCGACTTCCTGGCTGTCGTCGACGGCATGCAGATGGACGTCGACGCCGACATCCGCGCGCCCGGCTTCGCGATGCTCGACCTCTACTGCGATCGGGTGGCCAGCGCCGTGGGCCGCCTGTCGGTGAAGGTGTTCGGCATGGACGACGGCCCCGGGCGGGAGCTGGCCCACCACCTGGGGCGGGCGCTGCAGTTCACCAACATCCTGCGCGACCTGGACGAGGACGCCGCCATGGGACGCCTCTACCTGCCCGCCGAGGCCCTGGCGGCGGCCGGGATCGCGACCACCGACGCTCGCGACCCCCAGGTGGTGATGGCCCATCCGGGCCTCGATACGGCCTGCCGCTGGCTGGCGGTCAGGGCGCATGAGCAGTACGCCCTCACCGACCGCATCATGACCAGCCGCCCGCGGGGCCGGATGAAGACCCCCTCGCTGATGATCGCCGTCTACGGCCGGATCCTGAAGGCCATGGAGGCGGAAGGCTGGAACGCGCCCCGCCGGCGGGTCTCGCTGGGCAAGGCGCGCCTCCTGTGGGTGGCGCTGACCGCTGGGCTGCTGGGGTGAGGCGGGAGGGGTGATCTACATCATCGGCGCGGGGCTGGCCGGGCTGTCGGCGGCGGTGGCCCTGGCTGGGGACGGCGTGGCCGTGACGGTGATCGAGGCGTCCGCCCAGGCGGGCGGCCGATGCCGCTCGTATCACGACCCCATCCTCGGCATGACCCTCGACAACGGCAACCACTTCATATTGTCCGGGAACCACGCTGCGTTCGGCTACCTGCGCGCCATCGGGTCGGCGGACCGGATGATCGGGCCGGAGGAGGCAACCCTCGACTTCCTCGACCGGCGCGACGGCGCCCGCTGGCGCATCCGCCCCAATCAGGGACCACTCCCCTGGTGGCTCGCCTCGCCCAGCCGGCGGGTGGCCGGCACGCGGCTGGGCGACTACCTGCCCCTGCTGGGCCTGATCGCCCCGCCGAAGGGGCGCCGGATCAGCGAGGTCATGGCCTGCCGGGGCGTACTGTGGGACCGCCTGATAGGGCCGTTCCTGCTCGGCGCCCTGAACACCGACCCGCGCGAAGGCTCGGCTGCCCTCGCCGCGGCGGTGATCCGGGAATCCCTCGCCCGCGGCGGACGGTCCTACCGGGTGCGCATCGCCCACCCCACCCTGTCGGCGGCCTTCGTGGATCCGGCCCTGGCCTTTCTCGAGCGCCACGGCGCCGCGGTCTTGTACGGACGCCCCGTGCGCGGCCTCGCCTTCGAGGGCGACCGCGCGGCGAGGATCGAGACCGCCGCGGGCGACATCGCGCTGGAGCCGGAAGACGCAGTCGTCCTGGCCGCGCCGCCCTGGATCGCCGAGGCTCTGGTCCCGGACCTGATAGCCCCCGACCGCTTCAACACCATCGTCAACGGCCACTTCGCCTGTGCGCCGCCGGCCGGCGCGGCGCCGATGGTGGGGGTGATCGGCGGGGCGGCCGAGTGGGTGTTCGCCTTTCCGGACCGGCTGAGCGTCACGGTGAGCGGGGCCGACGCCATCGCCGACGACGACCGCGACGACCTGGCCCGCCGCTTCTGGAACGACGTCGCCGCCGTGCACGGCCTTTCCAGCGAAGTTCCGCCGTTCAGGATCATCAAGGAACGCCGGGCCACGTTCGCCGCCACGCCCGAGCAGGACGCCAGGCGCCCCGGGGCGAGGACACGATGGGGCAATCTGACGCTGGCGGGGGACTGGACCGCCACGGGCCTTCCGGCCACCATCGAAGGTACGATCCGCTCCGGCCGCAGGGCCGCCGCCTTGACCCTCGAAGGCCGGCGCCGGGCTGTGGTAAGGTAAAGCATGGACGACGCCTCTCCCTTGCACGCCACTCTGGACCTGGCCGGTTCCGACCTGGAGGACGCGATCGGCCGCGCCTCCGACGCCCTGCTGAGGCGCCAGCGCCCGGACGGCCACTGGGTGTTCGAGCTGGAGGCCGACGCCACCATCCCCGCCGAATACATCCTGCTGCGCTCGTACCTGGGCGAACCGGATGCGCCGGAGCTGGAGCGCAAGATCGGCGTCTACCTGCGCCGGATCCAGGGCGCCCACGGCGGCTGGCCGCTCTATCACGACGGCGCCTTCGACGTCAGCGCGACGGTGAAGGCCTATTTCGCCCTGAAGACCATCGGCGACGATCCCGCCGCCCCGCACATGACCCGCGCCCGCGAGGCCCTGCTGGCCCACGGCGGAGCGGGCGCCTGCAACGTCTTCACCCGCATCCTGCTGGCGCTGTTCGGGATCATCGACTGGGGGGCGACGCCGGAGATCCCGGTGGAGATCATGCATCTTCCCCGGTGGTTTCCGATCCACCTGTCGAAGATCTCCTACTGGGCACGCACAGTGATCGTGCCGCTGCTGGTGCTGCGCGCGCTGAGGCCCCGCGCCCGCAATCCGCGCGGGATCACCATCGACGAGCTGTTCGTGCGCCCGCCGTCCGAGCTGCGCGGCCTTGCGCGGGGCGCGCACCAGAAGGAACCTTGGGCGAGCTTCTTCTTCGCCCTGGATGCGGCGTTGCGGCGGGCGCGGCCATGGTTCCCGAAAGGATCGCATGCCGGGGCGATCGCCAAGGCCAAGGCGTTCGTGGACGAGCGCCTGAACGGCGAGGACGGCCTGGGGGCCATCTTTCCGGCCATGGCCAATGCGGTGATGATGTACGACGCCCTGGGCTATCCGCCCGACTATCCCAATCGCGCCACGGCCCGGGCCTCGGTCGAGAAGCTGCTGATCGTCAAGGACCACGAGGCCTACTGCCAGCCGTGCCTGTCGCCGGTGTGGGACACCGCCCTCACCGCCCACGCCCTTCTGGAGGCCGCGGAGCCCGATGGCGAGCGCGCGGCGCTCAAGGGGCTGCAATGGCTCAAACCCCTGCAGATCCTGGACGTGAAGGGCGACTGGGCAGAGTGGCGGCCGGACACGCGGCCGGGCGGCTGGGCCTTCCAGTACCGCAACGACCATTATCCGGACACCGACGACACCGCCGTGGTGGTGATGGCCATGGACCGGGCGCGGCGGCTGGCCTCCGAGGCCGGCGGGGCGGGCGCCGTGACCTACGACGCCGCCATCGACCGGGGACGGGAGTGGATCGAAGGCCTGCAAAGCCAGAACGGCGGCTGGGGCGCCTTCGACGCCGACAACGTCTACCACTACCTGAACAGCATCCCCTTTGCCGACCACGGCGCCCTGCTCGACCCGCCGACGGTGGACGTGGCGGCGCGCTGCGTCGGCATGCTGGCCCAGCTGGGCGAGCCGTCCGATAGTCCGCGAATGAAGGCGGCCCTCGCCTATCTCGGGCGCGAACAGGAGGCCGACGGCAGCTGGTTCGGCCGCTGGGGCGTCAACTATGTCTATGGAACCTGGTCGGCCCTGTGCGCCCTCGACGCCGCGGGCGTGGCGGCCAACTCAGCCATGGTCACCCGGGCGGCCGAGTGGTTGATCGCCATCCAGAACCCCGATGGGGGCTGGGGCGAGGGCTGCGACAGCTACAGGCTCGACTACCAGGGCTACGAGCCGGCCCCCAGCGCCTCCTCCCAGACCGCCTGGGCGCTGCTGGGCCTGATGGCGGCGGGGTGCGCCGATCACCCGGCGGTGGCGCGGGGCGTCGCCTGGCTGATCGGGCGCCAGACCCGGGACGGCGTGTGGCCCGAGGACTCCTACACAGGCGGCGGCTTCCCCCGCGTGTTCTACCTGCGCTACCACGGCTACGCGAAGATCTTCCCCCTCTGGGCCCTCGCTCGCTACCGCAACCTCAGGCGCGGCAACAGCGGCCGGACGATGTGGGGGATGTGAAGGACCTCACGTGTCCAGCGTCGCCAGGCCCCGCGCCAGGTCGGCGATAAGGTCACTGGGGGCTTCGATGCCGATGGAGAGCCGGATCAGGCCTTCCTCCATGCCGAGGATCGCCTGCTCGTTGGCGGAAACGCCGGAGTGGGTGGTGCTGCCGGGGTGGCAGGCGAGGGATTCGGTGCCGCCGAGGCTGACGGCCAGCTTGAACACCTCCAGGGCGTCGAGGACCTTGAACGCCGCCTCGCGACCGCCCTTGACCACGAAGGAGAAGGTCGCGCCCCAGGCGCCGCACTGGCGGGCGATCACCTGGCCGGCGGACGAATCCGAAGGGACGTCGCCCAGATACAGGACCCGCTCCACGGCGGGCTGGGCGCGAAGCCAGTCGGCGACCTCGCGGGCGTTGGCGAAGGCCTTGTCCATGCGCAGGCGCAGGGTCTCCAGCGAACGGGTGAGCATCCAGGCGCTGTGCACGTCCAGCTGGTTGCCGATCAGGTTGCGCAGGGAGCGGACCTTGCGCATCAAGGGCGCCTTGCCCGCCGCGGACCCCGCGATCAGGTCGCTGTGGCCCCCGACGTACTTGGTCAGGGAATAGACCGAGAGGTCGGCGCCATGCTTCAGCGGCGACTGGTAGAGCGGGCCCAGCAGGGTGTTGTCGACGATGACCGGCGGCCGCGCGTCCTGCCGCTCCGCGATCTCGTCGGCCACCTTCGCCATCAGGTCGAGATCGACCACGGCGTTGGTGGGATTGGCGGGGGTCTCGACGTAGATCGCCGCCACCCGCCCCAGCGACATGGCCTCGTCGGCCGCCGCCCGCACGGCGGCGGGATCGACGCCGTCGATGAAGCTGGCGTTGCGTACGCCCAGGCGGGCGAGGAGGCCGTCGAACAGGGTCTCCGTGCCGCCGTAGAGCGGCCGGCTGCGCAGGACCGCCTCGCCCGGTTCGGTCAGCGCCAGCAACGAGGTGAAGATGGCGGCCATGCCACTGGAGAACACCGCGCAGGCGTCGGCGCCCTCCAGGATCGCCAGGCGCTCCTCGACGATCTGCAGGTTGGGGTTGTTGAAGCGCGTATAGATCAGGCCGGCGTCCGCGCCCTCGGGGGAGACCTGGCGCCCGCTCATGTAGTCGAACAGGAGCTTGCCTTCCTCGCAGTCGGCGTAGGCGAAGGTGGAGGTGAGGAAGATCGGCGTCTTCACCGCCCCCTCCGAGAGGGTGGGATCGAAACCGAAGCCGAGCATCAGGGTTTCCGGCTGCAGCTTGTGCGCCCCGACGCGCGACTTGCGGAAATCATGCTTGGCCATGGCGAGTCGCTCCCGTGATTGCACGAGGTCGCAGCCTAGCAGACTATCGCGCGATGGGCGCCGGGCTGGTGATTGTCGTCGGGCTCGCTCGCGAGGCGCGGATCGCGGGCGGGCACGGGCGTATAGCCGTCGGTGCGGCGGGGATTCCGGACGCGCTGGCCGGCGCGCGAGGACTGATCAGCTTTGGGGTCTGCGGGGCTTTGGACCCGGCCCTGGCCGTGGGCGATCTCGTCATCGCCGGCGGCGTCGCCGGGGAAGGCGGGGCATTGGCGACCGATCCTGCCTGGACGGCCTCTCTTCGCGCGGCCCTGCCCGACGCCCGGACGGGATTGGTGGCGGGAGGCGACGCGATCGCCGGGTCGCCCGAAGCCAAGGCGGCCCTGCGCCAGGCGAGCGGCGCGGCGATCGTGGACATGGAATCCCATTCGGTGGCGAAGGCGGCGCGCAAGGCGGGGCTGCCCTTCGCGGTGGTCAGGGCTGTGTCCGACACGGCGGCCTTCGCCCTGCCCCGCGCCGCCCAGGCCGGGTTCAGGGCGAATGGTGAGCCGGACGTCGGCGCCGTGATCGCCGGCCTCCTGCGCCGCCCATGGGAACTGCCTGCGCTGATCCGCACGGCCCTGGATGCTGAAAAAGCGTTCAAATCCCTCGCCTTCGCCGCCAGGGCGTTGACACCGCCACCGGTGTAGCCTCGACTCGTCCGTCAGCATGAGGAGGGCGGTCAGATCGCCGACGCCCCGCGCCAAGACGGCCAGGTCCGCCCCCTGCCGGCGCCGCTCTACGGCGCACTGCACCTGCCCGGGGGCCTGGCAAGCGGGTTCATCGGCGTGACTCTCGGCTTCGTGCTAGGCCATCATGGGGTGAGCGTGGCGGCCGTGTCGGGGCTGGTCAGTCTCGCCCTGCTGCCCACCACCTGGTCCTTTGTGATGGGACCGGTCGTGGACGTCAGCCTGACGCCGCGCCGATGGTTCCTGATCATGGTGACCGTGGCGGCGGCCTGTTACGGGGGATTCGCGATCACGCCGATGTCCGGCCCCGCGGTTCCGCTGCTGGGCGTGCTCTGCTTTTGCCTCAGCGTGGCGGTCGTGTGCGCGGGCGCCTCGGGCACGGCCGCGATGGCCCTGACGACGCCGGCGAGCCTGCGCGGGCCGATCGCGGGTTGGACGCAGGCGGCGAATCTGGGTGGCGCGGGACTCGGCGGTGGGCTCGGGCTGTGGCTCGCCGGGCACGCAGGCGAGTCGGCGCCGGCGCTGACGATGGCCGCGATCACCCTCGCCTGCGCGATGCCGCTGATGTTCCTGAAGATCCCGCCCCGCGCCGCCGCCGCCGCTCCGGTGGAGCGGGTCCGCGACATCGGACGTGAAATCTGGAGCCTGGCGCGGACGCGCACCGGCGTGCTGGCGATCATGGTGATGACCATGCCCGCAGCCCTGGGCGCCGCGGTCGGCCTCCTGCCCGCGGCAGCCGGCGCCTGGCACGCCTCGTCGGACCTCGTCGCGCTGGTGCGCGGGGCGCTGGGCGGCGTCACTACCATCCCGGGTTGCCTGCTCGGCGGCTATCTATGCCGCCGTTTCCGGCACCGCACGGTCTATTTCGCGACCGCGCTAGTCTACGCGGCGGGGCTCGCGGCCATGGCGCTGGCCCCGCATACGCCGTTGGCGTTCGGCAGCTTCATGGTCCTTAACGGCGTCATTCTCGGGGTCTCGTTCGGAGCCCTGACCAGCGTCAACTACGACGCCCTGGGCCCGACCAGCCCCGCCACGGTCAGCGCGGGGCTGAGCAGCCTTTCGAACGTACCCCTGCTGCTGGCCGTCCTGCTGCTGGGCCAGGCCGAGGCGCGGCTGGGGGTGAACGGCATGCTGCTGACCGAGGCGGCGCTCGGCGCCGTGTCGGTGGCGGCGTACGCCGTCCTGGCGTGGTGGTGGCGGGTGGAGGCGCCCGTGACGCTCGCCGAGGCGCAGGCGGCGTAGGCCGCCCCCCGGACGCGGGGCGCCCCACCCTGACGGCGGAGCCTGTCCTCGGGCCGGCCAAAGGCCGCACCCGGGGGCCGCCGGTCCCTCCCCACGTCGGAGGAGGGAAGATCGTCACCTATTCCGCCGGCTCGCGGCGGACCTTGCGGGCGCGGGGGTTCGAGGTCTTGATCTCGGCGAGCATCTTCTCGACGTGGGTGGAGAAGACATACTTCGCCGGCCGCTCGTTGGCGCGGGAGATGTCGGGAGCCATCGGGCCGGTGGTGCGCACACCGCGCAGGGAGACACTCAGGGCCGTCAGCGGGCGCTTCATGATGTCGGTGACCGCGCTGGCCTCGAAGCCGGAGTGGACCATGCAGTCCTTGCACTTCTCGTAGTTGCCGACGCCGTAATCGTCCCAGGCGGTGTCTTCCATCAGCTCCCTGAAGGTCTTGGCGTAGCCTTCGCCGAGCAGATAGCAGGGCCGCTGCCAGCCGAACACGGTGCGGGTGGGATTGCCCCAGGGCGTGCAGGCGTAGGACTGGTTGCCGGCCAGGAAGTCCAGGAACATCGTCGACTGGGTGAAGCTCCACGCCTTGCCGCCCTTGCCGCGCGCGAAGATGTCGCGGAACAGCTGCTTGGTCTTGGTGCGGCCGAGGAAGTGATCCTGGTCGGGCGCGCGCTCATAGGCGTAGCCGGGCGAGATGGTTACGCCGTTGACGCCCACCGTCTTCATCTCGTCGAGGAAGTCGGCCACCCGCTGGGGATCGGCGCCCTCGAAGAGGGTGCAGTTGATGGAGACCTGGAAGCCCTTGGACTTGGCCAGCCGGATCGCCGCCACCGCCGTCTCATAGACGCCGTCCAGGCACACCGACTTGTCGTGCATCACCTTGTCGCCGTCGAGGTGGATCGACCAGGTGAACATCGGATCGGGCTTGTACTGGTCGATCTTCTTGGTCAGCAGCAGGGCGTTGGTGCACAGGATGACGAACTTCTTCCTGGCCAGGAAGCCCTGGACGATGCGCGGCAGGTCGCGGTGCAGCAGGGGCTCGCCCCCCGCGATCGACACCACCGGCGCGCCGCACTCGTCGATCGCCTCCATGCACTGGTCGTAGCTGAGGCGCTGGTTGAGGATCTCGTCGGGATAGTCGATCTTGCCGCAGCCGGCGCAGGCCAGGTTGCAGCGGAACAGCGGCTCCAGCATCAGCACCAGCGGGTAGCGCTTG
>JAQGIW010000157.1 GCA_028290905.1 Caulobacteraceae bacterium | reverse complement strand
TCGACCGCCTGGTGTTCGCCGCCGAGCCCCTGCACGCCGCCCACGTGGGCGCCTATGAGCGGGCCCTGCGCGAGCGGACCCGCCTGCTGGCCGAAGAAGCCGTCGACCCTGCCTGGGTGAAGGCCGTCGAGGCGCGTCTGGCCGCGGCGGGGGCGCTGGTCGCCGAATCCCGCGCCCGCGCCGTCGAGGCCCTGGCCGAGGAGATCGCGCGCCGCGCCGATCATCCCTTCCCCCGCGCCGGTCTGGAACTGACGGGCGCCAGCGAGCGGGAGGCCGCCTCTGGAGCCGCCGCGCCCGAAATCGAATCACGCTTGGTCGCCGCCTTCGAGGGGTCCCGGAGCCGCGATCGGGCGGCCGGGCGGGCGCTGGTCGGGC
The DNA here is from genome assembly GCA_028290905.1 of Caulobacteraceae bacterium. Taxonomy (GTDB): domain Bacteria; phylum Pseudomonadota; class Alphaproteobacteria; order Caulobacterales; family Caulobacteraceae; genus Acaudatibacter. The sequence goes on along the minus strand of JAQGIW010000157.1, from coordinate 28,287 downwards.
CGCACCGGGGCGATCTGGCCGTCGTTCACCTTGAAAATGGCCGGCCCGCCGCCGAATGCTCCACGGGCGAGCAGAAGGCGCTGATTCTCAATCTGGTTTTGGCCCAGGCGGCTCGACTTTCACGTGTGGATTCCGAACCAAGTCCTATATTGTTGCTCGACGAAGTCGCGGCGCACCTGGACCCTTGCCGGCGGGCCGCGCTCTTCGACGAAATCGAGGCGCTTTCGCTCCAGGCCTTTCTCACCGGCACGGAAGAAGCCTTGTTCGAAACCCTCAAGGGTCGGGCCATGGGCGTCCACGTCGACGCCTCCCGCCTGACCGTCCTGGAAGCCTAGATGACGCAAGACACCGCCGACAACAGCGCCGCGGACGCGGCCGCCGCTGAATATGGCGCCGACTCGATCAAGGTACTCAAGGGCCTGGACGCCGTGCGCAATCGCCCCGGCATGTACATCGGCGACACCGACGACGGTTCGGGTCTGCACCACATGGTCTATGAAGTGGTGGACAACGCCATCGACGAAGCCCTCGCCGGTTATGCGAGCAAGGTCGAGGTGACCCTGAACGCCGACGGATCGGTCACCGTCACCGACGACGGGCGCGGCATCCCCACCGACATCCACGAGGGTGAGGGGGTGTCGGCGGCCGAGGTGATCATGACCCAGCTGCATGCCGGCGGGAAATTCGACCAGAACTCCTACAAAGTCTCCGGCGGCCTGCACGGGGTGGGGGTGTCGGTGGTCAACGCCCTTTCCGACTGGCTGGTCCTGAAGATCCACCGGGGCGGCAAGAGCCATGAAATGCGCTTCGAGCGCGGGGACACCGTGACGCCCCTGGCGGTGACCGGCGTTGCGCCGCTGCGCGACAACGGCGAGTTCCTGACCGGCACCGAAGTCACCTTCTATCCCTCGACGACCACGTTCGCCCACATCGACTTCGACCGCAAAACCCTGGAGCACCGCCTGCGGGAGCTGGCCTTCCTCAACTCCGGTGTGGTGATCTATTTCCGCGACCTGCGCGGGGCCGAGCCGTTCGAGGAGATCCTGCACTACGAGGGCGGGGTCGAGGCGTTCGTGCGCCACCTCGACAAGGCCAAGACGCCACTCCTGAAGACGCCGCTGGTGATCCGCGGCCGGCGCGAGAAGGTCGAGATCGACCTCTCGCTGTGGTGGAACGACGGCTACCACGAGACCATGCTGTGCTTCACCAACAACATCCCGCAGAAGGACGGCGGCACCCACCTTTCGGCCTTCCGCGCCGCCCTGACCCGGGTGATCACCGGCTATGCGGAAAGCTCGGGTATCGCCAAGCGGGAGAAGGTGACGGTGACCGGCGAGGACGCCCGCGAGGGCCTGACCTGCGTGCTGTCGGTGAAGGTGCCCGATCCGAAGTTCTCCTCCCAGACCAAGGACAAGCTGGTCTCCTCCGAGGTGCGCCCGGCCGTGGAGGGCCTTGTGGGCGACGGCATCGCCCAGTGGTTCGAGGAGCACCCCACCGAGGCCAAGCTGATCGTCCAGAAGGTCTGCGAAGCGGCCGCGGCGCGGGAAGCCGCCCGCAAGGCGCGCGAGCTCACGCGCCGCAAGTCGGCGCTCGACATCACCTCCCTGCCCGGCAAGCTGGCCGACTGCCAGGAGCGCGATCCGGCCAAGTCGGAGATCTTCATCGTCGAGGGCGACAGCGCCGGCGGCTCGGCCAAGCAGGCGCGAAACCGCGAGAACCAAGCGGTGCTGCCCCTGCGCGGCAAGATCCTCAACGTCGAGCGGGCGCGCTTCGACAAGATGCTGGGCTCCGAGCAGATCGGCACCCTGATCACCGCGCTCGGGGCCGGGATCGGCCGCGACGACTTCGATATCGAGAAGATCCGCTATCACCGGATCGTGGTGATGACCGACGCCGACGTCGACGGCGCCCACATCCGCACCCTGCTGCTGACCTTCTTCTATCGCCAGATGCCGGAGGTGATCGAGCGCGGCTATCTCTATATCGCCCAGCCGCCGCTCTATAAGGCCAGCAAGGGCCGCTCCTCCCGCTACCTCAAGGACGACCTGGAGATGGAGGCCTTCCTTGTCGAGGAGGGCCTGGAAGGGGCCGAGCTCGACCTCGCCTCGGGCGAGCGGATGACCGGCAAGGACCTGGCCGAACTCACCCAGACCGCCCGCCAGGCCAAGGCCAACATCGACCGTCTGTCGGCCCGCGCCCCCGCCTTCGCCATCGAACAGGCGGCGCTGGCCGGGCTGCTGGGCAATTCGGACGACCTGGCCGAGGCCGCGCGGCGGCTCGATCTCTATGCCGAGGAAGGCGACGGCGGCTGGTCGGGAGAGCTGGCCCAGGGCGGCGGCTATGTCTTCCTGCGCGTCAAGCGCGGCGTTTCCGAGCGGATCGTCCTCGACGACCAGATGCTGCACTCCGCCGACGCCCGGCGCCTGGCCGAGCGCGCAAGCAAGCTGTCGGAGATCTTCTCCGCACCGGCCGTCTTCCGCCGGCGCGACCGCAGCCAGACCATCCGCGGCCCCCTCGATCTGGTGGCGGCGGTCTTCGAAGCCGGCCGCCGGGGCCTGAGCATCCAGCGCTACAAGGGCCTGGGAGAGATGAATCCCGAGCAGCTGTGGGAGACCACCCTCGACCACAACGCCCGCACCCTGCTGCAGGTGAAGGTCGCCCACGCCGACGACGCCGACGACCTCTTCACCCGCCTGATGGGCGACCTCGTCGAGCCGAGGCGCGAGTTCATCCAGGAGAACGCCCTGGACGCCGAGGTCGACGTTTAAGGGGCGACCGCCACCGCCAAAGTCTCGGCCGCCCGCATCAATCTCTTGTCATGGCTCCAGAGTTTCGTGGCCGGGGTAAGGAGGGTTGCGGCGAGCAGATGAGCGTCGATGTACCCGATCCCAAGTCCCATCAGCCGATGACGGGCGATGAGGCGGAGGACTTCCGGATCGGAGGCCACCTTGGACCGTGGAAGACGCTGCAGCTCCGTAAGGACCAAGTCGCGTTGGCTCAGGCGACCCACGGCCAGTTCACCGATGATGAACGGATGCGTCAGGACATCTGAGGCCGTCAAAAGGATTGTGAGCCGTTCGCCCGCGACGTGAAGGTGATCGATCCAGACAGAGGTGTCGACCAGGATCACGCGCGTTGCGATCGGCGGCGGGGCGGCGCCTCCGCGTCCGGATCGGAGCCGCCGAGCGCCGCCAGCCGGCGCGCGCTTTCTCGCTCGACAAGCGCGCGAAGCGCCTCCCGCACGACGGCCGATTTTTCCCTCAGGCCCGTGTACGCCCGCGCCTGCTCGAAAAGCTCATCGTCTATCGCGAGGGTTGTGCGCACAGAAGGCTCCTGAAGTAAGGCACGATAGGTAGCATTGAATGATGCCCGAAACCAGCTAATCGCAGATCGTTTTCTGGCCTTGCCGGACTGCGATCCCGTGCGATTCCGCCACCGAGACGTCCGCGCTTGAACAAGATCAAAACTGTGCTAAAAGTCACATACCAGAGTGTGGGGCGGGCGCTTCAATCGTGCGTCGGCATGGATCATTCTCGCTCTGGCTAGTCCGCCGTTCTGATCGCGGCGAGCGGGCATACACAATCCCTAAGCGATAAGACGTAAGGCCGCCTGGACCTGTTTACTGGTCCCTTCTGTCAGGCCCCGCGCATTTTATCGGAACACGATTGTCTAATGTTGTAAAATACGGCGGCGCCGCCATGGTTATTCTGTCGCTGCTCGTTGTCTCCCGCGGGCTGGCGGCCTCTTCGCCGGGCGCCGCCGACATCCGGGTCGATCCCGCCCAGGTCCAGCCGGAGGCCCCGCCTCCTGCCGCGCCCCCGGCCCGCGTTCTCGCCGGCGACCCGACCGAAACCTCCACCCAGCCGCCCTTGAGGCAACTGATGACGCCGGCGGGGCTGCGGCGGCTGGTGGCGGTCCAGACGGCCCACCCCGGACCCCTGCGGCCGGAGGTCGAATGCATGGCGCGGACGGTCTACCACGAGGCCGCCAACCAGGCCCTGTCGGGGCAGCTGGCGGTGGCCCAGGTCATCATGAACCGCACACGTTCCGGCGCCTTCCCCAGGAGCGTCTGCGCGGTCGTCGGCCAACCCGGCCAGTTCTCCCAGGCGCCCGTGACCGCGGCCGTCGAAAGCGCCAAGCCCTGGAGCGCGGCGGTGGCGATCGCCATCATCGCCCAGCAGCAGCGCTTTCCGCAGATCGCCCCCGGCGCCCTGTTCTTCCACGCGGCCTCGATGCGGCCCGCCTGGAGCGGGGAGCACGAACGCATCGCCCAGATCGGCGACCACATCTTCTATCGCTGAAGCTGGGCCACCGTCTCCAGCACCGCCTCGCCATAGCGGTCGAGCTTGCCCTGGCCGACCCCGTTGATGGCCGACAGGTCGGCCCGGGTGCGCGGACGAGCCTTGGCGATGTCGACCAGGGTCTGGTCGTGGAAGATCACATAGGGTGGCAGGCCCTGGCGGGCGGCCTCGCCGCGCCGCCAGGCGCGCAGGGCGTCAAACAGGTCCAGCTCCCCGCCGACGAGCTCGGCCGACGCCTCTCCCCGGCGCTCGTCGCGCCGGCGGGGACGGCCGGGTCGCGGGGCGGCGTCCGGTGTCTCCGGGGCCTGCAGCACCGTCAGGCGCCGCTCGCCGCGGTAGACCGCCCGCACCGCCTCCGGGTCGGCGAGGGTGATAAGGGGGCGCCCGTCGTTGGGCTGCTCCACCAGCAGACCCTCGAACAGCAGCTGGTCGATCAGGTCGCGCCAGCCGGCCGGACTGAACTCGCGGCCGACGCCGAAGGTCGACATCGCCGCCTCCGACTCGCTCACACCCTTGGTCTTGCCGAGCAGGTGTTCGACGATCCGTCCGCGGCCGAATCGTCCGCCCAGTCGATGGACGGCCGAGAGGGCCTTTTGCGCAGCCTGCGTCACCTCCACTCCGCTGGGCGGGTTGAGGCAGCGGTCGCACTGGCCGCAGGCTTCAGCGTCGGTCTCGCCGAAGTAACGGCGGACCGCCGCCGCCCGGCAGGTGGGCCCCTCGAGCATGGCGTAGAGCTGGCGCACCTTGCGCATCTGCACCTGCGCCGCCTCGGGCGCCATCTCCCGCCGGCGGATCCGTTCCAGGGCCCAGCTCATGTCGCCAGCGCCATAGAGGGTGATCCCCTCGGCGCTCGCGCCGTCGCGTCCGGCCCGGCCCAGCTCCTGCCAATAGGCCTCGATGGCCGCGGGCGGATCGGCGTGGATGACGAAGCGGACGTCGGGCTTGTCTATCCCCATGCCGAAGGCGATGGTCGCCACCATCACCGCGCCGTCCTCGGCCAGGAACCAACCCAGGCGGTCATGGCGCACCCCCTTGTCGAGGCCGGCGTGATAGGCCCTGGCCGCCACCCCCTCTCCGGCGAGGCGCTCCGCCAGCTTCTCGGCTCCGTCGCGCGAGCCGCTGTAGACGATGCCGGAGCGGCCGGCGCGGGCCTTGACCAGGGCCGTCACCCGGTCCTGCGGCCTGGCCCGCTTGCGCTCCGCCGACAGGGCCAGTTCCGGCCGGGCGAAGCTGGCCACGAACTCGGCGGCGCCCTGCAGGCGCAGCTCCTCGCGGATGTCGGCGCGGGTGCGGGCGTCGGCGGTGGCGGTCACCGCGATGCGCGGGACGCCCGGGAAGATCTCCGCGAGCCGTCCAAGAGCCCGGTATTCCGGACGGAAGTCGTGGCCCCACTGGCTGACGCAATGGGCCTCGTCGACAGCGATGAGGGCCAGGGACGCCGCCGAGAGACGTTCGAGCGCATAGGGCTGCATCAGGCCCTCGGGAGAGAGATAGACCAGGTCGAGGCGGCCGGCGGCGAGCCGCCGCCAAGTGGTTTCGCGCTCCTCCGGCGCCAGGCCCGAGTCCATGCGCGCTGCCGAGACGCCGAGTTGGCGCAGGGCCTCGACCTGGTCGCTCATCAGGGCGATCAGCGGCGAGACCACCAGGGCGACCCCAGGGCGCAGCAGGGCGGGAACCTGGTAGCAGACGCTCTTGCCGCCGCCGGTCGGGAGCACCGCGAGCGCATTGCGTCCCGCCAGCACTTCGGCGATCACCGGGGCTTGGAGCCCCCGGAAGTCGGCGTGGCCGAAGGTATGGCGAAGGATCTCGCGGGCGTCGTCCAGGGAAGCGGGCACGGCGCCTTATGGCCGGAGTCGGTCAGTGTCGAAAGCCGTTAAGCCTTCCTCAACCGGCTCGCGCTCCCAGTCGGCTTCCGCTATGGAACCCGCCCGAGAGGCGGGGGCCGATCCTAAGGAAGGCGCATGACATACGCGCAAGGCCGCGCGCCGCCGCCACGGTGGGGACGCACCCCTCTCCAGGCCTTGCTGTACTGGTCGGTGGTGCTAGGCGTGTGGGGGCTGATCTTCGTGGTCGGCTTCCTGGCGGTGTTCGCCACCGACCTGCCGGACACCTCCAAGCTCTACGACGTCAAACGCCAGCCCTCGATCACCTATCTCGACCGCTCCGGCGCCGTGGTGGCGGTGCGCGGCAGCCAGTACGCCCCGCCGGCCGACGTCGACGCCTTGCCGTCCTATGTGCCGGCCGCGTTCGTCGCCATCGAGGACAGGCAGTTCTATCACCACTTCGGCTTCAATCCCTGGGGGATGCTGCGCTCGGAGATCTACAACCTGCAGCATCCGGGCGGCGCCCTGCACGGCGGCTCGACGATCACCCAGCAGCTCGCCCGCAACCTGTTCCTCACGCCGGCCCAGACCTACCGCCGCAAGGCCCAGGAACTGGTGCTGGCGATCTGGCTTGAGACGCACTTCAGCAAGAAGCAAATCCTGGCGCTGTACCTCAACCGGGTGAACTTCGGCGGCGGCGCCTATGGCATCGAGGCGGCCTCCCAGCGCTATTTCAACAAGCCGGCCTCGGACCTGACGCTCGGAGAGGCGGCGCTGCTGGCGGCGACCATGAAGGGGCCGTCGCGCTACAATCCCGCCGCCAACAGCGAGCGCGCCGCCCGTCGCGCCACCGTGGTGCTCTATGAGATGCAGCGCATGGGCGCGATCAGTCCCGCCCAGCGCGAAACCGCGTTCAGCCATCCGGTGCACGTGTCGGCGCGGCTGGCCAACCAGCGGGCGCAGTACTTCGTCGACTGGCTGGACGCCCAGGTGCGCGCCCAGGTCGGCGAGCCGACCCAGGACCTGGTGGTGGAAACCACCCTTGACCTGCCGATCCAGGCCGCCGCGGAACAGGCCGTGCGCTCGGGCGTGGCCGCCCACACCGGCCAGGGCGTGCGTCAGGGCGCCCTGGTGGCCATGGACGGGGAGGGACGCGTTCGGGCCTACGTCGGCGGCGCGGACTATGCCGAAAGCCAATACGACCGCGCCACGGCCGCGCGGCGCCAGGCCGGATCGGCGTTCAAACCCTTCGTCTACCTGACCGCCATGGAAGCAGGCCATACGCCGTTCGAGTCCGTGGTGGACGAGCCGATCACCATCGGCAACTGGACGCCGCGCAACTACACGGGCCGCTACCTGGGTGCGATCGACCTGCAGACCGCGCTCGCCCAGTCGATCAACACCGTGGCCGCGCGCCTGGCCAGCGAGGTCGGCACCACCAACGTCGCCGGCGTCGCCCATCGCCTGGGCATCACCTCGCGGATCCAGACCGATCCGTCCATGGCCCTGGGCGCGGTGGAGGTCAGCCCGATGGAGATGGCGGAGGCCTATGACGCCTTCAGCAACGGCGGCTACCGGGCGCGCGGCTACGGGATCGAGCGCATCCGCACGGCGGCGGGCCGGGTGCTCTATGACCACGCCGCCGCTCCGCCGCCGCGGCCGCGGGTGATCGGCGAACCGGCCCTCCAGGAAATGACCCAGATGCTGCGCCAGGTGCTGATCTCGGGAACCGGGGCGCGGGCCCGGATCGGCGGCTACGACCTGGCCGGCAAGACCGGCACCACCAGCGACTACAAGGACGCCTGGTTCATCGGCTTCACCGGCGGTTTCGTCGCCGCCGTCTGGGTTGGCAAGGACGACAATACCCCCATGCGCAAGGTGACCGGCGGCGGCGCGCCGAGCGAGATATGGCGCGACTTCATGGTCCAGGCCCTGCCCCGCCTTGCCGCCCAGCCTATCCCGGGGGCGCCGGTGGCGCCGGTGGAGGCGGCCGCACAGGGCGGTGAGCCTCCGGCCGCGGGACCATCAGCCGACACCGAAGCGCCGATGGTCGAGGACCCGGCGCCATACGAAGAGGGGCCCCCTCCGCAGCGGATCCCGCTGTAGGCTTTCCCGCCCTCAGCGGACCCTTGGAAGGACGGCGTGCAGGCTGGCGCCCTCGTTGCGCAACCAGCCGCGGTGGCGTTTCTCGTCCCCCACCAGGGTCCGCACATGCGCCCAGAAACGCGGGCCGTGGTTGGCTTCCAGCAGATGGGCGCATTCGTGGGCGACGACGTAGTCGGCGACCGACGGGGGTGCGAGGGCGAGACGCCATGACAGGCGGATCGACGCCGTCCGTCCGGCACGCGCCGGGGTGCAGGAGCCCCAGCGGGTGCGAGCGTCCATCAGGGCGAGGGGCGGCTTGGCGACGCCGAGCGCCGCGCAATGCACGCCGGCGCGGTCATCAAAGACGCCGACGGCCTCGCGGCGGATGGCGCGGGCGACGAGTTGGGGATCGACCGCGCCCTCGCCGCAGCCCAGCAGGCGCCGGCCCGCTTCGCCGGCCTCGAGCCTGGGCCGGCGGCCGTCCGGCCACAGCCGCCAGGGGACGCCGAAGACCGTGATCTCACCGTCGGCCGCCAGTCCGGGGGCCGGGGCCGGCCGGGCCGCCAAGTGTTCGGCCAGCCACTGACGGCGGCTGGCGGCGAATTCCGCCGCTTCGGCCAGGCGTGGCGCGGTCGGCGCGACGGCGACCGCCTCGCCGCGCACCCTGTCGACCCGCAGGGAGACCCGCCGCGCTCGCCCGCTCACCCTGAGGCGAACCATCACGCCGCCGATGTCGAGCGTCTGGCCGTCGACGTAGCGTGGCCTGAAGAGCTTCATCCGCCGTTAGAGCGGGCGCTCTGACGGAGTCAGATCGCCCGCTCTAGTCCTTTGTCCTGACGCGGGTTTCATCCGAAAACCAGTTCCCACTTTTCGGAACGCGCTCATGCCGCGCGGACGCGCTCCCGGGAAGCCTGGAGCCGAGCTTCCCGGCGGGCGATGAAGGCCCGGACGCGGGGATAGATCTCCTGCTCGAACCGACGGCCGTTAAAGACGCCGTAGTGGCCCACTCCCGGCTGCACATAGAGTTCGCGCATCGCCTCGGGGATGTTCGCGCACAGGGCGTGGGCGGCCTGGGTCTGGCCGACGCCGGAAATGTCGTCGCGTTCGCCCTCCACCGTCATCAGGCCCACGTCGGTGAGGGCGCTGAGATCGACCTTGTGGCCGTCGTGGGCCAGTTCGCCCTTGGGCAGGAGATAGCGTTGGAAGACGACGTCGATGGTCTCCAGGTAGAACTCCTCGGTGAGGTCCAGGACGCTCAGATATTCGTCGTAGAACTCGCGGTGCTTCTCGGCCGAGTCGCCGTCGCCCTTCACAAGGTCGTCGAAGTAGCGGTGGTGGGCGCGCTGGTGGGCCTCGGCGTTCATCGAGATGAAGCTGTAGAGCTGGACGAAGCCCGGATAGACGCGCCGCAGGACGCCGGCGTAGGGCCACGGGACGGTGTAGATCATGTTCGACTTGAACCAGGCGAAGGGCCTCTCCTCCGCCAGCTTGTTGGTGACCGTCGGGGCCAGCCGGGCGTCGATGGGAGATCCCATCAGGGTCAGGCTCGCCGGCCGCAGCGGATCGTCGCTCTCCGCCATCAGCGCCGCCGCCGCCAACACCGCCGGCCCCGGCTGGCAGACCGCGACCACGTGGGCGCGGCGGCCGATGGCGCCCAGGATGTCGATGATGGTGTCGATGTAGTCGTAGAACCCGAACCGGCCCTCGATGATCGGCACGTCCCGCGCGTTGGACCAGTCGGTGACGTAGACGTCGTGGTCGGTGAGGAAGGTTTCCACGGTCCCGCGCAGCAGGGTCGCGAAGTGGCCGGAGAGCGGCGCCACGATCAGGACGGCCGGCGCATCGACCTCGCCGCCGGCGGCCTCCAGCGCCGCCGGATCGCGGCGGAACAGTCGCAACTTGACCCACGGCGAGGCCCAGGCGGTTTCGCAGGTCACCGGCACGGACTGTCCGCCCACGGAGACCTTATTGATGCGCCAGGCCGGCTTGCCGTACCGGCGGGTGAGATTGGCGAGCAGGTCGGCCGATGCGTAGAGGTTGCGTCCCAGGCCCGTGTCCCCCGCCGGGTTGAGCGGGGAGCGCCAGAAATCGCGGATCATGTGGGCGGCCGCGTTCAGGGGGGCGGCGGACCGGTACATGGCGTCGTGAAGGGCGTACAGCATCAAGCCTCACTAAGTTCGGCGACCGGATATGGCGCGGCGGGCGCCTCAAGTCCAGGTCACGCGGACTTCGATAACGCTTCATCGCAACGTTTGGATCACGCCCCATCCATGGCGGCGCGGATCTGCCGGGCGATCTGCGGCGGCGCGACCCCGACGTCGAGGGGACGGATGAACTGGCCCTGGGGATCCATCAGATAGACCACCGCCGAATGATCCATGCTGTAGGAGGAGCCCTGAGGGACCTTCTGGTAGTAGACATGGTAGGCGCGCCCGACGGCGGCGATCTGCTCAGCACTGCCGGTGAGGCCGCGGACGCCCTTGGGAAAGGTGGGGCTCGCCAGATAGGCCTGCAGGGCGCCGGGCGTGTCGCGCTCGGGATCGACGGTGATGAACACCACCTGGAAGCGGCCGGCGTTCGCACCAAGGTCGCCGACCGCCTGACCGAGGGCGGCGAGCGTCGTCGGACAGACGTCGGGGCAGTAGGTGTAGCCGAAGAAGACGGCCGACCATTTTCCGCGCAGAATCCTCTCGTCGACTGACGCTCCGGATTGATCCACTAGGTGGAAGGGTCCCCCGACGGCGGACGGCGCAGCTTCGTGGCCGCCGCCCGCCGATCGCCACACCAGCAGAAGGGCGACGACCACCGCCGCCACGGCCACGATCGCTCCGATCCAGGCCCGCCGCTTCATGCCGTCGCATCCCCGCCGCCAGACCTCGCGTCGAGGTCCGTTTCGGGCCATCCTAGGGACCATGGCATCGTCGCCAACCTTGGTATCTTCCGTCCTGGACCGGCCCGACGCGCGGAAAGGGCGTTCGGATACGCCTGAGGTCGACCGCGCGCAAGGTCGCGCCCCCGCGCCGCTGGGGATGAGGATGCGCACCCTGATCGCCCTGCGCGTCGCCTGCGTCGTGGGCGAACTGGTGATGCTGGGCGTGGTGTGGAAGGTGCTCCACTGGCCCTTCGCCCCGTCCACGTGCCTCGGCCTCGTGGCCGCCAGCGCCGCGATGAACCTCGCCCTTTCCCTCTCGCCGGCCGCTCGACGAGAAGCCAAGACCTGGGAGATCGGCGCGCAGCTCGCCTTCGACCTGGCGCAGATGACCGCCCTCGTCGCCTTGACGGGTGGCTTGGCCAATCCCTTCGCCTTGCTGATCATCGCCCCGGTCACCGTCTCCGGGCGCGGACTGCCGATGCGCGACGCGATCAGCTTCTGCCTTCTGGCGATCGGCGCCGCCTTCGTCCTGGCCTATGCCGCCCCTGCGCCCTGGGCGCCGGGGGCCGCGGCCGGCGACTTCCTGGCCTATCGCACGGCCCGGCTGGTGGCGATGATCTTCGCCATCGTGTTCACCACCGGCTACGCCGCATGGTCTTCGGCGGAGACGGCGCGGCGCGAGCTGGCGCTGAACATCACCGAGACCGTACTGGCGCGGGAACAGAGGCTGTCGGCCCTGGGCGCCCTGGCGGCGGCGGCGGCGCACGAATTGGGAACGCCCCTGGCGACCATCGCCATCGTGGCCACGGAACTGGTCCGGGAAGCGCCCGAAGGGCCGATGCGCGACGACGCCCAGCTGCTGGTGGAGCAGGCCAAGCGATGCCGGGATATCCTCAAGAAGCTGGCCGAGACCCCCGAGCGGCGCGACGCCGTGCACGAGCGACTGAGCCTGCTGCATTTCGTTCGCGAGGTCATCGAACCGCACGCCGGCCACGGCGAGGTGCGCGTCGAGGCGCTGGTGACCGGCCCGCCGGGCGTCGCCGCGCCGGACCTCTGGCGCCGACCGGAAATCCTCCACGCGATCTCCACCTTCGTCGAGAACGCCTTCGACTTCGCCCGCAGCGAGATCCTGCTGACGGCGCGCTTCGATGTGGACTACGTCGCCATCGAGGTGCGGGATGACGGGCCCGGCTTCTCGCCGGCGATCATGGCCAGGCTGGGCGAACCCTATGTGACCAGCCGACCGGGAGCGGAGGGTTCGCGCACCGGCCACGTCGGGATGGGCCTCGGTTTCTTCATCGCCAAGACGCTGCTGGAGCGCACCGGGGCGCGGGTCAGCTTCGCCAACGGCGCCCGGGGCGGGGCTATAGTCACGGCCCGCTGGCCGCGGTCCGCGGTGGAGGCCTCCTCGTGAAACCACGGGGGACCTTGTATTTCCGCCGTTGACAGCGACATAATGACGCGACCCCAGTTCGGCGCAGGGGCGCTAGCCGCTGTCTTGATCGAAAGGCGCTCATATGGACGATCTCACCGAGCTCAAGGGGGCCGATCGCAGCCTGCTCTTGCTCGATGATGACGGCGCTCTGCGGAGCCGGCTCGGCCGGGCCCTCGAAGCCCGCGGATTTCAGACGATACAGGTGGGCTCGGTCTCCGAGGCTCTGGCCGCAGTCGCAGAGTCGGCGCCGGCTTTCGCCGTGCTGGACATGCGGCTGGAGGACGGATCGGGCTTGGCGGTGGTGGACGCCCTGCGCGAAAGCCGGCCGGACGCCCGCATCATCATGCTCACCGGCTACGGCAATATCGCAACCGCGGTGGCGGCGGTGAAGGCGGGCGCCGTGGACTACCTCTCCAAGCCCGCCGATGCCGACGACGTGGTCAACGCCCTGCTCGCCGCGGAGGCCGGAGGGTCGCCGCCGCCGCCGGAGAACCCGATGAGCGCCGATCGCGTGCGCTGGGAGCACATCCAGCGGGTCTATGAGCTGTGCGCGCACAACGTCTCGGAGACGGCGCGGCGGCTCAACATGCATCGCCGCACCCTGCAACGCATCCTCTCCAAGCGCGCGCCCCGCTAGAGCGGTTCCCACTTTTCGGAACGCACTCTAGACGGACGCGACGAGCGCCCGGGCGGCGGCCAGACGGGCGAAGGCGATGGTGAGGGCCTTGCGGCGGGCCCCGGCCAGGACGGTGACGGGCGCGTCCCGCAACACCGCCCCGTCGAAGCCGTCGGCGACGATCAGCCCGGGTTCCTCGGGCAGGATGTCGCGCGGGAATTCAGGGGCCACCGCGAAGAAGAAGGCGTCGCAATAGGGCAGGTAATCGCCCCATTTGCGGTCGGTGCGGAAGTCCTCCAGACCCGACTTCACCTCAGCGACAGCGATCTGGCCGCGGGGGCCGAGCGCCATGATGTCGGCGCGCCGGCCGTTGGGCAGGCCGACTTCCACCAGTGGCGCATAGCCCAGGGCGACGAACAGCCGCGCAGCTCCGCGCGTGACGGCGGTGGTGATCTGCGGGCGGGAGATGACGAGGGTGATCGACTCCATCCGCCGATCTTGTTCATGGCTTGTTCCGCCGTCAACCGTTTCCCTGGCCTGGGAAGATCAGACGCGAGGGAGCGTATCCGAGGGCGCCGACTCGGGCCAGGGCGGCCGCCTGGGCGGTGGCCGGCAGGCTGGGGCGGCGGGAGAGCAGCCAGACGTAGTTGCCGCCGGGCGTCCCCATGACCGCCCAGCTGTTGTCGTCGGCGTGGTCGAGGATCCAGTATTCCTGGTGAATCAGCCCGCCGAAAAGGCTCATCCGGAAGCGGGTGTTGTCGGAGGCGGGGACGATCCTGGCGCGAGCCTTGATGGTCTTGGCCACCCCCGTGGGGCTTCCCCGGTGGCAGGTCTCCACGAGCGTGAAGACGCCGCCGGCCAGGCCCTGGAAGTCGCTTGTGGCGCCCTGGCAGTCCTTTTGCATCGTATTGGGCGTGCGGGCGATCTCATACCAGCGCCCGGAATAGAGATCGCTGGAAACAGACCGCACGGGCTTGGGCGCCGCTGTCCGCGCCACCGCGGCCGCCGGCGCCGCGGCCAGCGCGAGCGCCCACAGGACGGCGAGGCCCGCGGGAAGACGGTGTCCGGCGGACGGATCACTAGAATGGCGGTTGAGCAAGGGGCCTCCAGAGCGCTGAGCTGCAGCGCCTTTCAGCCATAACGCGCCTGAACGGCGGATGAAGCGCGAGAACCGACCGATTCTCGCGCTGACCCCTATTCGGCCGCCAGCCCGAGCGCCGGCGCCCGGTCGCGGAAGTTGATGGACTTCAGAAAGGCGATGCCCTCTTCGGCGATGTCGTCGCCCACCATGCGGTCGCCCTCGGACTTGAGCTCGTCCATGTCGACATACATACCATAGAAGGCCCGGGTCCGGTCGGTGATGATGCCGGCGTTGAGCAGCGTCTTGATCAGCACACGGAAGATATTGGCGGCTTCCTTCATGTCCTCGCGCCGGCGCTCGTCGGTGGCCAGCTGCTGGATCGCCTCGAGCACCTTGTCGGGGTCGAGCCCGAACTCCTCATACAGATCGCGCTGTTCGCTGGGCGAGACCAGGTTGAAGAGCACGCTTTGGAAGCAGTGGGCAGCCCAGTCCTCGACGATGGCGTGTTCCTCGGGGGTCAGCTTGGGGACAGTGCGATCGGCCCAGATCTTCCCGAACTTGTGGTGGAAGGCCTCGTCGGTCATTACCAGCTGCATCAGCTTGCGGCCGAGCGGATCGTTCAGCTTCTGGTAGAAGGTGGCGAAGGCGCCCATGGCTAGTCCCTCGACCAGCATCTGCATGCCGATGATCTTCTTGTAGACCTCCGGCGCGGCGATGATCTCGACGAGCAGGTTCTTCAGAACCACGCTGCATTCCACCGGCCGGCCCCAGCGCGCCTTGATGTATTTGGCGAACGCGGTGACGTGGCGGGCTTCCTCCCGGGTCTGGTTGGCCGCGTACTCCTGAGCCCCCTGGTCGTAGAGGACGTGGCAGAGGGAGGCTGACAGGTTCAGCGCCCCCTGCTCGCCGTGCAGGATCGACGAGAAGCTGCGCAGCAGCGATTTGTTGATGAACTGCGCGCGGAGCGACGGATCCTTCAGGTGATTTGAGACGTAATCCGTCTGGATCGCGATGTTGAGATCCTCGGGGACCAGCGGCTCGTTCATCATGTCCCAGGGCTGGTCGAAGTCGATATACTTCTTGTCGAGCGGGTCCCAGAAGTGATCGTGAGTGGCGCTGATGATCTTGTCGAAGGCATCGGTGCGGGCGTGGTAGCGGTCCAGGTTGAGCATGGACTCGAAATTGTCCGGCGCCACGGCGTCGTACATGGCGTCCTTGGTGATATTTCCATCGGCCACGGCGGTGTCTCCCAGATTGGTTCTGTTCGACCGCCAAGTTGCTCGCGGGCGCGGTCGGAGTCAACAAAAATGACGGGGGCGTCACGTTTTTTTGCGGCGTGACAAGATGACCCGGGCCGGTCCCCGGCGGCGAGCCGGGTGATGTACGAGCGCATCCGCAACCTCGGAGAGGACCGCGAGGCCGACGACGCCACGCTGATGGAGCTCGCATCGCTAAATCCCGTGGCGCCCGAAGGGTCCGTCCCGGAAGAGCGGCAGCGCCACCTCGCCCGGAACATCGGCCCCCTGCTCGAACTGCCTTGAGCCAGCGGGCCTCGCTTGCTCCGCCGACCGGCGCAGGCGAGAGTGGCGGCCATGCCAAGCGCTCTCTCCACCCGTCTCGACGCAGCCGTCGAGGCCATCCCCCGCGCCTATCCCGGACCTGGCGGGGCGCTCGCCATATTGCGCCAGGGTGAAGTGCTGGTCCGTCACGCCTGGGGCTACGCCAACGCCGAGCGCCGCATCGCCTTCACGCCGCGCACCCTGTTTCGGATGTGCTCGATCACGAAGCAGTTCACCTGCGCCGTGGCGCTGGACGCTCACGGGGATCTCTCGGCCCTGGACGGCGACGTGAGGGCCCGACTGCCCCGGCTCGACGCGGCCGCCCCGAGCGCTGCCGACCTGGCCCACAACCAGTCGGGCCTAAGGGACTATTGGGCGGTCGCCATGCTGCTGGGATCGCCTGCCGAGGCGCCGTTCGGCGAGATCGAGGCCAACGCGATCATCGCCGCCACGCGCAGCCTGCAGTTCGCGCCGGGGACGCGGTTCTCCTACGTCAACCAGAACTTCCGGATGCTGGGAGACATCGTCGCCGAGCGGGCGAACCTGAGCTTCACTGACCTGCTGAGGACCCGCGTCTTCGACCGAGCCGGCATGGAGACCGCCTTCCTGGCCGCCGACACCGCCGCCATGCCGGACGGTACGACGGGCTATGAAGGCGCTCAGGCCGGAGGGTTCCGCGCCGCCGAGAACCGCATCCTGTGGACCGGCGACGCGGGCCTCGGCGCCAGCCTGGACGACATGATCGCCTGGGAGCGTTACATCGACGCCACCCGCGACGATCCGGGCGCCCTCTACAACCGGCTGTCGGCGCCGGTCGCCTTCAGCGACGGAACGCCGGCGACCTACGGCTTCGGCCTTGGCCGCTCGACCGCCTTCGGCCGGGCGAGCACCGGACATGGCGGCGGACTGCGCGGCTGGCGCAGCCACCGCCAGCATGTCCCGTCCGAACGCCTCAGCATTGTGGTGATGTTCAACCATCTGGCCAACGCCAGCGGCGCCGCCGCCGACCTCCTGGCCGCCCTGCTGGGCGAGACCGCGCCCGGACCAGACCCCAGCCTGCCGCCGCCCGCCTGGCTCGGCGCCTATGCAGAGTCCGAGACAGGACTGTCGGTCCGCGCGGAAGCCGGCGCGCCCGGACAGATTCGTCTGCGGTTCGGCCTGACCCCCGACACCCTCGACCTGCGTCCGGACGGTTCGGCCGGGCGGGACGCGGGCCCCCGCCTGAGGCCCGCGGAAGGGGGTCTGTGGCTGGACCGTCCCGGCGACAACGCCAGCACGCTCCTCGCGCCCCTCTCGCCGTCGACCGGCGTCCCGGACGTGGCCGGCCGTTATCGCTGCGCCGAACTAGCAGCCGAGCTGACGGTGACCGCCGCCGGCGGCGTCCTCTACGCCGGCTTCTCCGGCCCCCTCGGGCAGGGGCGAATGGAGTTTCTGGAGCCCGTCGGCGCCGACGTCTGGGTGCTGCCCTGCCAGCGCGCCCTGGACCACACCGCGCCCGGAGACTGGACCCTGGCCTTCCGCCGCGACCCCGACGGCGCGGTCGTAGGAGTCACCTTGGGCTGCTGGCTGGCGCGCGGGCTGGACTACCCGAAGGTCGCGTAAGACCAGCTAGGCGTTCGCCGCCGCAGTGGGAACTGGTTCGGCGATCAGCGACCGCCCCAGTGTATGAGTCCTAGCGCAAACCATCGCCATCCAGGTGATTCCACTTGAGATGGCGTTTGCGCTAGCGGCCGGCGTTCTGGCGCTTGCCCTTGAGCTCGTCGAACGGGACCATGACGTGCTCCCGATAGGCAGGGCGGGCCTGTAACCGAGCGTACCACGCCTCGACGTTGGCCAGCGGCGGACGCTCGATATCCAGTTCGAAGTACCGGTAGAACACCGTGCCGGCGGGAATGTCCGCCAGAGAGAGGCCCTCGCCGGCGAGGAAGGGCCGGGTTGCCAGAATCGCGTCGAGAAGACGGAGCAGCGCCGTGGTCGCGGCCAGGCTGGCCCGGATCGCCGGCCAGTCGCGCTCGGCCTCCGGCGTGCGGTAGTAGCCCCAGAAGACGCCACCGAGGAATGCGGGCTGCAGCGCCGTCTGCGCCCAGTCCATCCAGCCGTCCGCCCAGGCCCGGATCGCCGGATCGTGGTCCCAGAACCCGCCTTGGCCGTAGCGGGCCGCCAGGTAGCGGAGAATGGCGTGGGATTCCCACACCGTGACGTCGCCGTCCTGCAGCACCGGAATCCGGCCGTGAGGATTGAGGGCCCTGAACGCGGTCGTCTCGAGCCCGCCGAAGTCGCCGCCGGCCCGAACGGGCTCATAGGGGAGACCTATCTCGCCGGCGAGCCAGAGCACCTTCTGGACATTGAAGGAGCTCCGACGGCCCCAGATCCTGATCATGCGTGCTCCTCGCCCGACACCGACCTACGAGACCACCCGAAGCGAGGCCGGGTCAATGACACCGGCGGCGGGGAGGGGCTCGGCGTCCGACCCGCACAAGACGCGGACAGCCTGTCCTGGCTCAGGCTGAACTATCGTGAACGCGCGTCCCGCCTCGCCTTGACGCGTAGCCGCAGGGCGTTGAGCTTGATGAAGCCGGCCGCGTCGCGATGGTCGTAGGCGCTCTGACCCTCCTCGAAGGTGACGAGATCCTGGTCGTAGAGGGACTGGGGGCTTGAGCGGCCGACGATCGAGACGGCGCCCTTGTAGAGCTTGACCCTCACCCGCCCGCTGACCTGGGCCTGGGAGTGGTCGATGGCCGCCTGCAGCATCTCGCGCTCGGGGGAGAACCAGAAGCCGTTGTAGATCAGTTCGGCATACTTCGGCATCAGCTCGTCCTTGAGGTGCATCGCCCCGCGGTCGAGGGTGATCGACTCGATGCCGCGGTGCGCGGCCAGCAGGATCGTGCCGCCCGGGGTCTCATAGACGCCGCGCGACTTCATGCCGATGAAGCGGTTCTCCACCAGGTCGAGCCGCCCGATCCCGTTGTCGTGGCCGAGCTGGTTGAGCTTCGTCAGCAGGGCCGCGGGCGAGAGGGCCTCGCCGTCGATGGCGACGGGATCACCACGCTCGAAATCCATGGTGAAGACGGTCGGCTTATCGGGGGCATCCTCCGGGGCGATGGTCCTCATGTGTACAAACTCCGGCGCCTCGGCGTCCGGATCCTCCAGCACCTTGCCCTCGGAGGAGGAGTGCAGGAGGTTGGCGTCGACGCTGAACGGCGCTTCGCCGCGCTTGTCCTTGGCGATCGGGATCTGGTGGGCCTCGGCGAAGGCCAGCAGGGCCTCGCGGCTCTTGAATTCCCACTCCCGCCAGGGGGCGATCACCCGGATGTCCGGCTCCAGGGCGTAGTAGGAGACCTCATAGCGGATCTGGTCGTTGCCCTTGCCGGTCGAGCCGTGGGAGACGGCGTCGGCGCCGACCTTGCGGGCGATGTCGATCTGGGCCTTGGCGATCAGCGGCCGGGCGATCGAGGTGCCGAGCAGGTACTGGCCCTCATAGACCGTGTTGGCCCGGAACATCGGGAAAACGTAGTCGCGCACGAAGGTCTCGCGCAGGTCCTCGATGAAGATGTTCTCCGGCTTGACGCCCAGCAGCAGCGCCTTGTCGCGGGCCGGCCCAAGCTCCTCGCCCTGGCCGAGATCGGCGGTGAAGGTCACCACCTCGCAGCCGTAGGTCTGCTGCAGCCACTTGAGGATGATCGAGGTGTCGAGGCCGCCGGAGTAGGCGAGGACGACTTTGTTGACGGATTGATCGGCGGCCATGGGCGTCTTTCGCGTGCGGGTCTGGCGAGTGCGGGTCGGAGCGGCGCTTTAAGAGGGCCTTGCCGCAGGACGCAAGGGCCCAGTCCCTCGATGAGGCCGTCAGGCCGCCCGCACCTTCAGGCGCGCGCCGCCGACCAGGGCCACCACCTCGACGCGGCCGCCGGGGGCCAGCGGGCCGTCGCCGACCAGTTCCGCGGCCCATTCCTTGCCGTCGACGAAGACGCGTCCCCGGCCGCCTTCGAAGGTGGAGGCGGCCTCGCCCTGGCGCCCGACGAGCCGGGTCAGCGGATCGTTGGGATCATGGCCGCGATGGAACGACCGGCCCAGCCACCGGCGTCCCGCGTAGGTGCTGGCAACGGTCAGGGCGGCGAAGGTCGCCGCCTGGGCGGTCAGACTCTGGTCCGGGCCCGCGTTGATCGCCCCGACGACGACGGCAGAGCCGGCCGGCCACAGCAGCCAGCCCGATCCCGTGAGCAGCTCGATGGTCAGGAGCACGGCGGCGATCGCCATCCATGCGAGGAGGGCGTGGTCGGTGAAGATCTCGACAAGCCCGCTCATCGCTCAGGCCCCCGTCGGGGAAGCGGCGGGCCGCCGCGGCGCCGCGGCGCCGGCAGAGTCGCGGCGGGCCGCGTTCACCAGTTCGGCGATGCCGGCGATGGAGCCGGCGATGCCGGCCATGTCGGTGGGGACGATCACCGTCCGCTGCTGGGGGGAATCCGCCAGCCGGGCGAAGGCCTCGACGTATTTCTGGGCCACGAAGTAATTGAGGGCGTTGACGCTGCCGGCCTCGATGGCGTCGGAGACGCTCTTGGTGGCGGCCGCCTCGGCCTGGGCCGAACGTTCGCGGGCCTCGGCGTCGCGATAGGCGGCCTCCTTGCGGCCCTCGGCCTGCAGGATGGCCGACTGCTTGGCGCCTTCGGCCCGGGTCACGGCCGCCTGGCGCTCGTCTTCGGCCTCGGTGATCACCGCCCGCTTCTCGCGCTCGGCCTTCATCTGGCGGGCCATGGCGTTGGTGATGTCGGGCGGCGGCTGGAGGTCCTTGATCTCGATGCGCGCCACCTTCACCCCCCAGGGGCCGGTGGCCTCGTCGATGACGGTCAGGAGGCGGGTGTTGATCTGGTCGCGCTGAGAGAGCACCTCGTCGAGTTCCATGGAGCCGACCACCGTACGCAGGTTGGTCATGGTCAGTTGGCCGATGGCGAAGTTAAGGTTGGCGACGCGGTAGGCGGCCGCCGCGGCGTCCATCACCTGGATGAAGACGATGGCGTCCACCTGCACCGTCACGTTGTCCTTGGTGATCACCTCCTGGCGCGGCACGTCGAGCACCTGTTCCATGACCCTCACCTTGCGCCCGACGCCCTCCATGAACGGCGTGAGGATGGTGATGCCAGGCTTGAGCGTGCGGGTGTAACGGCCGAACCGCTCCACCGTGTATTCGTATCCCTGAGGCACGATCTTGATCGCCGACATTGCCAGGAACAGCCCCAGCAGCGCCAGCGCGAGCGTCAGTATCGCGATAAGCATCCGCTTCGGCTCCCCCTATCCGGCGCAAGTCTACGCCTCCGCGCCGGGCAGCGCCATGCCACCCCGGGGGGTGCAGCGGCCTTGAACGCCAAGAAGCCAAGGAGCCAAGAGGCCCGCGTTCCTGAAGCCGGCCTCTCGATTTCGTGCGCGCGAAGCGCGCGATCAAACCACGGAAATCTGGAAGTTCCCGCGGATGGCGGCCGTCCGCAACTCTCCTACACCGTGAGCTGGGTGCCCAACTCGACGGCCCGGCCGGGGGGGATCTTGAAAAAGTCCGTGGGGTTGGCGGCGTTCTTCATCAGGAAGATGAACAGGTGGTCCTGCCATAGCGGCATGCCCGACCGCGCGTCCGGCACGATGGACCGCCGGCCCATGAAGAAGCTGGTGGACATGATGTCGAACTTCAGCCCCAGGGCGCGGCACTTGGTAAGCGTCTTGGGAACGTTAGGGCTCTCCATGAAGCCGTAGGTCAGGGTCACGCGCTTGAAGTCGGCGTTGATCGGCTCGATGCGCACGCGATCCTGTTCCTTCACCCGGGGCGTCTCGGCCGTCTCGATGGTGAGAATGACGTTGCGCTCGTGCAGCACCTTGTTGTGCTTGAGGTTGTGCATCAGCGACACCGGCGCGAGGTCGGGATTTGCGGTGAGGAAGATGGCGGTGCCGGGGGTGCGGAACGGCGGGCGGCGGCTGAGCATCTCGCACAGCTCCTTGAGCGAGATGCTGTCGGCGCGGGTCTTCTCGGTGAGGATCCTCACGCCTCGCGACCAGGTCCACATGACAATCACCAGGCCGACCCCGAAGGCGAGCGGCAACCAGGCGCCCTCGGCGAGCTTCAACAGGTTCGACGACAGGAACACGGCGTCGACCAAGGCGATGGGAACCAGGAGAGCGGCGGCGCGCAGGCGGCCCCAGCGCCACAGGTGGCGGACCACCACCCAGGCCAGCAGGGTGCTGATGAACATGGTGCCGGTCACCGCCGCCCCATAGGCCGAAGCCAGGCGGTGCGAGCTCTGGAACACGCCCAGCAGCAGGAGCACGCCCAGGATCATCATTCCGTTGACGGCAGGCACGAAGATCTGGCCCGACTGGGTCTCCGAGGTGCGCTTGATGTCGATGCGTGGCACCAGGCCCAGCTGCACCGCCTGGCGGGTCATCGAGAAGGCGCCGGAGATCACGGCCTGGCTGGCGATCACCGCGGCGGCGGTGGCCAGGAACAGCACCGGCCAGTAGGCGAAGTGCGGCACCATGTGGAAGAAGGGGTTGGCGCGGTCGTGGGGGTGGTGGAGGACCAGAGCCCCCTGGCCCAGGTAGTTCAGCGCCAGGCAGGGAAAGACCAGGAACAGCCACGCAGTCCGGATCGGCGCCTTTCCGAAATGGCCCATGTCCGCGTAGAGCGCCTCCGCGCCCGTCACCGCCAGGAACACGCTTCCGAGGATGACGAAGCCGACGAAGCCGTTTTCGGCCAGGAAGCGAACCGCCCAGTACGGGTTGATCGCCCGCAACACCGACGGATCGTCGACGAGGTGGTAGAGCCCGAGGGCCGCGAGGCTCAGCAGCCAAAGGCTCATCACCGGGCCGAACAGGGCCGCCACGCTCTGGGTGCCCTTGGCCTGGACGAGGAACAGAGTGACGAGAATGCCGGCGGCGATCGCCAGCACATAGGGCGCCAGCAGATGGCCGATGTGCGGGGCGACCCTGAGGCCCTCCACGGCCGAGAGCACCGAGAAGGCCGGGGTGATCACCCCGTCGCCGTAGAAGAGCGACACCCCCACGATGCCCAGCACGAACAGCGCCGTCGACGGCCGCCCCAGGGCCCGCTGGGCCAGGGACATCAGCGCCACCGGTCCGCCCTCGCCCTTGTTGTCGGCTCGCATCAGGAAGGCGACGTACTTCACCGTGACGATCAGGGTCAGGGTCCAGAGGATGAGGGACACCACGCCGAGGACCGCGATGTGCGGCGGCCCGACCGGCCGTGCGTGCGCCAGGGCCTCGCGCAGGGCGTAGAGCGGGCTGGTGGCGATGTCGCCGAACACCACCCCCACAGCGCCCAGGGTCAGGGCGGCGAAACTCCGCCGGCGAAGCGCCGGCTCGGCCGCCTGCGGCTCGCCGTTCCGGGCCAGCGGGGGCGCCTTGATCTTAGCGATCGTCTCGGCCGGCACGTGGGCGCCCAAATCCTGTGGTCTCCAAGACCGCGCCCAACCTTCGGCGATCGGCGGGCGCGGTACACCCGATCCCGCCCGCTTTCAATCGGCGCCCCGAACAGGCGGCAGGCAAGGAATTCACTATCAACGCCGGAGCGCCGAATGGGTGGCGGCGGGAGGATAGGGAGTGACGGTTTCTCCGCGCACCAGATTCATGGTCGAACCAGCCAACCCGGCGAGCATGAACTGGATGGCCATGGCGCACAGGATCAGGCCCAGCACCCTGACCACGATGACCATGCCGATCCTGCCGAGCGCCCGCGAGATCAGGCTGGTGAACCAGAACGCCGCCACGATGAGGGCGCACACCGCCGTGATCACCCCCAGCCCCGCGGCGGTCCCGGCCGGACCGAGGCCCCTGGCCTCCTCGGCGTAGATCACCGCCGAGGAGATCGCACCGGGGCCGATCAGCAGGGGGATGCCGAACGGCACGATCAGGCTCTCGAAGCGCGCCTTGGCGTAGTCCTGCGTCGACAGCGCCGACGTCTCGGCCCCGGAGTCGGCGAAGGAGTGCAGCAGGTCGCCTCGCGCCATGTCCAGGCCGAGCAGCAGCAACAGGATGCCGCCGGCGATGCGGAAGGCCGACATCGAGATTCCGAAGAAGCGCAGGATGGCGAGCCCGGTGAGGTAGAAGGCCCCCAGGAAGACGAAGGCGAAGATGGCGATGTAGATCGCCGTCAGCCGCCGCCCGGCGGGCGTCGCGCCCTGGGTCGCCGCCGCGAACAGCGGCACATTGCCGACCGGATCGATGAGGGCGAACAGGGCGACGAAGAAGTTGACGACAAACGTGGCCAGGGTCATCGCCGGCCCTTAGCGCAGATCGCGCCCCCTTGCGACGAAGCGATAGGGCGAGTTGCGATCTGACGGATTAGATCGCCCCTCCGGCTCTTTGTTCGGCGCTCGTTTTATCCGAAAACCGGCTCCCACTTTTCGGAACGTGTTCAGAAGTCGACCGCGACGCCTTTGCGCTCCCAGTCTCCGTACCGGGTCGGCTCCGGCCCAGCCGGGCCGCCGCGCTCGATCGAGACCTCGAATCGGGCCTCCTCGGCCGCTCGGCGCTGGGCGGCCTCTTCCAGCGCGCGGCGGGCCGCGGGGCTGAGGGCCTTGCCCGGCGCGGCGTTGGGGGGCGGGATGTCTTTCATGCCCCGCCAGTCTACCCCTGCGGGCGCCTCACAGCCAAGCGCGCCCCTCAGAGCTGGTTTAGTAGGGCGTCCACATGGGCGGCCCAGAAGGCCCCCTCGGCGGCGAAGTCCGCCTGCGACTGGCCCAGGGGCAGGTTCGCGGTCAGATGGGTCTCCGGGAAGTAGGCGGTGGCGCCCACCAGGGCTCCGTCCCGATGGGCGCGGAAGATCGAGATGGCGGCCGGACCGCTCACCGAGAAGATCATGTCCGGGTCGGCGCCGCGATGGATCGCCACGGCGTGATGCGAGCCGTCCTGCTCGGACTGCACGGCGAACTGGCGGTCCGGCCAGGGCTGTCCGGCCGCGCCGAGCCCAAGTGCGGCGGCGATGGGCGCGGGCAGCACGGTATCGACCCCAAGGGCGGCGATCAGCTTGAGGAGCTTGTCGATCACCGCCGGGGGCATGCCGGGCCGGAATGGAGGCGCAGGCTGGCCCAAGGCGGGCGCCGGCCCGACGGGCGCGAGCGCGAGGGCGGCGGTAAGGATCAGGCGGCGGCGGTTCATGGGCGCGTCCTCTTAACGCGAAAGCCGTCGGCTGTCCTCCGTGCAGCATGGTCCCTTGCCCCGCGCCCCGTTAGGGGGCAGGGGGCGGAGCGTGAACGCCGCCGACTCCGCCCCCAACGCCGCCCTGGTCGCCCGCCAAGCCGCCCTGACCCTTCTGCAGGCGGCCCTGGGCCGGCGCGGCGGCCTGGACGAGGCCCTGAGCGCCGGCCGCTACCTGTCGCTGTCGCCCCAGGACCGCGGCTTCGCCCGGGCGGTGGTGATGGCGACGCTGCGGCGGCTGGGGCCGATCGACCGGGCGCTGGACGCGCGGCTGAAGCGCGAACCGCCGCCGCCGGCCCGCGACCTGTTGCGGCTGGGCCTCGCCCAGGCCTTCTGGCTCGACACTCCGGCCTTCGCCGCCGTCGACACCACCGTTAGCCTGGCCCCCAAGCCGCTGCGTGGCCTCGTCAACGCGGTGCTGCGCGCCATCCTGCGGGAGGGGCCCCCCGCCGAATCCCCGGAGCTGCTGGCGCCGCCGTGGCTGCTCGCCCGCTGGCGGGCCGCCTTCGGCGAGGGGGAGGCCCTGGCGGTCGCCGCCCGGATCGCCGTCGAACCGGCCACCGACCTCACCCTGCGCGATCCGGCCGACGCCGCCATGGCCGAGGCTGTGGAGGCGGAGGCGCTGGGGGAGGGTTCGCTGCGCCTGGTCCGGCGCGGCGACGTGGCCACCTGGCCCGGCTATGACGAGGGGCGCTGGTGGGTGCAGGATCGCGCCGCCGCCCTCCCCGCCCGCCTGCTGCATGTGCGCCCGGGCGAGACGGCGCTCGACCTTTGCGCGGCGCCGGGCGGCAAGACCCTTCAGCTGGCCGCGGCCGGGGCGGTGGTGACCGCCCTCGACCAGTCGGCCGGGCGGCTGCGCCGGGTGACGGCAGCGCTGGCGCGCACCGGCCTCAGCGCCGAGACCCACGCCGTCGACGCCGGGGCCTGGCCCGACGCGCGCGAGTTCGACGCTGTCCTGCTGGACGCCCCCTGTACCTCCACCGGGACGTTCCGCCGGCACCCGGACGTGCTGTGGAACGCCCGACCGGGGGACATCCCGGCTCTGGCGCAGGTCCAGGCCAGGCTCCTCTCCTCGGCCGCCGCCCGGGTGAAGGCCGGCGGGCGGCTGGTCTACAGCGTCTGCTCCCTGGAGCCGGAGGAGGGCGAGGCCCAGGTCCGCGGCTTCCTGGCCGCCCACCCCGGGTTCGCCCTGGACATGGTCGAGGCCGGCGAGGCCGGTTCACCGGCCGCCAGCCTGGCCGGCGAAGGCTGGCTGCGCATCCTCCCTCATCATGCGGAGGGCGGACTGGACGGCTTCTTCATCGCCCGACTCCGCCGCGCCAAAGCTCAATGACATCAGGTAAAACCTTATATCTGGATCGTGCTTTGGACTTGGAGTGCAGAGCCTGATTCAGACGTTTCGGAGAAACGTCGCCAGGCTCTGGGCGGCGCGACGTTGACACCCCCACGCCGGCCCCTATTTTCCGCGCACCGCGTGACTGGCGATGAGGTGGACGACCACCGGGAAGCGCGGGGACGGCCGACCGTCTTGCCGCACGCCTGGGCGCCTTCCCACTGTCCTTGAGGAGCCCCGCATGAGCGCGCCCGCCTTTCCGCCCGCCCCCGATCAGGTCCCGGTTCGCCGGGCCCTGATCTCGGTCTCCGACAAGACCGGGCTGATCGACACCGTCCGCGCCCTGGTCGAGCTCGGGGTGGAGATCGTCTCCACCGGAGGGACCCGCGCCGCCATCGCCGCCGCCGGCCTGCCGGTCATCGACGTGGCCGAGGTCACCGGCCATCCGGAGATGATGGACGGCCGGGTCAAGACCCTGCACCCCGCGGTCCACGGCGCCCTGCTGGGGGTCCGCGCGGCGCCCGAGCATGCCCGGGCCATGGCGGAGCACGGCATCGTCGGCGTCGACCTCCTCTACGTGAACCTCTACCCCTTCGAGGCGACGGTGGCGGCGGGCGGCGACTTCGACGCCTGCGTGGAGAACATCGACATCGGCGGCCCGGCGATGATCCGCTCGGCGGCCAAGAACCACGCCTATGTGGCGGTCTGCACGGCGCCGCAGGATGTGGCCGAGATGCTCGCCGCCCTCAAGGCGGGCACCGGGACGACGCCGCTCTCCCTGCGCCGCGGTCTCGCCGCCCGCGCCTTCGCCCGCACCGCCGCCTACGACGGCGCCATCGCCGCCTGGTTCGCGAAACAGGTCGGCGACGCGGAGGGCGCCGCAGGGGACTGGCCGGCGCGCAAGCAGATCGGCGGCGAGCTCAGTCAGGTGATGCGCTACGGCGAGAACCCGCACCAGCCCGCCGCCCTCTACGTCTTCCCGAACCCCCGCCCCGGCGTCGCCACCGCGCGGCAGGTCCAGGGCAAGGCGCTCAGCTACAACAACATCAACGACACCGACGCGGCGGTGGAGCTCGTCGCCGAATTCGACCCGGCGGCCTGGGCGGCGGTGGCCATCATCAAGCACGCCAACCCCTGCGGCGTGGCCCTGGGCGACGACCTGAAGGGCGCCTATCTGCGCGCCCTGGAGTGCGATCCGGTGTCGGCCTTCGGCGGCATCGTGGCGGTGAACCGCCGGCTCGACGTCGCCGCCGCGCGCGAGATCGTCAAGATCTTCACCGAGGTGGTGATCGCGCCGGAGGCCGACGACGACGCCATCGAAGTGTTCCGACGGCGACGGGATTTGCGCCTCCTCATCACCGGCGCCCTTCCCGATCCGACCGCGCCCGGCGAGACCTTCAAGAGCGTGGCCGGCGGTTTCCTGATCCAGGGGCGGGACAACGCCCGGATCACCGAGGCCGACCTGAAGGTCGTCACCAAACGAGCCCCGACCTCGGCCGAGACGCGCGACATGCTGTTCGCCTTCGCCGTCGCCAAGCACGTCAAGTCCAACGCCATCGTATTCGCCAAGGACGGCCAGACCGCCGGCATCGGAGCCGGCCAGATGAACCGCAGGGACTCCGCCCGCATCGCCGCCCTGCGCGCGGCCGAGGCGGCGCAGACGGCCGGCCTCCCCCAGTCCCTGGCCCAGGGCTCGGCCTGCGCCTCCGACGCCTTCTTTCCCTTCGCGGACGGCCTGCTGCAGGCCGTGGAGGCCGGCGCGACGGCGGTGATCCAGCCCGGCGGCTCGATCCGCGACGCCGAGGTGATCGCCGCCGCCGACGAGGCCGGCGTCGCCATGGCGTTCACCGGCGTGAGGGTGTTCCGCCACTAGAGCAAGCCGCCTTTTGACGGAATCGGGATTCCCAAATCAGGGCTGATCTGATTCAGAGTCCATGCTGGGCGAGGAGGCCAGCCTGGATGACGGCTCCCTATTCCATGGACCTTCGCG